>JBLIRL010000027.1:0-22696 GCA_049472275.1 Thermoplasmatota archaeon | reverse complement strand
GGCAGGACCTCGGGGAGGCTCAACCACAAATTCGGACCTTATTATAAGCTCCGGTGGGGCTATGTGAAAATAATCTCGCCCTCAGCCGATGATCTCCACCCGGAGTCCCGCATCACGGTGAATCCTCGATCTGATATCGAAGACACTTCCGATGTTCTCCGGTGTTAGCACTCCACCGATATCCCCGTCCCTGAAAACCTTTCCGTCCTTCAGGAGGACCACCCTCCTGCAGTATCTGGTTGCGAGGTCCAGATCGTGGAGGACGGTGATCACCGTCAGTTCTCCCTCTTCGTTCATCCCCCGTATCAGCGACATGATGTCCAGGGAATGTCTGATGTCGAGGTTCTTCGTGGGCTCGTCCAGGAGAAGGACCTTCGGCTCCTGCGCGAGGGCTCTTGCTATTATCACCCTCTGTTTCTCCCCTCCGCTGAGGTTCGACAGTGATTTCTCAGCGAAACGTTGAACCCCCGTGGTCTCCATGGCACGCTCGACGATCCTCTCGCTCCTGCGGTCGTTGAACTGGAACCTGCCAAGATGCGGGTATCTCCCCATGGAAACGACCTCCCTGACGTTGAAATCGAATCCGAGCTCCGTCTCCTGAGGCACCACGGCAAGTTTGCGAGCAATCTCCCTTCT
Source organism: Thermoplasmatota archaeon (assembly GCA_049472275.1). Taxonomy (GTDB): domain Archaea; phylum Thermoplasmatota; class Penumbrarchaeia; order Penumbrarchaeales; family Penumbrarchaeaceae; genus JAFGLL01. The sequence continues at coordinate 22,060 of JBLIRL010000027.1, read as the reverse complement.
TGATGTCCGGGATATGTCCCTTCCGTCCAGAAGGACACTTCCGGTTCTGGGAGAAAGGACGCCGCTCATCAGCTTGAGGAGCGTTGATTTCCCCGAGCCGTTGGGTCCGAGGATCCCGATCATCTCGCCCTTCTCCACGGAGAGGCTCACGTCATCGAGCACGGGCTCACCGCCGTTGTAGGAGAAGGTAACATCCCTTGCCTCGATCATGAGGAGAACCTCCTTGCCCTCAGAAGATATATGAAGAAGGCCCCCCCGATGAGTCCGGTGACTATTCCGAGGGGTATCGTGATATCGAGGACGTTGCGGGAGAAGAGGTCGCAGATCACCAGGAAGGATGCTCCGAAGAGAGCGGACCCCGGGATGAGGGAACGGTGGTCGGCCCCGATCATCCTGCGGACCATGTGCGGTATCATCAGGCCGACGAAACCGATCATCCCGCAGAACGGAATGGTGATCGCGGCCACAAGTGTTCCGAGACCGAGGATCAGGACCTTCGCCCTTTCGACCTCCACACCCAGGTGTCTGGCCCCTTCCTCGCCAGTGCTGAACGCATTAAGCTCCCTGCCCAGTAGAGAAAGCATGACAGTACCGAGGATGACAACCGGGCCGACCATGGCCACCTCGGACCATTTGGAATTGGAGCAGCTTCCGAGGAGGGAGAAGATCAGAGGTGTGGGATTCTCGACGAAGATGTAGATCGCAAGCTGTGTCGCTGCCGTGAGGGATGCCGACAGGGCGACACCTGCAAGGAGAAGGTTGGTTAGGGGTATCCGGTTCCCGGTCTTCGAGAGCATGTATGCGGCGGTCACGGTGCCCATTGCGAACAGAAAGCTCAGTGTGATCCTGACCAGATATCCGCTCAGCATATCGATATGATTGCCTATCAGAAGGCCGATGACCCATCCGAAAGCCCCCCCCGCGGATATCCCGATGATGAACGGGTCCACCAGAGGATTCTTGAATAGTCCCTGCATGGCCGCACCGGACGATGAGAGTCCTGCCCCGACGAAAAGTGCCATCGCAACGACCGGAAGCCGCAACCTCATGACGATGGTCCGGTAATATGGGGGGATCCCGTCATCGAGCGAATGCAGACCAGGTATCCGTGCAAGAAGCAGCCTCATCACATCGGGAAAGGGTATGTTGACGGTCCCGACGGAGATCCCCGCCACCACCGCCGCGAGCAGAAGTAGAACGAGGATGGAGATTATGAAGGACTTCCTTCTTTTCATTCTATTCCCCGACGTAATCCGATATGCGATCATGGATGGTCTCAAGTCCGTGTATGAACCTGGGTCCCGTCCTGTCCACAAGATCCCCGTCCACCTCGAATACCCTGCCGCTAACCACGGCCCCGATGTCCTTCCATCCGTCATCTGCCAGGATGGTGTCCCTCGTTGGGGTTGGCCAGACCTCGCTCTGTGTGCAGATGATGATGTCCGGGTCCGCCCCGACAATCGTTTCCACCGGGACCTGGACCACTATTCCCGAATCATCCGCAATGACGTTCCTTCCTCCCGCCGTCTCTATCAATCCTCCCGCCATGGTTGAATCGGTCGAGACCCAGGGGTCCCCCGTTCCATCGTAGTAGGATACGAGGAGAACCTTCGGTCTCTGCTCCTCTTTCCACACAGATACCTCTGTCTGGACGGCTGTCATTCTATCAAGGAGATCCTCCACCATTTCTTCTGCCGCTTCCGAAGCTCCTGTGATCGTCCCTATTCCGTTGATGGCTTCGAGGACTTCGGAGACGTTCCTCGGATATATCCTGTATACGGGGATGCCGAGGTCCCGGATGGAGTTGTAGGCCTCCTCGCTGATGTCCAGGGTCTTGTCCATTATGACCAGGTCGGGATCCACCGATATCAGGCTCTCGGGATCAAGACCCAGATATGTGAAGACATCGGGGAGGTCACCGGCTCCGTCCGGATAGTTCGACATGTCATCCGTCCCGACGATCAGGCTTCCCAGACCCAGTGCGAAGACGGTCTCGGTGAGTGCCGGGGACAGCGTCACTATCCTCTCCGGGTACCTGTCGAGGACGACATCGGCACCGAGCGGGTCCCGGAACCTGAGGTCCCCGTCGGTATGAGCGTCATCGATGCATCCCGCCATGAAAAGAAAAGGGATCAGAAGGAACACGGTGAAAGCCAGATATCGGAATCTCATCATTCACACCTCGTTAACTTGAATTTATCGGAAATAAAGTAAACTTTATTTACCTAAAGGAAAGTTTACACCTAAGCTGACACAGGTATTTTACCTTTTCCGGAGGCATCACATGGAGATCATCAGGAACAAGGGAAACCTCACCAGGCTCCTGATCCTCAGGGAGCTGGTGATAGACACCCCCAAGGACCAGAGGTCCATAGCTGATTCCCTCGACATCACACCCCAGGCAATTTCCGACTATCTCAGGAAGATGGCAGACGAGGGTCTGGTGGACCTGTCCTTCAAACCTCCTCATGCAACCATCGAGGGAGTGGAGGAGCTTCAGAGGAGCCTTCTCCAGATGAAGACCTTCATCGATACGACCATAGAGAGGCTCGATATCGTAAGGTCCATCGACGCTGTGGCGGACGCAGACATTGAAGCGGGGGACCCGGTCCGCCTCTTCATGAAGAACGGACTCCTATACTGCTCGGTCGGGGAAGATGGCAGCTCAACGGGCAGGGCGGACGTGAGCGGCAGCTCCGGAGACCTGATCATGATATCCGACCTGAGCGGGGTCGTGGAGGTGCCGGAGACCACCCTGTACGCGGTTGAAGTGGTTCCTGCGAGGTCGGGAGGGGGAAGCAGAAAGCTCTCTCCCGATGTGGTCGATGCCGTTTCCGGGAGGGATCTTGGAGGTGACGGCCCCCGGATTGCCGTGATGGACCTCGAGGCCGCCTCCCTCCTGCTCAGGAGCGGGATCGATTATCAAATGGAGATGCCGGAACCGAGAACGATCAGGAGAACCCTTGACCGCGGTCTCGACATTGTATGTTTCGGCACCCCATATTCGCTGTCCCGTCTGATAGGTTCACCTGAGATCACCGACCTGAAGAAGGGACCGGAGAAGGTGGAGGCCAAGGACCACTATCTTTAAAGAAAAACCATTTTAATGAAAAAGCTGTACAATGGCTATGTTCGGCAGGATAGGGAACAGGGCGTGGCTGCTCTCCTTCTTCATGATCGGTTTATTCATTCTATCGTCGGTCCCGACCACTGGACAGACGCTCGAAGAACCCGCGGAGGTCGACGATCTCCAGTCCCTGCTCGACATGTTCGATGGGACAACAGGCAGGTTCGGGACCTTCGAGACGGGCTCCTTCGTCACATTCGAGGATACGGTCTCTTACGTGGGCGTCCTGACGGAGACCGTCGAGGAGGACGGTGCGGAGGTCTCTGTGGAGAAGACATACATGATAATGGAATCCACCGAGCAGAGTTCGGACGACATCCATATCCTGAAGTTCCATGGAAGCGAGCTCAAGGAAGAGATCAGGTCCGGAGCCCGGGTCGGCATAATGGTCCGAATAAGCGAGATGACCATGGATAATCGAACTGTCCAGTATCTGAAGCCCCTGTCGGAGGTGGAGCTGATCAAGCAGGGAAAGGATGACGGGGTTGTGAGAAAGACCGACATCGAGGTCTTCGGATTCAGCATACCAACATCGTTCCTTCCGAGGGAGTACCGGACCCCGTTCGTCAGGTTCCTTCTCGTGTTCTGCATCTGGGCGGCTGCCTCGGTCGTACTGTGGCTCATCTTCTACCTCGCATTGAAGGTCTCGAAAAGGACCAAAACCGAGATCGACCAGCAGATCCTGAGCATCGTGACCGGCCCCTTCTTCGTCATCCTGCTGCTTTACGGCCTGATAATATCGGTCTCGCAGTTCGACCTGAACCCGCGTTTCATCGACATTCTTGACAAGGCCTACAGTGCGGTAACCATAGTGATCGTGGCCTATATCGCGATCAAGGTCTTCAAGAGGGTGATAATGGTCTATCTCAAACTGCTGTCCAGGAAGACCGAGACGCAGGCGGACGACGTCCTCGTGCCTCTTCTCGGAAAGGTCGCAACCGTGGTCATTTGGGTGGTCGCCATAGTTATGTTCCTGAGGGTCTTCGGCATAGACGTAACGGTTTTCGTGGCGGGGATGGGGATCATCGGTCTGGTGATAGCATTTGCCGCTCAGGACACCCTTTCCAACTTCTTTGCCGGGATCATGATCCTTCTCGACCGCCCCTTCAAGGAAGGTGACTGGATAGAGCTAGAGGGTTCCAATTACCAGGTCAAGCATATCGGTCTTAGGTCCACGAGGCTTTTTCACTCCATCTCGAACCAGCTCGTGACGATCCCCAACAACAGGATCTCCGACCATATGTTCTCGAACCTCAGCGAACCCGATTTCCTTGGCAGAAAGACGGTCGAGGTCGGGGTCTCCTACGACAACGATCCCAGGCGCATAGGAAAGCTCCTACTGGACATAGTGAACTCGCATCCGGATACTCTGCTGGATGATGACCATGCCCCGCACTATCGCTTCAATGCGTTCGGTGATTCGTCTCTGAACTTCGCCGTGACCTTCTGGGTACGGGACTTCAACGATCAGTGGAGGGTCGCCTCGGAGATACGCGAACGCATCTACGAGAAGTTCGAGCAGGAAGGCATAGAGATACCCTTCCCGCAGAGGGTGGTTCACATGGGGCCCAAGGAGAAACAGAAGGACCTTCCCATATCATCGGGGAGACCTTCCGGGGACATGCAGAACCTGGGCGTGTAGGAATGCTTCACGAGTCCCTCGAGGAATGCGGCGGATTGTTATTGTAGGAATCGTCCGAGTACCGGCCGTTGACCGATACCTGGAACCAATCGTAGAAAGGAACGTCCGCCGTGTTGCTGGCGGTGCCGTTCCCTATCACTCTGAGCGACCAGAGACCGGTCTCCGCGCCGTAGATCTGATCGATTATCTCGGCAACATCGAACCTGCCGACGTCGGGAGCGGTGTAGGTCTTGCTTGCCCTCAGGACCTGGGTCTCCTCATCGGGTATGAAATAAAGGCTGACATGGATCGTCCTCTCGTATTCCACCCTTCTCTCGGAATCCGCACCGAAATGGACCTGGCCGTATATGTAAAGGTCACCTCCCCCCTTCCCGATGTAGAAGTTGTCCACCGAGAAGTGCTCCTCCTGGGACAGGACCTGTCCGTCATCTCCGAAACCGCCCGTGAAATTGTGCCTCACTTCCGCGATGGTCCCCTGGATGTAGAAGATGTCCTCTTCCTCCCCGGGAAAGAACAGTTTTCTGGTGGAATGGATGTCTATGCATCCGGAGGAGTAGACAAGCAGGATAAGCAATGAACCTAGGATGGCCGCTCTGGGAATGACCTTGTCCTTCACGGACCGGTAAAGAGAATGGCAGTTTATAAATGATTTCAGGAAACGGTCCAAATCTCATTCCACGCGCTGGAACCGCTTCTTCTCCCCGACCGGCATGCATGCCTCGATCCCGAGCTTCGCCGTGGTCCTGTCCCCCGTATGTGCGGAGGGATCAAGTGTGGATCCCCGGGCTCCCTCGATGACCACCATGTCCCTGTCGGCCTGGAACCTTGTGGACACAGCCCATTCCACCTGCGTGTCATCGAAAATATCTATGTCCCCGTCCACCACCACGACCCTCTTCATGGACGGGTGCCCGCTGAATGCCGCCATGATGGCGTTCTTGCCGTCACCTTCCTTCTGCTTGGTGATGGAAACAACACCATGGAGCCAGCAGCACCCACCCTCCGTGAGCCTTACCGCATGGACCTTCGGAACCACCTTCCTGACGGATTGGAGGATCGATGGTTCCTTCGGAAGCCCCATCATCATGTAATGTTCGAATCCCCCGGGAAGGAGCACATGCACGACCGCTCCTTCTCTGACAAGGGCCTTCTCCACCTTGAAGACCGGCTCCCCGGGGTCCATACCCGAGAGGTCGATGGTGGACGTCACGTCAACGAAGGGTCCCTCACTGGCCCTATCTCCCGTGAAGTGCCCGTGCAGGACCACCTCCGAACCGACGGGTGCGGCCGAACCCATATCATCATCCACCGGAGAGAAAACCTTCATCGGACCACACCCGGAGTTCATGAGAAGAGAAGATGCGACTTCCATCTCATCCTTGCCGAAGGGCAGTGTGATCGAACCTGCCAGCAGGGCAGCCGGGTCCGTTCCCATCGAGACCGTTGCAGAGAGCTTCTCCCCGGATGAGCCAGCCTCCGAGAGAAGCGCGTTCAGATGCCTGGGTACTATCCTCACGGCGAAGTTTCCGTCTCCCAGGTACATCATCCTGTGGAAGGAAAGATTGAACTTGCCCCCGAATCCCGCATGGAAGATCCCAGAGGTTACATAGGGCCCGCCGTCTGTACTGTAATAGGTTGGAATTGGGATCGAATCAACGCTGACCTCGGAGTATCCTTCGGGTCTTTCTGTCCTTTCCATGGGCAGGGTTCTTTCCATTCCCCTGATCAGAACGTCAGGCAGGCCCTCCCGGGTCGTGCCTAGGGAGCGGGCAATCGCTTCTCGCGTGGAGAGCACGTTCCCGGCAAGGAAGAACCCCTCGAATCCCTTGGCCGGGGCTATCCATGGTTTTGTCTGGTCTGCAATGGATAGTCTGGAGGCTTCGAGATACGGGTCCACGGGGTCCTCGATCCTGTGATGTTCGCCTCCCAGGAGAAGGTCTCTGAAATCCATCTGTACACCCGGTACCCTAACCTTCGACCTTGATGATAATTCTATCGAAAGTTGCCGACCGTTCCGCTCCTTCTAGAAACGTATATATTTTTTAAGGACCTACCGACGGTGATTGACATGGTCCAGAGAACACGCCTTATCGAATGCCCGAACTGCCACAAGCAGCTGGAGGATACAAAGCAGGAGAACATGACCTGCAAGTTCTGCGGCTTCACATTCCGAAGGATCGATGTGGCCCAGGAGGATGAGGATTACATCAGAAGGAAGATGATCGTCGAGCTGAGGACCGATATGGAGATCTACAAAGCGAGAAAGAAGTTCTCGATAATCTTCATGATAATCTCCTTCGTACTTGTTATCCCCGTTCTTCTCAGCGTCCCGGTCTATCCCATCCATTGGGTCATGATGTTCGCATTCCTCGGGGGTGGTTTCACATTCTTCCTTCTCATGCTGCTGTGGGATAGAAGATACGAATCCAGCAGGAGCCAGGCAAGCGACATATCCATGAGAAGGAGGCTGTAGGAGGTGTATGATATGGCAGGAAGGAAGGTAATTTTCGCATCACTTCTCATGCTGGCTGCGCTGCTTCTGTCCTCGTTCGGAACCGTTTCATTCACTGATGGGCCGGAAGATACTGTCAAGGCGGCTCCTTCGAGGGCTGCCGGTGAGAACCTCGAGATCGAGAACCGGACCTACACCGTATCCTACCTGACCGGATCTGAGGAGTGGGATACGGTATTCATCTGGGACAATGCAACCCTGGTAATCGAGGGTGCGACCCTCAGGGCCAAGAAGGTCATCTGCAGGGAAGATACGATAAACACGGCCCTCCGCATAATCAACCACGAGGGCACCCAGGGCCTCCTCTCGGTTACCGAGGGGATCATGAACGTGAAGGCGGATTCGATCGAGGTCATCGGTTCCAGGATCTCCGTTGTGAACGGAACGACCACTGCCTCTGTCGGGAAACCGGGAGGGAACTCCGAGATATCGCTGACCTCCAAGAGCTCGGACCTCGTGATAACCGATTCCGAGCTTAACGTCCGGGGGCACGACGGAGGCCTCGGTGACAGCACGAGCTACGGAGGCCGGGGAGGGGAGGCCTACCTGTTCCTCGGAGCCCGCGGTGCGAACAAGGTCCAGCTGACGGATTCCGACTTCCAGGTTGAAGGCGGAGCCGGTGGAAGCGGCTTCGTTCAGAACTCCGGAGCAGGAGAGGGAGGGGACGCCTTCCTCGACGTATATGCTGACACGGTGGATATTAAGACCTCCACATTCTTCACCAAGGGAGGAAGGGCAGGAGCTTCCGGGGAAAATCCAGGAAATTACGGCGGAGACTCTTCAATAGAGGTCAGATCGCAGAGGGATACCGTCATCTACTCGACGGAGATGGAGGCCCATGTGGGGATCAATTCCAACATCGATGCCCCGAAACAGTCCTTCATTATCATAAAATCCGTCCAGGCCAAGGTCCTCTGGGACCACGATAAGAGCGATGAGGAGAAGATGGATACACTGTCTCATGTGGTCGCGGACACCATGAACGTTGATACCAAGAGCGGGGCTGATCTTCATCAGGTGGATACCGGCGAAAGCCCCCCCCAACCTCTGGGTGCGGGATCGCTTCGGATGTACTGGTGGGCAAGGCTAACCGTCAAGGACAAGTACGGCGAACCGATAGTCCAGTCGAAGATAACCTACATCATCGCTCCGGACCCCCTCCCCTACCCGCGGGAGCCCCCCGAGATAGAAACGGACGAGGAGGGGAAGGTCGATATCGAGGTGATCGCAAGACAGGGGCAGGACTGGAACAAGTTCACTTTCCAGGCCGAGGATTTCGGCGGCGCCATCGGAACATCCGACCAGTACAGGTTCCATGAGAACACGAACCGGGAAATACCCATCGAGATCGTCAGGATGACCCTGGGAGTGAACTCACCAGACCTCAAGAAGCCTCTGGGAGGGGAGGTTGATTTCGAGGGTTATGCCATTCCGGGAAACTCCAGGAACATCATGCAGAACGTAACCCTCTACCTGGACCAGGAGGTGATAGGTTATGCCGTCGACACCTCCGAGGAGGGAGCCCCACCGTTCTCGCTCTGGGCTCTCGAGAAATGGGATACCACCACAGTGGAGGACGGCACCCATGAACTGCTCGTTATAGGGATCGACTCCGCCTACCAGGTCAGATACCCGATTACCATAAATATCGACCAGAATGCGGTGAACCACAGACCCGAACTGGACCTTGTAATAATTGGGGACAGGACCGGCTCCTTCGAGCTCGAACCCGGTGGGCATGCCGATATCCATGTCAACCAGGACGAATCACTGATCGATTTCGAGGCCGAGGTATACGAGGTGGACATGATGTCGACCATACTCCAGTTCGGTGAGGGCATCAGGGTGATCAAGGCGACGGTGGACGTGATCCACGTCACGAGCCAGACCGTGATCCTCAACAAGGTCATCGGCGAGGACGACATCGAGAAGATCAATATCTCGGGAGGCTACGGTTTCTCCTTCGAGATCGATGCCAACAAGAGACCCGGTCTGGACGAACCCTATCCGGAGGGAGATTACCGAGTATCCTTCAGGATCGAGGATGACGGGGGTCTGGAATCAAGGGAAGCATCCGTTTATTTCACCTTGTTCTTCGATTTCTTCCCATACATCGCGCTGTATATCGAACCGGATCTGAGACCGTCCACCGATCCAGAGTTCATCGATGAATCGTTCACTGTGGAAACAGTGGATAGCCATGTGTATACCGCTCTGTTCAATTTCACAGACTCCTCCGACAGGGATGACGATCTGTGGGATAGCGACCCCATTGCCGACAGGTCATGGTCCAATCTAAGATACACGGTGGAGATACTCGACCCGGAGGGCAACAGGGCGACCGTGTTCGGTCCGGATGCGAAGGGAGCGGGCTTCACATATGATTTCAACGTCAAGGATGTCAAGGCCGGGGAACAGGGGATTTTCGATATCGTGGTGACCGGAAAGGACACGGAAGATCTCGAAACCACACTCAGATTGAAGATAAGGATAACCCATAATCCTCCTCCGGAGGATGAAGGATTCTTCTCGCAGAAGGTGGGATTGCCCGGCGAGATCATGGCCATAGTATCTCCTGTTCTTTTCGCACTTCTGCTTGTGAGCTTCGGTCTGGTCTTCTCCTACATCCAGAAGAAGAACAACGATGACAAGAAGAAGAAGATGGACCTGCTCGAGAGGAAGAGGAAGGAGGAGGAGAAATCCAAGGGATCCTCGGCCATCGAGGAAGAGTTCACTGGTGGCAGGACCACGGATTCAAGGGAATACCTGAAGAAATCCGGCGGAGAGAAGGGCAGGGAAGATTTCGCGAAGGAGCTGCAGGCCGCCCAGGACAGGAGCGCAAATGGAGGACAGCTTCCCGAGGACAAACCACAGGAGCCCCCCGCAGCCCAGCCGAAGGAGGTGAAGCCACCGCAGGCCCCTTCACCGGGCCAGGCAGCACCGGTGCCCCAGCAGCAGCCTCCGACCCCGCCAGCTCCCCAGGCCAGGGCAGCACCACCCGCACCTCCCGCGCAGGCCCCGCCCACCCCCGCACCGGTAACGCAGCAATCACCTCCGGCGCCCCCGGCGCCTCAGATGCCCCCCGCCGCACCACCACCGGCCTCTCAGACCGTGCCCCCGGCAGCACCCCCGGCTCCTCAGAAACCGCCTCAGCCACCACAGCAGGGGAAGTGAATCCGTCCTGGGTCGGCAACATTTATATCCGACCCCATGATAAGGCAGTTTGAATGGGTCCCTCAGACAGCAAGCGGCCTCCGCTGCTCTCGGTGATCATACCTACCTTCAACGAGAAGGACAACATGCCGCTGATCATTCCAAGGATAACCGATGTCCTCGAGAATGACGGGATAGACCATGAGATCCTGGTGATGGATGACGATTCACCTGATGGGACCGCAGCGGCCGTGATGGAACTCACAGGCAGGTTCCCCAGGGCCCGATGCATCGTGAGGAAGACGGATAAAGGGCTTTCTCCTGCGGTGCTACAGGGATATTCCGAGGCCAGAGGAGATGTTCTGCTTGTCATGGATGCAGACCTTTCCCATCCCGTGGAGGTCCTCCCGAAGATGTACAGGGCCGTCGTCGATGGGGGTGCGGACGTAGTTGTCGGATCCAGGCATACAAAGGGAGGAGGCATCGAGAACTGGCCCTTCATGAGGCGTTTCATCTCCTTCGGGGCCTCGTTCATGGCGAGACCTCTGACCTCCTGCTCCGACCCGATGTCCGGTTTCTTCGCCATAAGACCGGAGGTCATAGAGGGGGCGCCCTTGAAGCCCAGGGGATACAAGATCCTCCTGGAGGTCCTGGTCAAGGGGAAATACCGCAAGCTATCGGAGGTCCCCATCACCTTCAAGGACAGGGAGCTCGGGGAATCCAAGCTTGGCAGCAAGGTGATCCTCAACTACCTCCAGCATCTCTTCAAACTCTACCTCTACCCCGGTTCCGCCCCCCTGGTCAAGTTCCTTTTCGTGGGCGGTACCGGCATGCTCGTCGACCTGGGCGTCCTGACAATGCTTCTGTTCCTCTTCGGAGATGCTGTCTTCGACCTTGCGGGATACGAGGGCTTGAAATATGTTTACATCTACCAGGCAGTGTCCTTCCTTGCTGCGGTTACATGGAACTTCTTCTGGAACCGCTACTGGACATTCGACTCTAGGAGAGGTTCGAAGGGAGGGCAGTACCTGAGGTTCTTCACGGTGGCCGTATTTGCCTTCGCCGTGAGGACGTTCCTCATGTACATCGGGGTGGACGTGATTGGTCTGAAGGGGGAACCCATGTACCAGGTTGTCCTCGTTGCCGTGATAGTGCTTGTTACGGTGATCAACTATCTGGGATCCAAGCTATGGGCCTTCAGGAAATGACACCGCCTTCTGACGGGACCTTTCTTCCACAAGTTTAAAAAGGGAAATAAGGGGATTTTCCCCCGTGTCTAACCTGCGAGATCTCATTGCCACTACCTTCGTCCTGATCTTCCTGATGAGCCCCCTGCACACAGGTATCGATGCGGACATCGACGGTCCGCAGCAGGGCGTGGAGCTCGTTATGATGGAGATAGAGGAGGACAGCATCTCCATCGATATCAGCTTCAACGGAACATCCACGGGTCAGATACAGTGCCGTGCGACACTCCTCTATGACCTCGGTCTGCTCATAGAGTACGTGGACCTGTATATCGAACCGGAATTCCCCGATTACATCTCGGTCGTCCTCGAGGATTACGAGGTTCGCCTGACACCGGAATCCCCCGTCTACGATTTCACAGCCAATATCAGCGTCGATCCAAAGACCTCCTCAACCCTCAATCCAAGTGTCATCATGGGTGGAACGGCCAGGACCAACAGGGGAACCGATGGGGAGGTGCGGACGGATTCCACGGAGGTAGAGATCCTTCCGTATTATTCGGCAACGATCTTCTTCTCAGATCCCACCGGAGACATGGACACCGGCTCGACGGATACCTTCCCGATGACCATTCAGAACACCGGGAACGCCGGTGAGCATTTCATTCTTAGCGTCACCAACTCGGAGTTCCTCTCCTCCAAGGGGATCGAGGTGACCTTCCAGGATTCGAGGGTCTATGTCGAGGAGGACGGAGAGGAAGAGGTAGAGGTCAAGGTGAAGGCGGGCAAGGACACCGACAGGGGTTCGTACATCGTGCAGATCGCGGTATGGTCGGAGAGGAACGGCCATCCGACCGAGGAGGATACCGAGGCTTCGCTGACACTGAACATCGACAATCCCTACATCGATGTCATCGAGAGGTTCGTCAGGGACCCGATCTATCTCTGGGCGGGACTGGCAATACTGGTGGTGGTCCTGGGGCTTGGCATATGGGGTGCCATTAAGCTCAGGGAGCATCTCCTGTGGAAGAGGACCATGCGAAACATTCGGAAAGCGGGTCTACAAGAGGCCTCCGTCCATGCAGAGGAGGAGGTGGAGATCCAGCAGGATCCCTAGTAACATACCGCTTCGCCATTGCCTCCCGATCTAGGTCCTATTCGTCGAATGAGAATTCCTCTTCCTCATCCTCATCTTCCTCGGCATCCTCGAAAACGGCGCCGCAGTTCGGGCACTCCGGTTCATCCAGAGATACGAGCTCCCCGCAGTTGGAGCATGTACTGATGTTCTCAAGTTCCTCAAGCTCCTCGACATCGTCCTCCTTGGGGGGAAGCTTTGCGAGACCGGGCTCCTCCTCAAAGATCGCCTCGGCACCCTCCCCCTCGACGGCCGGTGGTGCGTTCGTCGGGAGTGTGATCGTGCCGTTGTAAACAAGATACACGAAGACCGCGATCGCGAATATTATCACGAACACAAGCAGAAGGGTGAGGATCTGGATCCAGAGGGTCTCCCTCTGCTCTGGTGCCTTTGAAATGTCGGGGTCCCACCGAGCGTAATCCTTGTCGTTCGGTACACCGTCCCCGTCTATGTCCGGGTCCTGATCGTTGCCGATGCCGTCGAAGTCCATGTCTCCGGGCATGGATGCGGTCTTCGGGAAGGTATCGTACCAAACGGGTTTGCTCATGTCGGCGTTGTCGGGGTGAACGTCCCAGACCCCGTCGTTGTCATCATCGAGGTCCATCCAATCCTGCGTATTTCCCGTATCACCGTCGGGGAGGCCGTCCCCGTCGGTGTCAAGGGGTTTGTTCAGCGGGTCCTTGGGATCGGAGTCCATGAACTCCTCCCATTCGTCCTCGTAACCGTCGTTGTCATCGTCCTTGTCATCGTTGGGATCGTTCCGTCCGTTGCCGTCGGCATCGTCTAGCAGTGTGTCGCCGTCCGTATCCGTAGGCGTCACGTAGACGGTGAGGCTGAACGGAATACCATCCAGATTGTTGGAGTCGTACGGTGTAATCGAGACCGAGATGTTGGCGGGATAGTTCCAGTTTCCCTGGTTCTTGTAGATCTCGTTTAACGTGTCAGCGATGGCAATGGGCCATCCGCGAACATACCACTGATAGCTGATGTATACCTGGTCGCCGTCCGGGTCCGCCCAGACCAGGTCATCGATGTATATTCTTTCGGTGTTCTCGTCGACGACCTCCGGCATGAGCTTCGCGGAGACTATGTAGGGAGCCGAGTTCCTGATGAAGACCTCGTCCGTCCTCACCCTGCTTATCGCCATCCCATCCGATACCCATACCTTCACTCTGATGGTGTCCCCCCTCGTTGTGAAGCGGTGATCGAGTATCGGCGAGTTGGGCGCCCCCAGAGCCTCGTAACCTGTCGAGGTCTTCTTCTCCCAGAGGTAGTTGAAGGTGACCACATCTGTCTCAGGGTCTTCCCAGTATCCCGGTGATGCCAGAAGGTCCGTGAGCGTTGTCGGGTTCTTTGTTGTGATCGAGACCGATGCAAGGGAAGGAGGAAGGTTTCCGACCATCACGGGAGGTGAATGGACAGGTGTTCCGTATATCCCGCTGCTTATCCCGATGTTGTCCGCCGGATAGAGCGTGTAGTTCCATATCTGACCGGCGAATACGCCCTCTACCTGTATCTTGTTGTCGTACTGGGGCATATGGGTGCCGTTTAGGAACCATCGAATGATATGCCCCTGCGGTTCTCTGTCGCCGTCCACATCGAACCATTCCCATATTCCCTTTATGGTATCATCTGTCCTCGGAACGGTGGGACTGTCGCTGTTCAGGGCGATTATGCGCGGGTTCGTGGCATAGGGCTGATCGTTGGTTCCCGCAACATTGACGTTCACCACCATGGTCAGACTGACGCCATGGGGATCTATCGCCGTGACCGTGATGTTGCCCACGCCGTTCCAATCCTTCTCCAGTGAAAGAGTGAGTATCGAACCATCAAGACGAGGCATGATCTCCTCGTTGAGCTGTCCGGTCCTGAAAGTCAGGTTCCCCTTGTCCGTTCCGATATCCGTGAACCACTCTGAAATGTCCACGGGCCCGTCCTTGAGTCCCCTGTCCTCCAGTGCCTGGAGCTTTGTTGGGAACCTCGTGGTCTTCTTGGGAGCCTGGTATCCGAAGTAGGTGATCGATATCTTCTCGTCGAGGTCGAACGTGTCCGTGATCTTTGCCGTTATGGACGTCCCGTCGGCGTTCTTGCCCTCAACGTAGACCAGGGTCAGCTTCACGGTGACGGCCTCGTCGATGACCGTATCTTCGTTCACTGTGTATGACTCGAACTTGCCCGAATATCCCATCGTCTGGTCGGGGATGTTAACGATGTTCTTGCCAGGGCCCCTGTCCACCGTAAGATCGAACTCGACGTTCTGACCTATCTCGTTCAGGAGCTTGATGTTCAACGAGTAGCTGATATGGATGGAATATCCGCTCTGGGTAACCTGGACCTTGGAGGGATTGATGAAGGTGTCCAGCAGATTTGCATTGGCGGTTGCCGTCCATATGGGTGCCGGGCTGTTGCCCGCGAAGTAGGAATTATCGATGGAAACCCTCTTTCCCGAATCATTGAACAGCGATATCCCCCATTTGTTGTTGGTGATCTCGCAATCCGTGATCTTCAGTTCGTCGGACAATCCCTCCACCAGGATGCCTATGGTATTGCCACTGAACTGAGTACCGGAGATGGTTCCCCTTCCGTTGGTGATCAATATTCCCGTTCCCTCGATGTCGGAGACCTCGCTGTCGATTATCTGGAAGGGAGTGGACCTGAGAACTATCGGTCCTTCTCCGTATCTGACGAGGGTTCCTTCCATGTAGAAGGACGCACCGTTCTTCATCTCGAGATTGTAGAGCTGGCCGAGGTATCCCCCGAGTATCTGTATGGTGGATGCCTGGTCCCCCTTGATGGAGAACCTTTTTGTCGCCTGGCTCGGTCTGACATAACAGTTCTCCATGTGAAGTGTGCCCGTTTCCATGACATGGAACATATTGCTTGAGCCCAGGAGAGTGATGTTCAGGTTCAGGAGCTCGGCATAGGTCGAGGTTCCGACATCGATATCGATGTTTGCCCTGACCACCCCTGAAACCAGATTGCTGCCCAGGGAGTTCTGGTTAGTAGAGGAGGTCGAGGATATCCACAGGAAGTGCACCTGTTTGGGAGCGATGATATCGCCCCCGGAGTTCCCCCCGATGTTGGGCTGTGTCAGTATTATCTCGATCATCCTGGTTACGCGGGTGGGATCGTACGTAATTGGAAGTCCGACACCGGAGTTGTCCATTATGTCCACATCGTCGAGGATCACGTATGTTCCGTCCTCCTTGAGCAGATCGTCGGATGAGATGTGCATGGATAGGCCGTCATCGCCGTTCCCCTCGACCTTGAGGATGTTCATCATATCGATCTCCACGCCCTGGAGGATGAATCCCTTTCCGGTATTGTACTGGACCCATGTCCTGGATACGTTCAAGGTCCCGCCGTCGATGAATATCCCGTTGCCGTTGTTGTACTTGATGAGGGTGTTCTTCGTACCCTTGCCGATGACCAGGTCGGAGGACCTGGCCCACAGCCCCGGTCCCAGTGTGTTACCCTCTACTTCCAGTCCGAGCACCTCGACATCCGCTCCCTCGCCGAAGCGCACCCCGGAAACACAGGAGTATGCCTCCACATCGTAGATCGTGCCTTCGGTATTCAGCCCCGTCTCGATCGCCTGTCCGGTGCAGAAAGAGATGTTGATCTTTTCCAGCCAGAAGGTTGTGTCGTCGCCAAGGTAGATCCCTCCGGAACCCATGTTCTGTATGACCATCGGTTGTACAGATCCCATGATCCCGAGTTCGGAACCGTCCTCCGCATATATCCCCATCAGGTTAGCCTGCGAGACCACCCCGCGGGTTATGTTGGTCTTGGTGTCAGCACCGAGATATATTCCGTCGAGCCCTACCATGGAGATCCTGCAGTCCTCCATCCTGACACCCCCCATCCCGGGCCAGCTTGGAATCGAGATGCCATGGCCGGGTCCTCTTGTGATGTTCCCCGAGACGTATGCCGTCGCCATCTTGCTCGATGTGACATCCAGCGTGACCCCGCCTATCCCGTCATCCCTGGTGTAGCTGACGGTGGATCCGGAATTGAACTCGAACTTCTTCAGTTCGAGATCGAGATCGTAATCGATGGAGGTCCCCTGAAGATGGAAACCGGATGTGGAGTACTTGTTCCCGGCAAGAATGTTGTTGACCTTCATTCTCATGGAAGTTGGATATGTTTCGGGAAGCGTCACTCTGATGCCTGTCTCGACCGGATATATCTGCGTACGGTTGGCGTTGAGAAGACCGCCTTCCACATCGATCCCGATCGTGGTGTTCTCGATGATCAGGTCCTTCACATCGACCCTTCCGCCGATGATTTCAATTCCCGCCTCGAATACGCTTGTCCCGTTTATGGATATGTTCACATCGCTGATGGAAGAGAGGGCCCAATCGTTCCCGGCGGAGAAGTGAATTGATATCACCCTCTCGGTGGAGTTTCCCCCCACCAGTTCGGTATCGGACAGGATCAGGCTCGAGTTCACCGCAGTGATGAACTCATCTGCTCCGATCAGCGAACCTTTGGTTCCGAGATGCAGGAGCGATGCATGGACACCTCCCGATGAGGTTATGTGAACGAACCTGTCGGAGGCATCCTCCACGGTAATGTTCTCGAGAACCAGAACATCTCCTGACATCTTCGTTCCGAACCGATTGAAATCAACGTTCAGCGAGGGTATCCCGGGCGACCTTTCATTGATGTTGTCCCCGCCTACCTTCGGGGTGCCGAGGTATACGCATCCAATCCCATCCTCATCGGCGGTCCATGTCGCATTGATCTGGTGGCCCCCCTCGGGGAGTATCGAGAGGTCTATCTTGCCAGTTTCTCCGTTGAACCATTCATCGAAGATTATGTCCGTCTTGGGGAAACCGGGAAAGCTTTCCCAGGTCCCGCTGTTGTTGTATCTGAGGTCGAAGGAAGAAAGTGAATCCCTCGAATCGACGAAAAGGGGTATCTTCATGTATGGACCGGTTACCCCTGTGGTGTCAAGGTAGATCATTGCGGTCCCGGACGTGTCCTCCTCGTAGTATATCGTGGATGCGTCATAGGGTCTGTATATGGAAACGTTCTTGACCTGTATCGGGGTCCAGACGGTGCCGTCAATCGTCAGGTTCTCCAACCTGGTCGGGGCGGGGCTCCACCTGTGGTCGAAATCAAGGTATATGGACCCCATCCCCGAAAGGGTGAGGTCGGAATTGATAATCTCGACCCCCGGGGAACCTATGGAGATCCTGTTCGGAATATCCGTGAAGGTCACGTTGTCCAGGAGACCGGAGTTGAGGTACAGTAGCGAGCTGGATGCGACAGCGAAATCCGCTCCCTTGATCTCGCTGTTCGAGATCTCGAGCTCCGAGCCGCTGTTCGAGATTATGGAGTAGTGGTCGCCCTTGCTCATCACCGTGGAGCCGTTGATGGTCAGTTTCCCTCCCCCGTTAACAATGATCTTGTCATTGGTATTGAGGAATATCAGCTCGAGGTCCTCGAGATCGACCTCGACATCCTCGTCTATCTGGGTGGAAGAGACGAAAACCACCCCTCCGTCAATATCAACATCGCTCGAGATGGATGGCTCCGTCAGGAAGGTTGTGACATTGTAATCCTTCGACCAGGTAGTTGTCTGATCGAACTTGTCGGTGGCAGTGACGTTCAGAGTATGATTGCCAAGTGTGCTTGGAATGGTGATCGCGGAACCGGTCCAGACGGATGAGGTCCCCTGGTCCCATTTGTAACTGACCTTGTTGTTGGTGATGAACCAGTCCTGGTTCTCCGATACATCGGTTATCTGGAGGTTGAGACTGCCACCCTTTCTTGCATAGGTTATCCCGTCGTGGACCGCAACGGAAGCCCCCGGTTCCACGGGGGACACCGTCGGTCCGGACGCATCAACGATGAAGAAAAGCAGCGGGGTATCGCTGGTGTCGTATTTACGAAGCGATACCTTGTAACCGTCATCAACACGAATCCTGATTCCGTCGGATGAGGACTGGGTGTCTCCTGAGAGGTCCTTGTCCAGGGTCATGTTGCCCGTGAACTGCGATCCGGTGCCTTCGTAGGTTAGGCCCCATTTGCTCTCGTACTGGGTCGTCCCGGCCGAATTGTTCACTATGATCTCCACGGCCAGCAGGTCTGCAGTGGGTATTGGCGATGGTGCGCTCTCGTTGATCGCCGTGATGTTGATAACGTCACCGTCAGCCACGACATCTCCGTTCCACACAGGTCCCTTGTACAATCCTTCGACCTTGTCCGCGGAAGCGGACTGAACATTGTAGAACTCAGCTCCGCTGACCTCGACATCACCTGGTCCGAACAGGAATGCCAAAACGATAAGTGCCAGCATCCCAACGGCAGCGGGAATGACAGATGTGCCTACGAATATCCCCCGATTTCTGTTCATGCAAGTCCTCCGTGAAGGCTGAAATCCTCCTTTTTATCAGGTCCCGGTATCCGAGATTGGCTCCAATTACTTTGTACCTATTTTAATTATAGGGTAAAAGAATCCACCGACGGACCATGCTGGACAATTGCCGGGGTCCAGTCATCAGCCCTTGATCTTCTTGAGACTTTTCAATTTGTTGTATCTTGGAAGGTAAAGCCGGTAGGCCGATGTGAGTATGAAAATCGCTGAGTAGGCGGAGAATATCAGGAGGATCATGATCAGGAGAATGAACTCCCTTATGGACGGAATATTGACAAGGAAGACGGCTGTCAACCCCATCACCATTGTTGTCGTTGCCTCGATAAAGGACCATCCCGATGTATCGGCCGCATACATCACACCTTCCAGCGTGAAGTTCTTCTCCCTGATCCTCTCTGTTATATGAATGGAGAAATCGACACCGATCCCGATGATGATGGACCCGATGAGGGCCGTGAAAAGGTTCAGATCGCCCGAGAACATCTTCTCACCCGGTGCGATGACGTTCCCCATAGCCCCGATCCCCCAGATCGCCGCGTACTGCCAGAAAACCACGAGGGAAACGGGAAGGATCGTAATTAGCGCGATGCGCCAGGATTTGAAGACCAAAAACAGCAGGAGGAACACCATTATGAGGGCCATGAATGTGGACTGGTTCGCGTTGTCGACTATGACATCGTTCACCGTGACGAGGACCTTGCCGAACCCGGACAACGGCGAGGCAGTCTGATCTCCCCCGCCGGTCTCTGATGCGGTCATCTCGTATATCTCGTCTATTGCTAGGTCAACATCCCTGACCACGACCTCCGTATCGACGATGTCCATGTTTGGCATGTTGATGTATACTATTGTCTTTGCGTACGTGTCGTTTATGAGCATTCCCCGGATCTCCTGACCAAGGGAATTGTAGAAGATGTTCATCAGGAAAGTGGGGAGGTCCTCCTTCAGATATTTCTCGATGATGAAATTCTCCTTGGGAGCGTCCTCGATAACCTCCCAGAACGTCCTTCCCACGATGTTCTCCTTGATGTAGTCCTCGAGTTCGTCTATGAAGATTATCGGGAGGTCCACCGGATTCCTCTCGCTGAGCCTTCTAAGCTCGCTCATGAACTGCTGGTATGCTTCTGAATTCGTGAAATCGGGTATGGCTATCATCTTCATGATGTCTACGATGGATATGGCATCCGCATTCTCGATACCCGTGTCGTTCATACCCTTTCCGTTGATGATCTCCAGCAATCTGTCGATGTCGTCCAGGGCCTCCATGTCCTTCATGCTGTTGGCTATATTGTCGTCCCTTCCGTCGTCATTGGTGTCGCGCGCACTCTGTCCTCTGACTATCATCAGACCTATCTGGCCCGATCCGAAGGTATCTGACTGCTCGGCCATCTTCTGGACGACTGGTTCGTCAGCGGGCGACAGTGCGATGTAATCCATGTTGGCCTTCACGACGGAAAAGCCCCCCACCTTGAGATCTGTACCGGGGATGGAGGAGGGAGGTGCAAGTCCCAGTGAGAGCAGTGCGAATAGGACCCCTCCGACCAGGATCTTCCTGGAATGGTTCATCGGTATATTGCCGAGCCTGCGTACGCCCGAACCCTTGTATCTGGGCTTCTTATCCTTGCTCCTTGTCAGCTTCTTGTAGTCGAGCCATATTACGAGGGACGGGGTCATGAGGATCGTTGTGAGGTAGCATGCCAGGATGCCCGTGGACAGACCGAAGCCGAGCACCTGCATTGTGGCCATGTCCACCGTGAGCATGGCTCCGAAGCCGAAGGCCGTGGTCATTGCCGAGAGGAATATGGCCTTCCCCGTCGTCCTGAGGGCATACCGGATACGCTTCTCTTTGTCCTCGATACCCTCCTCCTCTGCATATCTGTTTGCGATGTACAGGCCGTAAGCTACGCCAAGCGCGATGAGTATAGGTGCGACAAGCACCACCTGTGGTGTCAGGACCTGGAGCACGAGCCCCATGAGGCCGTAGGATATCACAAGAGAGAACGTGACGGGTATCAGGGTTATGAGAAGGATCTTCCAGGTCCTGTGGAATATCAGGAGCGCGGCAGCGACCATCGCAAGGGCCCAGGGGAGGACCTTCTGCATCTCCTTCATCGTCCTGTCTGAGATCATTCTGGCAAGGGGCGTGGGGCCTGTCAGTGTCATCCTGCAGTGAACCTCGCCGTCGTTGTATCTCTCCATCCACTGGTCGGTCGTGTCCACACTGCCCGGTCTGACTCCCGGATCCACGAAGAAGCTGGCTATCACCTCTTCGATACTATCTATCAGCTCAACCTGGTCGATCTCCTGCGAGAGCCCCATCAAGATGAGGGCGGAATCGTATACCCCGTCCCTGTTCACATCCGCAACAAGGCTGGAGATCGTATTCGGACCGGCCTGCGTGAAGAACTCGTCGATCATCCTCTGGTCGGGTGGGATCGAGTAGTTCCCCTTGAACTGCTCCGGCAGTCTGTAATTTATCAGGTCATTCGGAAGCTCGTTGAAGAATGCCTCCTCAATGGCTGTCGTGGTGTAGTTGAGAGTCTTGATAAGGGTGGATATGGAGAAGCAGAAGATGATCCCGTCAATGCTGCCCTTGTCCGTCTTGTTGTAATTGAGCGACTCCTCGATCAGGGATATCTCCTTCAGCACGTCATAATCCGTGATGTTCGTTTCATCCGTCGGATCGAACTTGTTCTGTGTCTCCACGAAGACGGTAGCCAGGTCCGTCGACCAGTCCTTCTTCATCTCGAAGAGGACCTTCTCCGCGTCGGACCCTCCCGGCAGGTAGACCTCGAAATCCCCGCGTATCTTGCTCTGCATGTGGAGTTCTCTCTCGGAGAGGAAATCGGTCCCGATGACACCGAAGTATCCGAGCACCAGCGATCCGACCACCACTATCGCAAAGACGGTCTTCCTCCA
>JBLIRL010000026.1:0-23341 GCA_049472275.1 Thermoplasmatota archaeon | reverse complement strand
TGACGCCACTGGAGGACGAGGAGCCGGAACCACCCGAGCAGAGGTGGGGGGTCCTATACGGACATGTGATGACTCCCGAAAGGAAACCTGTCGCTGGAGCACACCTCTTGATCCACAGGATGATGAGGACGCCCGAGCCGGTGATACTCGAGGACGGGACCGTTGTTGAGCCCGAAGTATCCCCGGACGATTCCACCGCCAGACCCGGCATACCTGAAGACCCGGAGAGACCTCCGGAAGATCCCGATGGCCCCGATTCAAGACCGGAGAGACCTCCTGAACCCTTGACAATAATGACCGACAGGGAAGGGATGTTCAAGGTGAGGCTCCCCTTCGGTGCATACGTTATAGAGGCTAGAGCCCGCGGCTTCCATCCGGCAGAGCAAATGGTTAGGATCACCCCCGACCGGCCAGAGATGAGGGTGTTGATCGTCATGGAACCTTTCGAGAAGGAACCGGAAAGGCCCGGAGGACGCATGAAGATCGCCTTCAACATGATCGATGAGAACTCCGACGGGAATCCCGAGAAGGTATTCTTCGGAGCCGACCTCAACGGTGACGGCATCCATGAGATCGAATACCACATGGTTGACAGGAATTCCGACGGGGACCCCGAATCGGTCGAATGGGTCCTGGACATTCCGATGGAGATGTGGGAGAGGATCATGGGAATGGTCATGATGTTCATCAAGAACCATCATGGAGAATGGGGCGAGATGCCCCCTCTGCCAGATGATGTGGAGTACTGGGAGGATGAAGGATGGGAGGACGGGGACATACCCTTCGATCCTGCACTGCTGGAGGAGCTCCTCGGGAAGGAGGTTGAGGACGATGCACCCGAGGGAGGATCAGAGGAGCCCGAGGATATCGACAACGGCGACATCGATCCGTCCCTGGTGTCGGATAAGGAATCCTCCTCGGGCGCCGGAGGATCCCCCGTACTCGAAATAATGGTCGCGATAGGAATACTTCTCCTGGTGCTGGCGGCAATTGCCGGCTTTGGTCTCTTCATTCGCAAGAACAGAAATTGAGGACCATATCTATAAAAGAAAGCGTGTCCAATACCTCCGGGCAGGAGGGTGAGAACTGGCACTCATATCGACGGCCATCAAGGGTTTCGACAGGGAGATCGGAGGCGGAATACCCAAAGGTTCCATCGTTCTTCTTTCGGGAACCCCGGGGACGTACAAATCATCGATGGCATTCGGCATCCTGCACAAGGCCGCGACCGGCGAGGGCTCCGTTGGATTGTATCTTCTGCTGGAGCAGAGCATGGGATCACTCCTTTCCCAGCAGGAGAAGATGGGAAGGACCCTCGATGAGGTGGGGAAGAAGAACATCATCGTTTCCGATGTCGGAAGGATAAGGGCGGCGATGGACAAGTTCTCCACCGAGGGTGACTGGATGGAGGCCCTCAGGTCCTACGTGGAATACCTCGTCGAGCAAAGGAACGTTGAACTTCTCGTTATTGATTCTCTTCCAGTGCTCGAGATCCTTGCAGGTGAGGAGGACCGGAGGAGCTTTCTGTTCAATCTCTTCGAATGGATGAGGGACCTGGGCACCACGAACTTCCTCATACACGAGAAACCGACACTTGACGGTGAGTACGGTGAGGAGGAGTTCCTGTCTGACGGCGTCTTTCAGCTGACCCTCAGTCCCGTCGGGGAGGTAGACCTTCAGAGAAGGATAAGATGCATCAAGATGAGGGGCATGCCCCATAACACCTCCATGTTCGCCCTGGAGTTGAAGGAGGGCGGTTTCAGGATAAGCCCCGCCATATGACACGATCCGGTAAGCTCCACGCTCCCCGAAATGGAACAAGTTTTATCAATCCCTTCGATCAATCCGACACCGGTGTTTGATTGGCCGATTTCGAATCTGGGGAATTCCGGATAAAAAGCGAAAGGGACTGTCCGAGATGCAACAGGGAGCTTTTCATAGTCGAGAGGGCTGGGGAAACCCTTGACGTTTGCAGGGAGTGCCATGGTATATGGTTCGATCCCACGGAGCTCGAGGACATAATGGGAAAGGGCAGCCCCGTTGAGCTCCTGATCCGGATCACGGATCAGCTCAAGGGGGAGGGGCTTCTATGTCCCGTATGCGATAGGAAAATGGTAACCAAAGAGGTCTACGATGTGTATGTGGACCTCTGCGAGGATTGCAACGGGATCTGGATGGATCGAGGGGAGACCGAGAAGGTCTGGGAGAGGGACGAGAGGTCCCGCCACCCGTTCGATATGCAGCCGGAGGAGATCGACCCTGAAAGCTTTTGGACCCATTTCAGGGACAAGTACAGCGGTTTCGATCGGAAGCAGAAATGAAGACGGACCATGATATGCCGAAACCGGAACAGATCCCTCATTTCCTCCTGACACGCTGATAGGGCCTATCGGGAAGATCACCCTTGAAGAGGCACTTGGTGCACCTGTAGGTATTGTAGGATTTCGATATGGTGGTCGAACCGCAGAGCGGGCATTTGTACTCGAGAAGTGAGCCATCGTTCTCAAGGAACTCCCGGACCTTGGAGATGTTGATCTTCCAGAGGTTCGCATCCTTCGGCGTCTCCTCATCCCTCCTTGGGTCCAGGATCCCGATGTTGTAAAGGTACATGGTTATGTCCCTGCCCTTCACCAGCCGGGTTGCGTATTTATCGAAGATCCTCTGAACGGTGACGCATTTCTCCTCAGTGAACTTCTCAGCCAGCATCTCCATTATGGAACGCACGACCTCGTTGCTGTGTTCATCCATATGAGCCTGCATACCCATCACCATCGTGGTCCGTCGTGCCTCGACTGAACCAAGGGGTATGTGTGACCCCCAATAAAAGTTTATTGAAATTTCCCAAAGGGCCTTCCCCGATCGAAAAATTCAACCACGATTTCCGGGATGGCCATGAGGTCGGGATCCGAAACTTCCACATCGGCCGATCCGGCCACATCTTCGTACTCGGGTCTGAAGGCGATCCCGAGATCTGACAGTTGGAACATTGGGATATCCACTCTCGAGTCACCCACCGCAATGACAGGATCATAATCCGGTTTGCCTCCCTTCAGTCTCTTGAGTATCGAACCCTTGTCCATCAGCGGGACCCTGAGGATCCCCTCGCCTGTGAGGTTGCCGTGGATGTCAACCGATAATCCGTTCGCCGAAACATGAGTGAAACCCCCCTCTTCTCCAAGCCTGTTGGCAAGCAGGTCCAGTCCGCCGCTTATCATCCCGAGGACAGCGCCCGACCTCCTGAGCTCTGTCATGCACTGCTCGAAACCATTCATGAGAGTCGCCCTCCGGAGAATATCCCCCACAGAGGAAAGGGTGGTCACTCCCCTTTGCAGCCACAGGGAGATGTCGCGTCTCATGAACTCCATGTCGTCGATATCCCCTCTCATGTAGGCGGAGAAGGAATCCTCGTTGGAGGTTCCAAGAGCATCGTGGACAAGCCTCCAGGAGCTTCTCTCCCGTACCAGCACGCCGTCCATGTCGAACACTACAAGGGGTTTTGGGTCATTCATGATCAACCTACCAGAACAACAGGAACCAGGCCGACATGGGTGGACGCCCTGGTCCGTCGTCGGTAACTCCTCGGGACTCCTCCGTCCCGGCTCCCAACGAGCGTTGGGAATCTACGGTTAGGCTGCTCCCTTCCGGGCCTGACCCGGTTCCCATAGTCAGGGCATCGATACGGCCCTCCGGCCGCACCTGGTGCCTCCTCCAACCCCGAGGGACGTTACTTCATCGTTTTCCCTTGGACCGACGGTGTACTGGTTGCGCCGCCCCATGACTGTCGTCCCGCTGTAGACCGTTCTGCGGCACGCTTGAAAGCGCGAGGGAGGGCCTAGCTCCCCGACCTAGCCTGGCGTCCCCCGTAGGATATCTTGATTATATAGATTTTGGCCGTTTCGGTGACACATACCAGGTCGGGATTCGAAACAAACCATAAATATCATGAATTGGCCAGATCCGTACAGATTGAGGCCACAAATATCCTTTATTATTACACCATTCCCATCAATGCGGGAGCCTCTTGGAGGAGAGAGGAGAGTAGATGAGTATGAGATGGTGATGGAATGTCAAGGTACATCAGGACAAGCTCTGCCATCCTTCTTATGTTGGCCCTGGTCATTACGACTACATTTGTGGTAAGCCACGCAATCGGATCGGACGAGATCGACATTCTAAGGGTCGGCCCATCCAGGGAATATAAGACCATCTCAGACGCCCTGGGGGATTCCTCCCGGGGTTCGATCATAGAGGTGGATGCCGGGACCTACAGGGAAAATCTGGTGCTTCTGAAGAAGGTTGTCCTTCGAGGGGCGGGAGATGGGAGACCTATCCTGGAACCGGACGGATCCGGGCCGGTTCTGGAAACGTTCGCCGACAACTGCACGGTCAGCGGTCTCGAGATACATGCCGACAATGGGATGGGGGAGGGGATCAGGCTTTCCTCGGATAACAACATCGTGAAAGATTGCCTGATATCAGCACCTGCCAATGCCATTGTTCTCAACGGAAGCATGGGGAACCTCATCGATAATAACCAGATAAGGGGAGTACCACAGCAAGAAGATCAGGACCCTTCCCAGAACTATGCCAGGCCTAAGGGTTACTGGAAGCTGGACGGCCCCTACTGGATGGGGGTTTCCGGAGAGGTCAAGGACAGCTCGGGGTACGGCAGCTCGGGAACTGCGAAGGGCAATACAAGGAACGTCGCGGGCATCGTGAACAATTGTGCCAAGTTCGACGGAGAGGGCGATCACATCGCCGTGGACCACAAGAATGCCCTCGATATCGCCGGACCGGAGCTCTCGATGGAGGCCTGGGTCAACATTGAGGATATGAAGGATCGGCAGATCATAGTTGATAAGGAGGAATCCTACGAATTCATGATAAGCAGGGGGAACATCTCCTGGGCAATAATGACGACCCGGATGGAATGGTACTGGGTCCATACTGAGGTCAGCATCCCGATCGGCACTTGGACCCATGTGGCGGTAACCTACGATTCCAGTTATGTCAGGACCTACGTGGACCGCGTCCTCGTTCATAACGAGAGCTATCCCTACGGTAACGTCAGAACCTCCAGCCTGCCATTCACCATTGGTTCGGGGTACAAATGGTACGGAGGGTGGGAGTATGCCTGGTTCACAAAGGGAATGATCGATGAGGTGAAGGTCTACGATGTCTGCATCGATTATACCGGACCCGGGCTCGAACCCGTTGAAATCCCCGCAGGTATTTTGATCGATCGGTCAACTGACAACACCTTCGTTAGTAATTCGATCGAGGATTTCGAAGGCCACGGGGTCCTGCTAAGTGAATCAAGTGAAAACCTTTTCCGGGAAAACCTGGCCAGGAACAACAGATACAAAGCTTTAGCAATAGGGAAGCAGTCCTCGGTCAACAGCATCACGTTGAACGATATCGTGGGAAACAACGGAGGTTCGGACCAGGCCCTGGACGATGGTCCCTCCAATATGTGGGATGTCGACGGTATGGGGAACTTCTGGTCGGACTGGACGATGCCCGATTCGGACATCGACCTGGTTGTGGATCATCCCTATTCGATATCCGGAGAGGCCGGCGCGAAGGACAGGTACCCTCTGATCCGATCATCCGATTCACCCGAGGCTCCGGTGATACTAACGACGGATGTCCAGCAGGCATGTGTCGGAAACCTCTACCTTGTGAAATACACGGCTCAGGACAAGGATTCCCAGGAAGAGGACCTTGAATGGGGCATGACCACCAATGCTAGCTGGCTCTCCTTTAACTCGCTCCATGTCCTGAAGGGAACCCCTTCCAGGAATGACACCGGGTGGTTCTGGGTGAACATCACCGTTACGGACGGATCGCTTTCGGATATGACAAACTTCACCGTCACCGTCATCGAGAACGGGTCCGGACCATGCGACCAGCTGGAAGGGTACATGTACTTCCTCGGAGAGGATTCTCACGATGACGGTGTGGATTCCAGCGACATCTTTCCGGGAGCCGGGGGAGTCCCCGACATATCGGTAGACGGAGCTGAGAATATCGATGTAACCATCGACGCTTCCGGCAGGATAAGGTTCACACCCGCATCCGACTGGTCGGGTTCGGAGATCATCCTGATAACCGCCACGATGGGAAATTGGTCGGCGGTTGCCAAGGTGATCATCACCGTGAGCCCGGAGAACGATGCACCCACGAACGCCAGGTTCACCCACCAGCTGCTTCATTACGACCAGGTCCAGCTCTTAGATCTAAAGGGAGAATCCGATGATGTTGACATACCATACGGAGACGTCCTGACCTACACCTGGTATGTCGAGGGGATCGGGGTGGTGGGACATGGAGAGTATCTGACCATCGAGCTTGAACCCGGGACCTATGATGTTACAATGAGGGTTTCGGACCTGGAGGGGGAGTTCTCCGATGTCACATCCGAGATCGTCATCGTCGAACCTGCGGAGGATACCGGAAAGGGCGGTGGCTCGGGTCGGACCCCGGTCTTTCTGGCGATCATGGCGGCAACGGTCCTCCTAGTCCTGATCGCTTTGTTACTGACACTTCTATTCCTCATCAGGAGGTCATCGATAAAAAGGGGCGGATATGATTTCAACGATGATATAACCGGCAAGTCCGGCGGAGGCTCCGGCATCACCGGGCGTGGACACGTCCCGGGAGAGGTGAGGGCCGGGAGTCTAGGGGTCGGCATACCTGGAACAGGCATATCGCATACGGTATTCGGTGGTGAATCTTCCGGGATATCTCCCTACATCGAGAACCTCGAGGTCGGGGCACTCGTGATGTCGCCACCTCCGGATGATTCAACGATAGACCATGTCCGCTCCAGACTTGACGAGATGAGGCGCGTGGGAGGCCTGTCCCAGGATACATACGACAGGATCCGCACCGAGCTCGATAGATACAATTAAAATACGGGCCCGTAGTAGGGGTTCGGGGATACTGGATGAGGAAAGAGGACCCTTCATCGAATCCGACGAGGAGGCTGATCCTCAATTATATCCTCGAAAATCCGGGTATCACATTCTCACACATCCATTCGTTCTTCGGTATAAGCAAGGGAACCTTGAGATATCACCTCGATCAGCTGGAACGCGGGGGTCTTATAAGGAAGGAAAGAATCTCCGGAAGGTCCCATTATCATGGTACGGGGAATGCCCTCGAGCCCTCGAAGGTCCAGGACATGTCCAGACAGCAGGTAAGGGTCTTCAGGATGATATCGGGCTCACCCGGGATCACACATGCAAGATTGCTTGAGCTTTCGTGTCTCTCCAAGGATTCCTTGAGATATCACCTGAGAAGGCTCGTGAGGAAGGGCCTCGTCGAGAAGAATGAGAATGATGACGAGACCACATACCATCCAGTTTCGGAGATGGAGGTAAGGAAGAGGATCTATCTGGAGCTCGTGAGGAGACTTCTCGACGGTGAGATTGACGAGGAAACCTTCCTGGCCTTCTCCCGGAAGATATGACGCTTCATTACCAAACGGAACAACTGCCGAGGATAAGGTTTTATAATTCCAACAACCTCAAGCAATCGAGGAGGAAGGGAAATGGCCGAAGACGGTGCTGAGAACGAGACTTCCAACTTCGAGAACATGAGCATAAGTGAGTTCGACATAACGGACGAGTTCACTGCCGTGGAGAAGACCACGCCCTGCAGGGACCTCGCAAAGAAGCTTCTAGAGGTTCCAAGGGGGGCAATATTCCTCCTTGACGAGGAGGGGACCCCCGTGGGGGCAGTGACCGCCAGGGAGTTCCTCATCGCCACGGCCAAGGGAATGGAGGTCCAGGAGAAGACCGCCGAGGACCTCATGAACACCAATATCATGGAGATCGGTGTTGAGGATAATATCTCGGAGGTCCTTCTCAAGATATCGAAGTACGCGCCCTATGCCGTGGTCGTGAAGGATACCGACGGCAAGTTCGTCGGCTATTTCTCTCCGAAGGACTATCACGAAGCCCTCCAGAAGACCGGTGTGATCTGATCTTCATATTATGCTCATTCGTCGTAGCCGGAGCTGATATTTTCATCAAAAGATAAGGAACAGAGCGGCTACGAGATTCCCCAGTATGGCGTGCGTAATGAAACCTGCGGTCAGTGAAAGTATGAAAGGGATCTTGGGTGTGACCCTTACCCTTTCGATCCCTTTCCTCTTCAGTCCATCCACGAGTTTCTCGGTGGGGTCCTTCTTCTCCTTCCTGCCGTCACTCTCCACGACCACCCAGACGTGGCTGCCAGGAAGTTCATCCACATCCATATTGTAACCTGTGAAGGAGCCGAGCGAGAACTCACCCTTCATTATGTTCCGGACTGGCAGGATCACGAACATAGCGGCAGCGGTCATCACGGCGCCGTTGAAGAGGACAGAGAGGGATAACGGGAAGATCCTGCCCATCGCAGGGATGTCCTTCAAAATTTCATAGAACGGGCCGATCTGGAACGGGGCCCCCGTTATGTACCAGGGAAACAATGCGGAAAGTACGATCAGGCATTTCGCATCCGCTCCGCCATGGATTATCCTGGTCCCGCCGATGGGTACCGAATAGAGTGCGAAGTAGAGCAGCATGAAGATGAAGGAGATCCCCACCTCCATGAACAGCTCTCGATCTCCGAGGACGAATGCGAACGCTCCTCCGATGGGTGCTGCGATGTAGAACAGCAGAAAGAGAACATCCGTCAGGTTGCCCTTTCCGACCTCCTTGAGTTCGGGGTATCCGTACAATATGAACAGAATGCCTGCAAGGGGAACGAGCAGGGCGAGAAGGGTCACCGGGCTCTCGTCCCCACCCCTCAGGTACATCTCCCACACTGTGAGAGGCCCCGCACCCAGAAGGATCAGTAGCCAGAACCTGTCCGGGATCCTCCTGTATCTGATGTCCATTACCGAGCTGCCCAGAAGGACGGATGCGACCATGAACATCTTGACAGCGGATACGAGTCCTATTGTGTCCATTTGCCGTCCCTCATTCCCCGTTGTTCATCTCCTGCGCTTTCTTCCTTATGATCCTTGCCTGGGTTGGATTGATGCCGTCGATCTCCGAGATTTCCCCGACGCTTGCCTCGGATATCTTCCTAGGGGTATCGAAGCCGCCTTCTATCAGCAGCCTCGCCCGATCCTGCGGTATCCCGACCTCCTTAGCCATCTGCAGGATCCTTCTCGTATCATCACGGTAGTCACCGACGTCCTTCACACCCCTCTCCCTGATCTTCTTGAGGACATCCATTGTGGGTGTTGTAGCCTGCGGGGGTTTCCAGCTCATCTTCTCACCGTCGAACTTAAGAGATATACCCTCCTCAGCTCCTTCCTCCTCTCCCTCCTCCTCTCCCTCATCTATATCGGAAGGGATGTCACTCATCGAGAGTGTCACCACCGTTCCCATTAGCAGCATCTCGGGATTCCCGGTGGTATCCCTGGAGAGCTTCCCCTCAACCTTGACAACCGCATCGCCACCCAGGTTCTCTCCGGAGGCGATCAACCTTACCTCGGCCTCCCTGAAAAGTTTCTCGAAGTCCTCTGAGGTATCCTTCCACGGGAGCTCCTTCCCGTCCGCGTCCAGTACCGGCTTTCCACCTTTCTTCTTCTTGACGGACGCATAACCGTATGCGATCCCGAGGGTGCCCTCTATCCTCCGGCCCGGGATGATGTTCAGATTGGTGACTATCAATTGTCTCCCTCCGGGAACTCTTCCAACATCAATTCATTGGCTGCATAAATCACTTTTCCAGACGAACACTGCCCTGAACAGCGGGTTCCGGGTAAATGGTACAACTCCAGGGTCCCGATCAAGCCCTTGATTTCCCAGTTAACCTGCTTATGAAAGGTATCTCCTGCCCTTTGCGCTGCTTGTAGTAGACGTAGGCTCCGGCGCCGATGAGGCCAGCCACCGCCAGGAAGGCAACGATGTCCCAAAGCAGCCCCGTGTTCGTCGCATTGGGGTGATCGTCGGCACCGAAGGGCGAATGGCCCCCGATAACGGCCCCCTTCTGAAGAGAGGTCGGCTCAGGCCAGTCGTTCTTGGGTGAGTATACCTTGAGATCTGGGTCACCGTAATAGACAAGGTTCTCGAAGATATCCCACCACCATCCGTCGACTAGGTACTGGATGCCAACGTGGGATATGCCCCTCTCGAAGGCATCTCCAACGGTCCTCCCGTAATAGATGTCCCGGACGAACATGTTCATCGCGAAGGCGGAGTACCAGGAGGTCAGCCATGGATCGATTACCTGGAAGATGGAACCGTGCCGGACGAGCATAAGATGCAGATATGTGTTGGCGATGAGGCAGCTCCCGGCGGAAAATCCCATCGAGTGCAGGTTCTCGAGGGCCTTGTCCATCTCGAGTCCGTTCTCGCTGTATTCTGTCTGGCCCTGCTGCGCAATGGCGATGATCACCCCGTCGTGCCTCTCCGGGATGATTCCGATATCCGTGGGTGGTCCGAATCCTGGAGTGATGTCGAGTCCGACGTGCTTGGACATCGTAACGACGTCCGGGTCGTCGGTGGCCCCCCTGAAGATCATTGTGGATGTTCCAGTGGGTATGCCCGCTTCCTCGTAGCCTCTCCAGGGGTTCTCCTCCTGTGCACCTCTCTCGTCCCACCAGCCTACGACACCCGAATAGGTATGGCCCCCGTGCATGACCTCGAGCCACATGATCGTTCCGCGGTTGAGGTTCTCCATGGTGGCCTCGAACGTCGTCGAGTAAACCGAGCCGTATCCGCTGGCCTCGATATAGGCCGGTATTATCTCGGAGGAATCGAGATCAGGGTACCTGCCCTCGGGATCGATCCCGTCCGGGTCCGAGCTTGAGTCGGACATGTCGAAGTACGGTGTTATTCCGGTCCTGGTCGTGTATTCGCATCCCCAGTATTCGGAGGCCTGCTCGTTGAACTTGTACTGATAGGAAACCCAGGACATGGTCACGGGAAAATCCACTTCCTCCTCCCTCTCGGGGGTTTCGATTATCAGGCGTCCGGATGGTCCTCTGGTTGATTCCGATCCCTGGATCCTCATTCCCCCGGTCTCATCGAGGGAGCTGTCAACAGCCGGATTGGCGTATATCAGCTTGGGATAGAGCCCGTTCCTGGAGATCCAGACAGACGTATCCACGGGTGTGCCCATGATCCTCCCGGAATCCGCTCCGCCGACCAGTCCCCTGTCCCAGGACGACCCGATGTCGAACTGGTCCGCGACGGTAATGATGCTTTCCTTGTGCTTCCCCTCCTCGTTGGCCGGGGTCAGCTTGTCGAACCCGTACCTGTCCAGGACCTTGTAGGTGTTCTTTGCAGTGAGCACCATGCATGCCACGGACGGCGGGGCCCTGCTGTGATGATAGGCATAGACCCAGAACTCGTTGTGCCAGGCCTGGGCGCATGAGAGCTCGGAATGGATGTCGTTGACGAAGACGGGTGCACCGTGGTAGGCCGCTGCCAGGGCAGCCGGTCCGATGAACAGCGCTCCCTCGAACTCCTCCCTCGGGTTCTGTGTGGTGTCCCTCCCAAGGTTCACATGCCAGGAGGTCCACGGATTGATGGTGGTGAAGACCACGTCCCCCGGTCTATCGCCGTCGTATTCGACGACATCCTTGACCTTCGCGTATACCCTGTCCACGCTTGTGAGCTTCTCCACCTCGATCTCTTTTCGGATGAAGCCGCGGAGGGAGTCGATGTCGTCGTAAACCCCGGATCTGGCATGGGAGCCGATGTCAACAACTATGACCTTCTTCACCCCGAGTGTATTGATAGCATCCCCCGTCCGATCCGAAATTCCACCCTTCGAGCTGAAGAGGAGCGGGCTGTTCAGTGCGGAGGCTATGACGGCGGCATTGGCCGCTCCGGCCCAGCTCGTCCCTTCCCACATGTCTTTCTTCTGAGCGAATTCGTACTTCACCGTGAAATCGGTGCCCGATCCTCTGAGGTTCACAACGGAAACCTGGTATTGTCCCTCCCCAAGCTCCGGCACCTCCAGGACCTGGGTGTTCCCGGATGTGGCACCCGCCGCGATCGCTATCTCGGCTCCCTCTGGTCCTCTTAGTATGAGCCCGAGGTCCGAGCTCTGGTCCGACCATTCGAGGGTGAATTTCGCATCCCTGCAGTAGAACGGTGTATCGATCCTCTTCTGGACGTCGATACCGGGGTACAGGGTGTAATCGATGGTGTAGGTCACCTGGGAATCGAAGGGCGCCTCGGGTGAGAGCCCCCTGCTGGCCCTGTCGGACATCACCTGTCTGATCCTTTCAGCCTTCCATTCCTCCCGATCCTTCGGAGTTGCTTCCGAGGGGTAAGGGACTGAAGACCAGCTATCGGGCTCGTCCTGGTGAACGAGGGAGTTCTCAGTGGGCATGTAGGTGACCGCGAACTCCCATTCTCCTGAGTGATAGATGTAGGAATCTATCTCCTCCGATGCTCCCTCGAGGACGTTCCATTTCTCGCTCGCACCCACCATGCCGAGCTGCATGTCATAGAGCTGAAGGTCCGGGTCCTTGCCCCTTTCGGTCAATTCCGAGAGTGGGTTCCAGTCCGCCCCCCATGTGAGCTGTGAGGTGATGTACTTGTAATCTGGCTCGATGGTGAAGCTGTGAGTGTTCGGGTCCACGGGGGATGGTTCCTTCGTTCCGCTGACCGAACCGGAGCGAGGGGCCGCGTCAGGCGTCGTTCCGGAGACCTGCCCTGAATATTTCTCGTTGAGCTCCTCGGGATCGGCGTTCACGACCGCCAATACGGCAAGGTCCGACCACTCCCAGTTCTCCAGGGCTATGTCGGCTGCGATGGAGAAGGGATCGTCGCCATCGATGGTCTTGATGTCCGAGGCCTTCCACGTGTTCCCGATATCTCCGGGGGGCGCACCGTCGAAACCGATCAGTTCCATCCTGTCGAGTTCGCCGTCAGCAACCGTCATCAGGTCCTCCATCATGTAGGATACCGCCGGATAGGTGTTGTGGACCTTCTCCTCATCTGAGGTCTCCCTTGGCGGCTCGTAGAAGAGCACGGGGTTCATGAAGACCCTGCTGTCGTCCTCCGACCTGAACACCGATGCCGGGACCGCGGCCAGGAATGCGAAATCGTCCTCAATTCCTTCCCTATCGTGGTCTATCAGGGTGACCTTATCGATGGGGGTCATGTCCTCGTAGGATACCGATTCATATCCCGCGGGAAGGTTGCTTTCAGCGGAGCTCCCGACGGTCGAATAGACGGGGGAGAGAACCACAAGGGCGATCATAGCAACCAGAATGATCCTCCAGTTCATTGCGTTCGAGCGCATGTTATCACCAACGGCGAAGATCGGGTCTCAGAGAATAAGACTCCCTGAGTATATTAGCCTGGCCAATATATAAACTATGAATAAAAACATTGTCGTCGGACCATGACATAGTCCGATCACTTGGAAACGGCCCTCACAACGACCTTCCTCGCCTTCCTTTTGGAACCTTTTTCTCCTTCATTTCTGTATTCCAGCCTCATGAGTCCGAGTCCGAGCATGGCCTCGAGCAGTCCTCCAACGACCTTGTCGACAGGTTCGACCCTTTCATGGAACCGCTCCTGCTGTTCGTAGTATATCTCCGCCAGGCAGTGTTCCCCGTCGCACATCTCCCAGAGGAGGGTCCCCACCTCATCCAGCGGCCGTTTGATGTTCTCGGGCCCCTTGAGCAGCCTGTGGAGCCCTTTCTCCATCCTGTTGAAATTCTTCGGGTACTCGAGGACGATCATCTTTTCCCGATAGAACCAATCAACCTCGGACCTCACCGGAAAGATGAACCTCGGGTCGGGGCCCCTGTAGGTGGGGCTGTCCATCAATTTCTCCTTCTTCCTCAAGACGGGTCCCTCAGAGTGCCGGATAGACCATCACCATCAAACCTACCATCGATGCCACGCCCAGCATGGCGAAGAACCAGGTCCATTTCCTGCTCTTCCAACCGTACTTGGCTATGTTCACCATCACTCCCGATGCGATCACAGCAAGCAGCAGAAGGATATAGATGATGGGATGGACCTCCATGGGGACCTCAGTAATGAGGGATTACAAATCGATTTCCCTCATGACAGAGGGATCCATCGGAAATCATTAAATACGACCAAATGTGTAAGGGTGACAACAAGATAACAACTTAAGGTTGTATAGAGGAAGGTAGTAAACATGGCCGGCAAGGAACCCCAGGTGCGGGAACCCACCACGGAGATCGTGGAGATCCCCGAAGGTGCGAAGCTCACGGCTGAGCTTCCTGGCGTCGCCCAGGATGGCATAAGGATAGCCGTTTCCAAGGACATCCTGAAGCTGGAGGCCGAAGGGACAAGGGGCAGGTTCAGCACTATCCAGGCACTGCCGTTCGAACCCGATCCCGAAGGGATATCGGTCACCTTTTCCCAGGGGGTCCTCGAGGTGCTTCTCAACAAGAAGAGCGATGACAAGGAGCACGAGGGCGGGGAACACGTACCGGTGATATCCACGGTTGACGCCTCCCTGCAGCATATGGAGGAAGAGCTGGAGGGGCTCCGGAACGAGCTCCTGAAGGTCTCCGAGGAGAGGACCTCCCTCGAGGAAAGGGTGATATTCCTTCAGAAGGACTTCCAGAACCTCAAGAGGCGGCATGAGGGTGAGAAGGAGACGATCGCTGACAGGAAGGTGGAGGAGATAGCCACCGGCCTCATCGAGGTCTTGGACAGTTTCGGACTTGCAAGGAGATCATTTCAGGGATCTGAAAGGGGCAAGAAAGGAGCCGAACAGATGTTGAAGGGCATCGAGATGATAGAGAACCAGGTCAGGAACCTCTTTCAGCGGATCGGCATATCCAGGATGGCGGTCGAGGGCCGGCATTTCGATCACAACTACCACGAGGCCGTGGGGCATGAACAGAACGTTGACCTCGAAGATGAGTTGATCATCAGGGAGGTGAAGCCCGGGTACATCTACAAGGAAAGGGCCATCAGGCCAGCCCAGGTCATAGTCAACAGGAAACCCCAAGAGGTGAGAAGTAAGAAATAACGGTAATCGAGGTGATAACAAATGGGAAAGATAATAGGAATAGATCTTGGGACCACCAACTCGGTGGTCGCTGTAATGGAAGGAGGGCAGCCAGTTGTCATCCCGAACAGGGAAGGCGCGAGAACAACCCCTTCCGTAGTTGGTATTACGAAAAAGGGCGAGAGACTCGTGGGCGAGCTCGCCAAGAGGCAGGCCGTGGCGAATCCTGATAACACCATCGCTTCTATCAAGAGGAAGATGGGCCAGAAGACGAAGGTATCCATGGCGGGGAAGAAGTATACGCCCCAGGAGATATCGGCCATGGTGCTGCAGAAGCTCAAGGAGGATGCCGAAGCGTATCTCGGTGAGAAGGTCACCGAGGCCGTAATTACCGTTCCGGCCTACTTCGAGGATGCCCAGAGGCAGGCGACCAAGGATGCTGGCAAGATCGCCGGTCTGGATGTCAAGAGGATAATCAACGAGCCGACCGCAGCTGCCCTGGCCTACGGCCTGGACAAGGAGGGTGACCTCACCATCCTGGTCTATGACCTCGGAGGCGGGACCTTCGATGTGTCGATACTGCAGATAGGCGACGGGGTCTTTCAGGTGAAATCGACCTCGGGGAACAACCATCTGGGCGGGGACGATTTCGATCAGAGGGTAATAGAATGGATGGCAAAGGAGTTCAAGAACCACCACGGTGTGGACCTTCTCAAGGACAAGCAGGCGGTTCAGAGGATGAAGGATGCTGCCGAGAAGGCGAAGATCGAACTCTCGGGCACTCCGACGACCCAGATCAGCATCCCCTTCATTACCCAGGGCGAAGACGGCCCTCTCCATCTCGAGATGGACATGTCCAGGTCGAAGTTCGAATCTCTCATAGACGATCTCGTCGAGAAGACGATGAAACCGCTCAAGCAGGCATTGAAGGATGCGAAGCTCGAGCCGAAGGACATCCAGAAGGTCCTTCTGGTCGGAGGCTCCACGAGGGTTCCCCTTGTCCAGAGCAAGATCAACAGCGTTCTCAAGAAGGAACCGACGAAGAACATCAACCCCGACGAGTGCGTTGCGATAGGTGCCGCCATCCAAGCCGGGGTACTTTCGGGTGAGGTCGGAAAGGACATGGTCCTACTGGATGTGACCCCACTGTCCCTCGGGATCGAGACCCTGGGCGGCGTGCTCACTAAGATCATAAACAGGAACACGACGATCCCCACCAAGAAATCGAAGATCTTCTCGACCGCTTCGGACAATCAGCCACAGGTCGAGATCCACGTCCTCCAGGGCGAAAGGCCCATGGCCGCGGACAACAAGACACTGGGGGTATTCACCCTTACCGGTATACCTCCCGCGCCCAGGGGAATACCCCAGATCGAGGTCACTTTCCAGATCGATGCCAATGGTATAGTCCATGTCACGGCGAAGGACCTGGCGACCGGAAACAGCCAGGACATAGTCGTATCAGGGACCGGTGCGCTCTCCGACAATGATATCGAGAGGATGATGGAGGATGCGGACCGCTTCGCAGATGAGGACAAGAAGAAGCTCGAGGCCGCGGAGGCCAAGAACAACGCGACATCCATGATCTTCGCCACCGAAAGGGCTATCAAGGAACACCGTGACAAGCTCGATGAACAGGAGGTCGAGGAGGTCGAATCCCTGATGAAGGACCTCGAGAAGCTTGTGCAGGAAGAGGAAATCGAGGAGATCAAATCCAAGACCGAGGAACTCTCCGAGGCCTCCCAGAAACTGTTCGCAAAGATGTATCAGCAGGCGTCACAGTCCGCAGGACCTTCGACGGAGGACGAGGAGGCCGAGGAGCAGCCGTCCACCGGGAAGGAATCCGATGAGGACTACATAGACGTAGATGCCGAGGATAAGTAAACATCAAGTAAGTGAGGGGCCATAAGGCCCCTCCTGTCACCCAGTCGAGGCCGTGGGATGAAGAAGGACTACTACGAGATACTCGGCGTCCAGAAGGACGCACAAAAGGCGGATATCGAGAAGGCCTACCGGAAACTGGCATTGAAGTACCACCCGGACAGGAATCCGGACGATTCTTCATCTGCCAAGAAGTTCACCGAGGTCACCGAAGCCTACGAGGTCCTTTCGGATGACGACAAGAGGTCCCAGTACGATCAGTACGGTTTCGCCGCCGAGGATGGGGAGATGCCCCATTATCAGTATCAGCATGTTGACCTCGATGAAGCGCTGAGGATGTTCATGAGGTCATTCGGAGGAGGCTTCGGATCATTCTTCGGCGGAGGGGACCCGTTCGAGGAGAGGTCCTACAGAAGGGGGGGTCCAGCCAAGGGTGACGACAGGCTAGCCTCGGTGAGAATAACCCTAGAGGAAGCCGTGACCGGCGTCGAGAAGGACATAGAGGTCGTTCATCTGATAGAATGCCCAGCCTGCAGCGGGTCGGGATCTGCCCAGGGGGACGATCCTGTTGAATGTCCGGAATGCGGGGGGACCGGGAGCATGAGGATGGTGAAGAACCTCGGTCCGGTCCAGTACGTCACGACCAAAACCTGCCAGAAGTGCAACGGAGAGGGCCAGATTATCAAGGACCCGTGCAAGAAATGCAGGGGCAAGAAGAAGGTAAGGGAAAGGATCACCAAATCAGTGAACATACCGGCAGGGGTCGATACAGGAAACAGGCTCAGGGTCGGAGGTCTCGGTGATTCCGGCCAACGCGGTGGACCCCCGGGAGACCTCTTCGTGGCTGTGGAGGTTAGACCTCATCCTTTCTTCGAGAGGATCGGCGAAGACGTGAGATGTGATATTGGCATCACCTATCCCCAGGCCGTCCTCGGGACCAAGGTCGAAATAAAGACCCTTCACGGTCCGGTGGAGGTAAAGATACCTTCGGGAACCCAGCCCAACAGCACACTCCGGATCAAGGGAAAGGGGATACCGAGCCTTCGCGGCGGCAGGCACATCGGGGACATGTATGTCAACGTGAAGGTGGAGGTTCCGAAACATCCCGGACTCAAGGAGAAGAGATCCATAAAGAAACTAGCCGAGGTCCAGGGAGAACGTACGAAGTTCAACTACTGAGGGTAGGGTGCGAACTCAACGAGTACTCCGCCGTCAGGGGTCGGGGTGCATCCGACCACCTCAACCTCCAGGGGACGGTCCGGGAATCCAGCTCCGCCCATCACGGTGGGGCCGCTGCCCCCGACGAGCATCGGACCGTAGTATACGGTGAAAATGTCGAATAGACCGGCGCTGACGAACTCCCATATTGTTGACGCTCCTCCCTCGACCAGAATGCTATCGATACCCATTTTCCGAATTTCGAATAGAGCTTCCGACAGGTCAACTCGGCCTCCCTCGCCCTTGATCCTCATCAGTTCCATTTCCAGCCCCTCGGACTCCGCCACCCCGCCTATCATATCATACCAGTCCGGGTTGCATTCATGTGAGGTCACAAGTATAGATCTGCCGGGGGTCCTGAGGAACTTGGACGCGGCAGATATCCGACCCGCGCCGTCGAGGACTATCTTGTTCAAAGGGCGCGCATCGGCTACTATGCTATCCTTAACAGTAAGTTTCGGGTCATCGGTAACGACAGTCCCCGCACCCAATAGTATGGATCCCATTTCCGCCCGGAGCCTGTGTACTCTCTCGATGTCCCAGGGTCCCGATATCCTGAGCCTCGATCCATCGGGTCTGGAGATCTTACCGTCCAGGGTGGAAGCGCAGTTGATATGCACCCTCGGTCTATCCATGGTGACCCTAAACGGTCAGCTGATTTATATCCTAGACCCCGGGGACCAACAGTAATAATTAAAAGGCCAATACGCGCTAGACCCCAAAGCCGAGGTGGGACAGGAAGATGGATGACATAGAGATATACGAGTACAGGCGTCTGGACCTCAGGGATTCCTTCATCATCGACGGATTTCCCAGCGTGGGGCTCGTGAGCACCATTGCCGCAAGCTACATCGTCGCCGCCCTCGATATGGAGTTGATCGGGGTCATGGATTCCGTGTATTTTCCCACGGTATCGGTGATCCGCGATGGCGAACCCCATCACCCGGTCAGGTTCTACGCAGGAGACCTCGAGGGTCCCGATGGTGACTGGACGAGACTCGTCGTCTTCCTCTCCGAGTTCCAGCCGCCATCGAACTTGATCAAGTTGATATGCAACAGCATGCTTGACTGGGCACAGGAGCAGAAATGCTCCTGTCTGATCTCTCCCGAGGGGCTTGTCATCGAGGGAGAGAACCAGGCCGCCCAGACGGGCGGTGATGAGGATAAAGGGTCCGAGGACCCACAGGAGCCCGTGATCAATGTTCCGGCGACTCAACCTTCTTCTGACAAACCCGTTTACGGACTTTCCTCGACCTCATCCGGAAGGGAGCGCTTGCAGAAATCGGAGATCCCGATATTCCCCGAGGGTCTGATCTCCGGCATACCGGGGGTCCTCCTCAACGAGGGCAAGAAACGGAATTTCGAGGTAACCTGCCTTCTGGCCGAGGCGAGGGACAACATCCCGGACGCCAGGGCGGCCGCCGGAATAATCGAGGTACTGAGAAACATCATACCCTATCTCGAGATAGACCTTGCACCTCTTTATGCTGAAGCTGATCTGCTCGAGGCGAAGATGAGGGGATACCAGAAGATCAGCAAACCCGGCGGCAAGAAGACCATCCCTTCACCCTCGATGTACGGATAGAATCAGGAATTGAAGATATCATCCAGTCCGAACTTGTCCTCCTTCTCGGCTTCAGGTTTCCCCGCGGGGGGAGGCAGGGGTCTCTTCTTCTCTATATCCGGGCGGGCAGGTTCAGGCTCTGGGAGCGGAGGTTCCTGCTGAAGCGGAATGCTCTCCCGCTGTGGAGGTTCCATCTGCCGAACCGGCTGAGCCTGTGCCTCCGGTTTCTGGACGGTCGTTGAAGTCCGTTGTTGTGGAGCCGGAGGCACCGGAGGCTGCGGCTGGTCCGCGAAGAAGCCGGTGCCGGCCTGCTGTGAAGCCGTCTCCCGGACAGGAGCCTGCACCTGTTCCTGCGTGACAGCAGGCGGGGTTGTATGGACAGGAGGAGGTGTTGTCGGGACCTGCTGCCCAGGGGGCTTCCCGGGCGCCTGTTCTGGCGGTTTTGCAGTCGTATCCTGTTCTGCCTTCCTCTCAGCTTTCTTCCTTTCTCTGCCCTTCTTCGACCTGCCGATCACCAATGCCAAGACCACGATGATGATGATCACAAGGAGAAGCACCGGAGCACCGATGTAAACGATGAGCATGGGAAACCCATCCCCGCCGCCACCGGACGGTCTCGAACCCACTGACGCCGATTCCCCGTGCCGAACCACCATGTAGTTCAAACCGCCTTCCTGACTTCCGATGATCACATATTCCTGCGAGATGACGGGCAGGAAGGAGGGCGGTGCGAAAAATCCCATCATCTCATCCCCTGAGCAGTAGAACGGAATGATGTTCGAGTCATCCAGGCAGGTCCATTGGGGCTCGGTCTCTCCAGAGATCATGGCCTCGACGTCCTCCTTGCTGCCGGGGAAGAAGATGCCGTAGCATTGGGCGATACCATCGATCCCGCGGAACCTGATATCATTGAGGCTCCCCACCGAGAAATCGTCGATCCTCATGCATATCTCATTATCGCATTCCGAGTCCAGTATGCCGGTCCCCGTCAGATGCATGTCGACCATGTCGGTGAGGTATCTCTTCCCGTCGGTGGAATTATGATCGTCGTACCTGGGGTCCCAGGGACTGGGCTCCCGGTTCGGTGCATCGTAGTAGTCATCCGGGTTGGATCCGTAGAAGTATTCCTCTTCGTCGCACACCCCATCATAGTCCTCGTCTATGGCGTAGATGTTCCGGGGCATGTCCTCGTCATCATCCGGATTGGTGCCGTAGAAATGCTCCTCCTCATCACAGTAATCGTCACCATCGCTGTCCTTCGAGTACTGGTCGTAGGGGAAATCGTAAGGGTCCTGGGGGTCCTTCTCGTAGAACACTTCCTCGAGGTCGTACTGCTCATCGTTGCCCCCGTACGGTCTTTCGAGGTAATCCTCATCTGTATTCACCCTGTACGAGTCCACAGGCAGATCGTCCTGGTCCTCCGGGTCCGTCCCGTAGAAAAGCTCCATACCGTCGCATATCCCGTCCCCGTCAGTGTCCGGAAAGTCGTCAGGGTGGTCCCACCTGCTCTGTGGATCGGTACCGTTCGCATTCTCGAAATCATCCGGGTATCCGTCCCCGTCGGCATCGGGCATGTCCGTGGGGAAATCCGAAATGTCGTCAGGGTCGGTCCCCTCGCTCTCCTCGTAGGCGTCACCGAAGCCGTCCATGTCGGAATCAACATAGCCCACAGGATGGTCGAAGGGGTCCTCCGGATCCGTTCCGAGCATGATC
Organism: Thermoplasmatota archaeon; assembly: GCA_049472275.1. Lineage (GTDB taxonomy): Archaea > Thermoplasmatota > Penumbrarchaeia > Penumbrarchaeales > Penumbrarchaeaceae > JAFGLL01. Next base: position 2,004 of record JBLIRL010000026.1, on the reverse strand, counting down.
TCGAACTCATCCGTGAAACCGTCCCAGTCCGAATGCTCGGCCATCACGGGGCGATCCCGGTAATCCGTGGGGTCTGTCCCTTCCCTTTTCTCGAAATTGTCGGAATATCCGTCCCCGTCCGAATCCTCCCAATCGTATCCTTCGTATATGCCCGGATGGTAGCCGACCTCACCCTGGAAATCGAACGTGATCCTCTCGGCCTCGAGGATGGGTGTTGAGAAGCTGGCGAAGAACTTCCCCTCGGTGTTCGTGACAGCCTTTCCCGTGGAGATCATCTCCTTGTCGCTGTAGACGTAGTAATAAACGGTAGAAGTGTTGAGGGGTTCCCCGTTTGTGAACGCCCAAAAAGCCCTCTCCGTATCCGATAACGGGTCGATGCCGTAATCCAATGGGATCACCTCGAAACCGTAACCCCACGGACTTGGCGCCTCTGGCTCCTCCTCGTCACGGATGATCCTGTGCGGGATGTAGGTGTCCACAGTCTGATTGAAAGCTCCGTCGTCAACCCATATCATTATATCGAGGGAATCCGAGGTGTGCTCGTGTACGGTGATCCCGATCCTCCCGGTCGCATCGGTGACCTGGTAGGCCTGGTTGTAGCCCGTGTCGTTGTGGTGAAGCACCCCGACCTCCTGTCCAGCAACGACCTGGCCGTACATGTCAGAAACGTGAAGATCGAAGCTCATCATCGTATCGTTTCCACCGGTGTTTCGCATCCATATCTGATACTTGTTCACCGGAAGGGTGAGTTCGGTCCTCGCCTCTCTGCCGAGATATTCCGCATACATCGTGACCTCGATGGCACCTGGACGATCTATCCTGGATGGGATCTTGATCCCCGAGGTATATTTCCCGTCCTCCGGATTGTTGTACGGAAGGAGGTATTCGTCCGAGATGTCCGGAAAATCAAGGTCCGCATAGATGTAGAAATCATCCGGTTTGACAAGCTGGCCGTCATCTCTGACCTCGACATCGAACTCCACAGTATCCTCCGGTTCCCAGGGGTACTGGTCCATTGATATCAGCTCGTAGCTGACCTTGAGTCCTTCGTCCGGACCAAGCGGATCCGTCAAGCCGATTGACAATCCCCTCGAACCCTGCGATTCTATGAAATCGTATTTAGTGTCCTCCAGCCCGTCCCAGCCCCTTGTCACCTGGGAATATCTTCCCTCCTTCACCTCGATGTCATCTATCAGTCCGATGTGACCGATGCTGTTTGTCATACCGTCCGAATCGAAGATCTCGAAATCGGTGGCATACACACCTTCCGACATCCTTTCGGTCCTCTGCTCCCTGTAGATGTACTCGTCGTACCTTTCTTGGACCATCAAGGCGGTCATGGGGGGCTGGTCAGCTTCCACATGCGTCTCCCCCTCGAACACGTGCACCTCCAACCTGGCATTCTCGCCTGTGGAATAAGGTCCCTCCCTGCAGATGAGAACCACATGAAGGGCATCCTCATCGGCCGATACGGCGGGTGAAATGACAACGATCGATATCAATAAGGCCATGATCAATGCAATAGCATACTTCTTCACTACCTCACTCCCCCGACTATCAGGGAAATGGAGGGATATATGTCTTTGGGGTGGATCGATCCGATATGGGTGCCCCGATCATCGAAGCTCCTTGGCCACAACCCCTTGGACCGGCGGCAGGGCTTTCCTTTGTTTCTTCCTCGGTCTGCCCCTTTTCCTCCTGGGAGCGGTCATGACGATCGCCTCCACCACCCTGGATTCCGTCCTCTCGTTGTACAGATCGTTCATCTCTCCGACGATCTTCGATATCAGGTCTCCCTTCGAGTACCATTGAGTGCTGAGAGCCCTGGCCGTGCCCTTTGCGTTCGACCTGTAGAAGAAATGGAGCATCCTGTGAAAGAATATCTCCTTGGCCAAAAGCAGCCCGAGACCCTTGCGACGATAGTCCGGGTGGGTCACCAGACGTATCTCGCCCACGTGTCGGAACCAGCCGAACTTGGCCCGGTGCAGCGTGGCGTCCCCGATG
>JBLIRL010000025.1:0-23409 GCA_049472275.1 Thermoplasmatota archaeon | reverse complement strand
CCGGAGCGACAGTCCTGGGCCCCTGAAGGGCAAGCGCCGTTCGCTGGGGAAGCACCGTGAACACCCAGAATATCGTGGACATGGGGAGTGAGTATCCGAGATGCTGGAGTATCTCCGGGGTCAGACCACCTCCGGTCCCGCCGTCAGCGGTGTGAATTATAACCACGATCGCCGGCTCCTCTCTTGATATGGGTGCATAGAGGTTCTCAGCCAGGTTCTCAACGACGTCGTTGTTCAACATTGCCTTCGCAGCCCGGCCGGGTCTTCCACCAGCCCCTCTGGACATTCCCCTGGCCGCCATTGACAGGGATATCTTCTGCTCATCGGGTATGTTCTCGAAGAAACCCTCCCTCGTCGGATCAGAACTCGTGTCTACTATGAACGCGAGGGGCTTCTCGCCGTGCAGCTTGATCGCTCTGGCCAGGCACTGATATCTGTCCACAACGTCGTAGTTCATTATCTGCTCGACACCGTCGGATAGTATCCTGGAACCTCCTCCGCCTATTCCTATCAGTACTATCGATGGGTGCCTTCTCTCCTCGATCTCCTCGCCGTCCATGTTCATCCCCCGGTAGAGAACACCGCTCTAACGGGTGCTTGGATATTTCTATCTTTTCGTATCCATCCACATGTCAATCCAGACCTTTTTATGAGGGTTGGTCGTTTACCCCGCATGAACGAGATAGGTATCATGCTCTACGGATACGACGAGGTCTCGGCGAAGAAGATCAGGTCTGCCCTCGGGGAGCTCACGGAGCGCGATGTGATACTGGTTTGCGGATGCGGTCGGGAGAAGGACCTGGTCGGGGACATCCTCGAGGACGAAACGTACGACGATTGGGAGGCGGTGGAGGACCCGAAGATCGTCATGTTCCTTGGTTTCGATGGTCCGATGATACATGCCTCGATTGACGGCTTCCCTGCAATGGAAGGACAGACCAGGCCCATCTTCTGCACTCCAACTGAGGAGAACATAGGCTGGACCCTCGAGGACCTGATATCGGACCTCAAGGAGGAGAGGGAGTTTTTCAGAAAACGGGACGAGGAAGCAGAGAGAGCGGCAGGTGATGAAAAATCCATATAGGTCGGTGTTCTATGTACGGCACAATGGGATCAGCCGGTTCAATATCCGTGGTCGTTCCGACCATCGTTGTCATCGCCCTCATCCTTTCAATGCCCGCGAACGGTGCACTCTCGGCACCTTCCCAGGAGGGCGTCATTTACACCGAGCCCCTGGATATCGGCAGACCGAACAGGATAGCGGTGATTGAGATCGACGGATGGGGAACCATCAAGATCGAGCTATACGAGAACATGACCCCGATAACGACCAAGAACTTCATCGATCTCGCCCAGAGCGGTTTCTACAACGGCATCTCATTCCACAGATGCATAGACGATTTCGTGGCGCAGACGGGGGATCCCAACACCAAGAACAACAATCCCTACGATGACGGGATGGGAGGTTCGGACTCCACTATCCCGCTCGAGATCTGCAGGAACGCCTCACATGTCGACGGAGCGGTGGGCATGGCGAGGTCCTCCGAACCGGATTCCGCCTCGTCACAGTTCTATATCTGCGACGGTCCTCAGCACGGCCTGGACGATTGGAACCGGGACGGCAACGGCTATGCGGTGTTCGGGATAGTCGTGGAGGGGCTGGAGATCGCAAAAGACATTGCGGCCACGGAGACGTACGGGAATCGAAGACCGCTCCTCAGGGACCATCCAGTTGATGACATCGTCATGACCCGGGTCTACGTGATCGATGCTCCACTCGACGGGAACGATACAGCAGGGGTCGAGGAACAAGGTCGATCGAGGGATGTTCCCCTGCCCCCCGTCCTCATTCTTCTCGCCGCGGTCATTGCGACAGGAGTCCTTGGAAGGACCAGGAAGAGGGACCGATCCACGATGGATCCGAATTCCCTCTGATCGGGCGTATTTTGATGTTTAAATGTCAGAAATCATTTTAAAGGGTGGATTTCATCCCTAAAGGTCCGCGTCAGGGACATGAGACGAGAGGGGAGCCAAATGTCCTACAAGAAATCCAATCCGGCGAGAACGAATCTGGTCCTCCTGGTTATCGTGCTTGCGCTTTTCATTTTCGTCGATTTCATCCTCCTTCTTTCTTTCATTTCCTTTTACGTGTCGGAGACGAACGGTTCCTACGATTCCTTCTTCAAGGGGATCTTCGGGGTCTGCTGGGGATTCTTCTTCTTCATAGCAACCCTTCTTTACGCCGCAGCCGCATTCTCCATATCCCTCTGGGGAAGAGGCGTATACGGCAGGAAGCACGAACTCTACACCTTCGCAGGGTTCTTCTTCGGGATCAGCGGGATCGTCACAGCGATGCTGATCCCTTTCTTCGGAGCCTATATCGACGGGTTCGAGGACTTCAACTTCCTCATCATACTCGCACCGGTACCGATGCTCCTTCAGATGATAGGCCTCTACATGTTCATCAAGGACATCGGAGGCAAGCTGATGGGTGCCATCGGTGTCGGTGTTCATTTCCTGGCCAGGGTGATGCTTGTCGTCTTCGCTCTCATAGGCGTGAACGGGTCCTCCAATGCAACGGAGCTCTCTCTGATCGGCGTCATCATATCCTTCCTGATCTCCATAGCGGGAATGGTGGTCCTTCTCGTCGGCTTCATACACGCGTTCCAGTGGACTGCGATTCACGAACCCCTTCTTGACGAGCAGCAGGTGCAGCAGATGCAGATGCAGCAGTATCAGATGTCACTCCAGCAGGAAACGCTTGAGATGCAGAGGGACCAGCTGCTGCTGCAGCAGGAAACGGCGCATCTGATACGCGAGCAGAACCGAGCCCTGGTCGAGGCTGGCCTCATTGAGGGCATTCCGGGAAGGTCCAGTGCGGAACGGTCTCGGGAGAGGGAGGAGTTCGATCGGGACATCGAGGAATGGTGAGAGGGGGGACCATGAGGACCGCGGCCCTGTCAGCCCTCTTCATCTCCCTCATGTTTCTGGTGCTGATGTTCTCGGTCCAGGAAACAGGGGCCGCTTCGGACGATCCTGTCTACATCGAGCTCAAGATAAGCTTCAATGACCAGTCATCCGGACATATACACTTCTTCATGGGATCCGGGGTCGAAAGGGAGATGAACGGGACCGATTTCATTCCATCGTCGACAGATCCATATGTCAATGATAATATGGACCGTTTGCTGAGGGCCCTCCAGATGGGAGGCTCAGGAAGTCCGCAGATTACAAGGTCCATCCTGGATTCCTCGGGGACCCTCAACATCTCCAAAACCCGGATCTCCTCCATGGCAGAGAGGAACTATTTCGGTCTTTCCCTGGATACGGACTTCAGGTACCCTGCGAACGGGATATCAGGGGAGTTCGAATATCTCGATTTCATATACGAGGTCGATAAGATGTTCAGGAAACCCTCCGGAGGCCTTGACGAGATCACTTCGGCACTTGCCAAGGAAAGGGAGCTCAGGAGGATCAGAATCCGGGTGGAGATCGAGCTTGAGGACGGGATGAGCGCCACAACCTCAACCACCGTTTCAGAGCACCGGAGATCGATAACGGAAGAGGAAATATCCGAGAGCACGAATGCACAGGAGTTCATCAGAAGCTCCAACAGCTTGAAGGTGTTCGACCATCCGCTTCTTTCCCCGACATTCATCTTCCTGGACCTCGTGCTATTCCTGTTCCTGGGCTATGGGATCCTCGCGATTGTTTGGTGGAGGGAGAGGTTCAAGGGTGTAGCACTTATCCTACCCGTTCTGACGGCGGTCTTTCCCGTATTCCTGGTCCTGGTATTTCTGAATCCGGGGTGGTCCATCTATTCCCTTGCCGGGGGAACCGTCTGGATAATGGGAGGAATCTTCCTGCTGATGGTGGGAGCCTGCAATCTGTTCAATCCCAAATTCAGATACAGGGACTTCGAGCAGGAGAGGGAGGAGCAGCCGCCGATCAAGCTCCCGGAGGTCATTTACATAAACAAACGTGTATTCGTGGACCGCCCTGTCAGGATTTCAGAGGAGGAGGTGATGGACCCATACAAGGTCCTGGATGTGGGCAGGAGGTCCTCATGGGAGGATATCGACAAAGCCTACAAATCCAAGGTCCGGGAATATCACCCGGACAAGTTCGTCAACTCGCCCGAAAGGATACACAAGGCAGCCAGGGAGGAGACCGAGCGCCTGAACACGGCCTACGAGAGGCTGAAGAGGAAGCATGGCATGTAGATTTCATTCCGTATAACCGGCTACCACATCCTCCGACGACCCGTAATAGACAGTCGTGGAATCTCCCCTGCTCTCGAGATAGAGGTAGTTTCCCCTTATGCGGTGCATCTCTCCGTAGGGTTCCCCGATGTCATCGTAGATGTATCTCATGTCGTCCTCGAACCGCTGATTGTCCATCTCGGAATCCCATCGGGTGGACATCACCGAAAGGAACTCATCCCCGTTCTCGTAATAGTGAAACCTGTCCCCTCCCCAGCCGGCGGCGAAACCGGACCCGAAGAGGAAATATCCGTTGTAGAACGACAGAAGCTCGTGAAGGAGCTTCTCGCCCGCAACGGATGTGAATCGGAGAGTATAGTCCGCCGGAGGATCGTCGAAGGAGACATTGAGAGGGGCCTCGTACGTCCTGTATTTGTCCGGATGCATCACCTGTTCGGAGGACAGCGGCGGTCTAGCGCCGAAGAGGGAGTTAACCGCATCCCAGCCGCCTTCGTCGTAGATCTCCGACACGAAATCGTATCCCCCGTCATAGGGATAGTTTGCGGTCTCGGTGAGTATCTCGCTGTAATAGCTGCCGTCGAAATCCAGGGAGGTCACCAGCTGGGCCAGTGATTCGAGCTGCACTAAGAACTCCTCGTATCCCTCGAGGTTCTCCTCCGCCCACATCTCCATGGTCAGCATAGCATCCCCCTCCACCGCACAGAGGCGGGCGAGTTCGGCATCATAGTCGTCCAAGTCCATGTATGCCTCGAGGTCGAAGTTCTGGTCCTGGAGCGCATGGGTGTATTCATGCGAAAGGACATAGTTGACGTACTGGGAGGTGTGCTTCTCCCCTATGATGTACATCCTCTCCTCCTCTGGATCGTAGAACCCTGCCAGACCGGCTCCGGAGCTTTCGTTCTCCGCAATGTCCACCAGGTCCCAGCTGTCGGGTATGATCAGCATGCACTGGAAGAACCTCTGAAGCTCCCACAACCTGTTCCTCTCCTCGGCATCCAGGGATACACGTATCCTGTCCTCGAGCTCCCCCTGCGATATCATCCTGAGCGGGACCCCCTCCTCTTTCGGAAGCCCACGGATATCATTCACATCGTGTATGTCGATGTAGTCCAGAGTGTCCTCTGCGACGAAATGGAAAAGTGCCAGGGACAGGAAAAGGGCCATGATGCCAACGGCAACGCATGCCACGATCACCTTCGTCCTTCTTGTGACCTTCCTGATGTGTCTTGTCTTCAATTGGGAGGCTCCCTTGCTCCTCCTGACATCGTAGTTCTCCTGGCATCTTGCACAGAACGCGACGGTGCTTCCGGGGCCCATGAACGTCGGAAGTCCGCATCTTGGGCAATCCTTGAAGTTATCCTCGGACCCTTCGATGGCCTTCTGGGCCCTCTCCGTCAGCTTCTCGATATCCTGATCGATGCGCTCCAGACCCAGTTCGAGGGTGCCTTCAACCTCGGCATCCATCGCCTTCTTCTCCATGTTCCGTCTCCTCTCCATCGCGGCCACTAGAGACTGGCGAATAATAATAGTTATCCGTCAGATGCAAAGGACATGCTCCTGGCATCATTCTTCGCTTATCCTCTGAAGCTCCTCTGCCTTCCTTCTTCTTGCCCATGTCAGAAGTATCAATATTCCCGCCAATACGATGACAATGGCGGCTCCCCAAACCACATAGAGCAATGTGTAGTCCGTCCCGCTCGACCCGGTGGGGCGGGGCTCGGTCACAACTATCCTGCAGACGGCCTCGTCCGTGTTGCCACCCGTGTCCGTAACCCTGAGGGTTATGTTGAATTCGCCAGTCCCGGGGGCTCCCCAGACCAGGTCCGGCTGGTTCGATATGATGGACGACGCCGTCCCGTTCCACAGCAACCATGCATAGGTCAACGGACCTTTGTCGTCCGTGCTTCCGGCACCTGTGAGGTATGCCATCTGTCCCAGTTCGATGTAGAGTATGGTCCTGTTTATCACCGCTCCTGGAGGGACGCTGTCGCGGACCCTGATGAAAACCCGGGCCGTGCTGTTGTAACCGGATATGTCCTGCAGAGTTAGATCGATCCTGTAAACACCGGAATCATCCAGTTCCAGCCATAGGTCGGGTACCTTTGAAAGGTTCTCCGGTGTGATGTTAACGATCCTTATCCCGAAGAAGGGGGTCGACAGAACCTCCGTCTCGCCGTCCTCTGAATTGAGAAATACCCTGTAGTGGGCGGCCAGGAGGCCAAGATTATCGGAAGAACCAGTTATGTTGAGAAAGAAGCTCTGACCCTGATCGACGGTTTCAATGTCCAGAACGAACTCCACCTGAGGAGGCGTCCTGTCAAGGACCTTTGTATGCTTCATCAGGTTGGCGGTGTTGCCCGAGGGGTCCGTGACCCGAAGTGTGACCGTTGCCATACCGGGAGAGGGGAATACCAGGGAAGTCACGGGGCCTTCCAGCGTATCCGAAAACGACTCCTTGCCATCTATGTCCACCACCCAGTCGAAGGAGGAGTTGCCCCAGAAGAACGGATCGTTGTCGAAGGTGGCGCTCGCGTTCAGCTCGAAGGTCTCCTTCTCGGGTATCTCGACGGGAAGGAAGAAGTCAGGGACCGGCCGAGTGTTGTCAAGAACGGTCGCGTTGAAGGTCAGGTAGGAGGAGAGGCCGATGCGGTCAGTTATCGTAAGTATGCCAGAATACTCTCCCGGTATATCGATTCTCACCCCGGCCTTTCTTCCCTCGAAAAGGAAAATTCCGAAATCCCCGTTGAAAGACCAGGAGAAGGAAAGGTTCGTGTCCTGGCCCTCTGCCGTATCGTCGAATGCCGGAGGAGCTGTCAGGATCACGACATCGGAGGTGTTGAGGAACATATCCGGTACATGTCCCGTGATCACGGGCGGCATGTCATCGAACACGGATATCGTTGCGCTCCCGCCGGCAGTGTTGTTCGCATCGTCGCTCACGAGGAATTCCAGCATGTAGGTACCCGGATGATCGAAGGTATGGTCGAAGACCGGCGACACCGTGGTCCTGTTGACCCATCCATCGTCGTAGAGAGACCAGTTTATCCGTGAGATCCCAACATTGTCCGTGGCGTTCAAAACGTAGGTGAAGGGGACCTCCTCAAGGGCATTGGCATCGGTGTATTCAAGCTCGGGCGGGGTGGTATCCCTCACATGGATCCTGGTAACCGCCTTGTCGGATACCCCCGATGGGTCTGTCACCTGAAGTATCAAGGTATAGAAGTCCTGGGGATTGTCGAAGGTATGTACGAAGTCTTTCTCGTAGCTGGTCAGGTTGTTCCATTCACCATCTTTGTAGACAGGAAGCTCCCATGTGTAATTTGCCCGTGTATCGAAATCGGGATGATTTCCGATGGAGAGGTTCGATGGGATCACCACCTCGATATCTTCATCCACATCGTAGCGCGGGGGCAGCCTTGCCTCGACGTAGGGTCTGAGGTATGCGGTTCCCCAGTGAGTCTCGTTCTTGAAGGTCGGATTCTCCCCCGGTCCTGCCTCCGTCCCGGTCCACTTCAGTGCCGTTTTGGACAGGTCGCCGGTATCATCGTCGTTTATACCGACATTGAGACCCATGGTGGAGTTTGGCGCGGGAGAGGCAACGGAATCCAATCTCAACCTCATCTCGACGACATAGTAGTTCCTGGATGAGACCACCCTTGTGGCTGCATACCAGTCGCCTTCGATCCCGAAGTATCTCTCGTAGGGGGTGCCGTTCGAGTAATCATGGAAGTAGCTTCCGTCAGCCTTCGCAAGGAGGGTTGTCCCATCCTGGTATCCCGGCCAGGGGTCATCAGCTCTCTGGTCCTCGTCCATGTCGTGTGCGCCGTCCACAAGCAGCTCGACCCCGTCATCCCTCCAGAACGTCGTACCGCTGTCCACGATTATGCTCTGGTCCGTGACGTTCGCTGCGAAATAGAGATATTCATCGTCGTAAAGCATGTAGAAGGTGACGGCAAGGTCGGCCTGGTCGGTGAACTCCTCGTCGGATCCCGTCGCTGGATAGATCTCCCTGAACGAGGTACCATCAAAGGCGTCGAAATAACTGGTCGTGAACTCGGTCTGCCACTCGATCTCCCCTATATACCCGTCGATAGCGGGCGGATCGAAGGCGTAAGGAACCTCGATGTGGCGCTCTTCCCCGATCACCTGATATCCAGGGCCCTGGTCCGCACCGTTCACGAGAGGGAATCCCAGCAGGAACAGGGCGATCGTACATACAGCCAGCTTCATCCCGTCACCGACGGCAAATCATACTTGTGCCTATTTAATCCCTATCCCCTCATCACTACGATGGTGGTGTCGGTGTTCCCCATCCCTCCTCCCTTCTCCGCAAGCACATCTATCAGCGCGGTATCCGCAGATGGGGAAAGAACTGCCTGGAGGCGGACGGTCTCACCTGAATCCATCTTGTGAACGACACGATCGTCGACCGCACCGGAGAAGGTAACTACAACGTCATCGACCTCGTTTCCCTCGGAATCATACACGTAGACCGTGATGTTCACGGTCCGATTGATCCTTCCTTCTCCTTCGAGTACCAGCGTCTCCGGGTCAGTTGCGATCCGTCTCAAGGTCGCATCCGTATCGCCGGCAATGGTGAGCCAGCCTATCACGATCCCAAGTGCCGCCATTCCGACGACCACTGCAATTATCAGCTGCAGGGGTACACCCTCGATGCCCCCGTTCCTGTCCGATATCCTTTTCATTTTAACTCACTCCCGTCAACCGATCATGAATGAACTTGCCATAACACCTGCAGTAAACGCCACCGAGGACTGGATCAGCCTCGGAGGGACCTTGTGCCATCCGCCTTTAGTCGTCCCGTTCTCAAGCCTGTAGATCGTCAGTGTAGTTGTGATGGAAAGCATGAGGAGGTAGACTGCCGATATGAGCAGGAAATGCCATGACTCGATGGTGCCTGATGAGGCACCTCCGAACAGCATCCCGGAGGGGGCCTCCCCTTTCACGGAACCCATCAGGGAGAAGATCCCCGCCGAGGCCCCTATCATCAGAGGGGCGAAGATCGATGAAGTGATCTCCATCTGGCCGACCGCGGACCTGATCCTCGATGAGAGGTCCCTCTCGAGGTCCTGAAGCTCCTGGATATGCTTGGAGAATGCTCGGACGGCTCTTCCCCCGGGGCCTCTTCCGGCCTTGGAGAACTCCATTGAGCTCTCGAGATACGACAGGAGTGGTTCGGGGATCCTTCCGTCGCGCAATCTCGTTCCCGGCAGAGGTCGGTGCTCCATGCCTGTCCCGACCTTTTCCCCCCTCAACATCCGCTTCAGGGAGAACTCGAATGAGTGGCCCTCCATCAGGAATGTGGAGAGTTTTCTCAGCAGCAATGGGGACCTGTCCCTCACGGCGAGATAGCCTAGAAGAGACCTTCTTGAGATCCTGGTCACCGCTCCTACCACACCGGCAAGGATGAAGGAGGCACCAAGCATGGATATCAGAACATATGCTGAAGCGCTACCTCCTCCCGCTATCCCGGCGGGGACTCCCGTGACCGATATCACTCCCATCGGAATCGAGAGGAGAAGTAAGGCCCCGACGATGACGAGAACGATGTCCAGGAGACCGGGTGAGAACTTTCCGGGTCCTTCGGCATCTATCCCCTCGCCCAAACATGGTCTCTTCAGGACAAGGGAGGATCCCATATGGAGTATTCCCGCAGGCAGAACGATCCACAATACGAATCCTATCATCACGGCGGTCCTTCCCGACACTCCCGCGACGGGTATCATGGTGGCCAGCAGGATAGGCAGGAGCACACCGATGCCGAACAGGGCAGTGGCAGGTCCCGATAGGGACCTGGAGTACCCCTCCATCAGAGCCTTCGACTCCTCCGAGAGCCTGGCAACGAGCGCCCTTGCCGATATAACGACCTCCATTTCGGTAGACTCCCTTTCCACATTCCCGAGGCTCTTGAGGGCCCTGCCGATCACAGGTGACCGGGCGGACCACCTTTCACAGAAATCCCCGTATACAACATCGAATGACCTCCCGCTTGCAAATGGAGACCAGACTAGCTCTCCGAGGATGGATTGCTCCGATTGGGGCAGGGATGTCCTTGTCAGCTTCACAGCGGCCGGAAGTGATGGGTTGATCTCCAGGAATGCGGAGATCCTCCTGACGACATCATGCATGCGTCCTTCCTGCCTCCATGACCTTTCCCTCTCCTTCCTTCTGGGCCTGTTCCAGCTCCAGTAAGCGCCTGACAGGGGGACCACCACTATCAGGACCCCACCTGCGGAAATGAGAAAGGTCAGGTCCATATCCGTGGTGTAACCCACCGTCACTACCTGCCAGCCATCCCCGTCCCTGATGACATCCTGCACGGGGTCTATTGACTGGAACGTATCGGATATCCCGTCGGAATCCCTGTCAGGGCCGTTGGGCACCGGCAGGTTGTGTATCGAAAGAAGAAGTATGGAGATACCGGCCAGCATCAAGATTAGCGCCAGGACCGCCGGCTGATCGATCAGAGAAGACCACCTACCCATCGAGTGCCCCTCCTCTGAAAGCCCTTTTCCATTTCTTGAGGAAGTAGCGCTCCTCGGGGAACCTCCCCTTCCTTATGGCAGACTCCCTCGAGACCTGATATGCCTCGTTGACGAGGGGCATGACCTCCGGCCTGACAAGCTTCTCGGGGCCCAGCTCATCCAATGCATTCACAAGGACGGTGGACCTCAGCTTCATCTCACCGACGACCTCGAACGGAGCCATACCCCATGCACCGGCTATCGACCTGACGATCTGGGAACCGTTCAGCTCATCCGTGGCCTTCAATGAATTCGATTCAGGATCGTAGAGGAACAGGTCCCTGAAACTGCCGGGAGTCCCATCCTTGATGACCTCGGCGATCTGGACTATCCTCCGATATCGGACCCTCTTGCCCTTCGGCTGTACAAGGCCGGCGACCACGACAAGGTCCGTCGCCGTGAAGGATACCTTCGACACACCGAGGTCCTCGACAGCTCTCTTGTAGACCGCACGTGCCGAATCGGCGTGGAAGGTGCCGAGGACGGACGATCCGGCGGTCCCTGCAGACATCATCTCGTAAAGCGTCCTCGTCTCGGCCCCTCTGACCTCTCCCAGGACCAGGACTGACTCTCCGAGCCTGAGGGCCGTTCTCAACGCCCTTTCAGGAGTTGTCTCGGCAGTGCTCCCGACAGTCAACGAGAGGACCTTGTAACCGTGGTCGTTCAGGGACCTGACCGGCAGCTCCGGTGTGTCCTCGATGACGATCATCCTCTGGGACCGGTCGACCTCGAAAAGAAGGGAGCCGAGTATGGAGGTCTTACCGGCCCCTCTTGGCCCAGCAATCAGCATAGTTCTGCGACCGGCTATCGACATCGAGAGGAACGCTGCCGCGATTGATGTCAGGGATCCGGCATCTATCAATCTGAGGAGCGTCCATGGATCGTGTGAATGCTTCCTTATGGCAATGGAAACCCCCCTTGAGGAAAGAGGGGGGCCCACGGCCGTTACCCTTGCGTTATATGCTCTAAGATCACACTCGAGCACGGGGGAAGCCTCGGAAAAGGGGAGCCCCGAATGATATCTGAGAACCGATACGATCCGTTGGAGCTCCCTATCCGTCAGATGGATATTTGTGGGGAAGGTGCCCTCCAGCTCCTTCGGAATATGGCCCCCGAGGGATACGTAGACCGGTTTGGACATCGGTGGTGAATCTATGTAGATATCCTGCACCCTCTCATCCCTGAGAAGATGCTCTATCGTCCCGTAACCGCAGGTATATTGTGCCGATATCCTGCCTAGCAGGGAGGGGAGATCAACTTCCGAACCTTCAAGGAAGTTTCGCAGATATCCGGTTGAGATCCGCTCCACGTAAGCCCTCAACCTCATCTCATCGTCCAGAACGGCCTGGGGGGGCGGATCGTCCTGAAGCCTGCGCATCACCTCGTTGACACCGGCGATATGCTTGATCCTCATGCTGTACTCGTGCGGTTCGATGCAGTAGTTAAGCCTCCCTTCATCTCGATGAATGGAGGTTCTCAGGAACCTGTTCTCCCTGCTGTCCAGTGTTTCCCCTACGGGTATCTCCGTCAACCATGAGTGGGAGAAGGATGGTTTGGACCTGCATCCAAGGGCTGCCTTCCTAAGTGTCCTCCACCATCTGCTCGAACCTGCACTAGCTCCTCTGGCACGCATTCTATCAACGCCTCAAGACCCGAAAGGGCCCTCTCGCCGAAAAATTGTATCTCATGGGGTATAAACCTATCTAGCTGGTTCTCTCCACCGAAAATGATGTAATTACCAAACAATTTAAAATAGAGCTCCAATGATAGTGGTCAGGGTGGTTCCCACTTCAGATGAGTGGACCTAAGAAACGAGGCGATGAAAATGTCTTCCTTCAGCTTGCCTTCTAATCTTCGAAAACGAAAGGGTTCAGCCTACCTGCTGTCGATCCTTCTATTGACCGTCCTTCTTGTTCCGATAATGAGTATCGATACGATCATTGCACGTGAGGAGGCCCCGGCCAGGGTTCTGGGTAGCGAACCCATGGGAGAATGGGAGATGCTCACCTCCGGTAGCTGGCCCTCCATCGACTCTGGAGACTGCAACGTCATGTACCGGGAGGCGGAGCGGGAGCTTGTGGTCTTTTACAGAACCTACTGGGGATTCCAGGTTTGGTCTCTCTTCGAAAGCAACGAGACCTGGGTGCAGTGGAATGATACGGGCACCGAACCGAGCTCCTCACACACTAACCAGGCATTCACTTCCAACAAGAACAACACCATCGCCTACTACTACGGCGGATATTCCAACGGGCCGGAGTGGGATAAACTGAACGTCTTCTTCTATTCCAACAAGACATGGATCCAGATAGACACACCGGATACGCTTGCGGACAGGTACTGGTCGGAAATGGTATACGACGAGGCCACAGAATCCGTCTGGATCTTCGGCGGAAGGGATGGGGGGTGGGGAGGTGAAAGAAACAACGACCTTCATCAGTTCAATTTCACCCATGGATGGTCCTACTATCCTTCCGTCGACCCGAGACCGGACCCGAGGGATCAACCGTTGATGACCATCACCCCGGATGGGAAGCATATCTTCGTGGGTTTCGGAAGATACGCATCAGGGGGCGGCGGGTCTAATTACTATCGGCATGATATATGGCAGTATAACGTCACCGACGACGAATGGTGGGAGGTGACCAATGATACGGGCATTCCGACTGAGGCCGGTGCCATCCTTCAATACAGACCGAACACGGACGACCTGATCCTCAGCATGGGGTTCGACGGCTGGGAACAGCTCAACGATACATACATCATCGACCGCAGGACAGGTGACCATACTCGGGTCAACCTCACGGGCGGAATTCCCGGAAGACATGTCCAGGCTTGGGATGTCTCATCCGATTACAAGCGTGCCATCGTCTTCGGGGACGATGGTGACAGGAGGGATATCTGGTCCGTTGACCTGACGGACTACTCCACCAAGCTCACACCGGGGAATCCCACGTGGGTGGGTGGTTCCGCGTTCACGGGATATGATAGTGAGGACGGCGGGAAACTGATGGCGCTGAAATACATCCAGAACGACCTGTGGCAGCTTGCCCATTTCTCGCTTACCACAAGAAGCTGGAACATGATGTACGTTTCCGATCAGAACCCACCGGCATATCACGACGGAATGGCAAGCACCTACGATCCCGAGGGTAACGATTTCTATCTATACGGCGGATACTACCGCTATCAGGTAAGTCAGTGGACCTACCATTACTATTTCTATGACGAGTTCTGGAAGCTCGACTGCGACACCGGCGAGTGGACTAGGATCAACGAACACGCGCTCCCAGGACCCAGAGGCAGAGCCGCTATGGTCATCGATCCGGAGGAGAGTATGATCTACCTGTACGGAGGCCAGGTCCACGGAGGCGATACGGACTCTCTCTATCAGTACAACATAACGGGGAACATCTGGAAATCCATCACACTTACCATCAAACCCCAGCCCCGGATGGAGACGGCTGTCGTTCTGGACCCCAACAACAACGGGTTTTTCGTCTTCGGCGGACAGCGGAACGGGACCTCCAATGCCGAGCTGAACGATCTCTGGTTCTTCCATACGGACACGATCCTGTGGGAGAAACTCCCCACGGGGGAGGATGAACCTTCGATGCAGGACAATGCCGGGCTTTCCTTCAATACGGACACAAACGAGCTGATGCTCTTCGGGGACGGGGACGATGAGACCTTCATATGGAGGCAGGAGTGGTTCGGGTGGAAGATGATCGCAACCCAGAGCTCACCCGGTGAATGGAGCGCACACGGCCAGGCATATTCTCCCGAGACGAGGTCCCACTTCACCTGGGCGGGTGACGGAACGGAGGTATGGGAGTTCAATCCCATCCTGAGAACACCAGCGGTGCAGATACAGATGTTCGATCCTGAAGGAAGGACCACGGGTGTTGATTCACTGGACGTCTTCCCGACCCTGGGAACCTACACTCTCAAGGTCCGTGGAAGGACGGACATGCCCCAGAGCGATTTCCTTGGAATGTACGTCTACTTCGAGATGGATGATGAGGTCATCAACATCACATGGGACAAGGCCACGAGCGAGGTGGTCGTTGAGAATGCCATGGACTGGATGGTCATCAAGGACGGAGAGCAGCTCACATTCAAGGACCAGAGGAACTGGGAGTTCACCATTCCCATGGAGTTCACCTTCGATATGCCCCACGGGGCAACACTCGACGTGTTCGCCACGCCCATCACCGTTATCGGGTTTCCCGAACAGGCAAGAAGGATCAACATCATCAGACTCAACTCGGTCCTGGAGATAGTGAGTTACAGGTTCGTTACCCCGATCCAGCCGGAGCCCGTCGTGAACGGCTGGCTTTTCGGAGGCACCGATCTGACCGTTTTCGATTTCAAGGTAGCATTCCTCGGATTCAATGATGTCTATCCCAGGTCGGGCGGTTTCAAGATAACCTTCGAGAACGAGTTCGGCGATACGGACGAATGGGATTACGTACCGAACACGACCACCGAACTCACGATCCCCATAAAGGGAGAAGATGGGGGGAGCAGTGTCTTCTATCTCAACATAACCGATAACGGAGAGAACGTTGCGTCCCTGACGTTCAACTTCCGTATCGATATGGACCCACCGGGCATCGTCCAGGGAGCAGCCCTCAGGGCCGATGATTACGATGATACTAAGATGAACATCGACAACGACCCGGAGATGTTCCTGACCTGGGACGACGTCGCGGAGGGTGGTTCAGGATTGAAAGGGATCTGCTATTCCCTCGACATGAACACCTATCCGGACCAGGAGAACCTCACCACTGAATTCGAATCCGTATATGTGGGAATCGAAGGATTCCACACCCTCTACGTCTGGGCGATCGATAATACCGAAAGGGCTGGTCCATACACCGAGATCCCCGTGGTCATCGATTCGCATCAGATCTATTTCACCGACCACAGACCCGATAGGAAGGTCAACGTCACCTACAGCTCGTTCGTCGTCTCGATCACGATCAACGACGACCTTTCAGGTGTGGACCTTGATTCCATATTCTATCAGTATACACTTCCGAACAAGCAGCTATCCGAATGGGTACAGTATGAGACCGAGGGATACAATGCGTCCAGCATCGGGGTCTCTGTGACCCTCGATCTGGTCCCTGGTGTCGACAATCTCGTCATATGGAAGGCAAGGGATATCGCCAGGAACGATGAGAGGCAGTCCAGGACCTTCGTCATCCATTACGATCCCGATCTTGTGGATCCCAGGTCCGAATTGATCGCGCCGGTGGACAATTTCTATGTCGAGGAGAGCGTCGATCTAAACTGGAAAGGTGAATACATCAATCCGCTAAATCTCACATACGAACTCGTTATCGTCCTTCCGGATGATTCGGAAGAGGTCTATCCGCTGTCAACAACGACCTACAGGTACTCCCCGAAGATGCCGGGAGCCTATCAATGGTATGTGGTCGCAAAGGCGGACGGAAAACGAAGCAGCTCGCTGGTTCGGACCTTCGTGTACGATGCGGATTTCATCGACGTCTCCTTCACACCGGGCGGGAAGGTGACCATCGGCTACGATTATCCCCTCAAAGTTTCGATGGAGAACACGCTCGAGGTAAATGTCTCGTTGAGCTTCGGCCTCGATATACCGAAGGGATTCGTGATCACCGGAGGTGACAGCTACGACCTCACACCGGGCGAGGCCAGGGACGGGGACCTCATCCTGAACTCTTCCGGAGCCCAGGCAGGGACCTACAAGATCACCGTGAATATAACGGATTCGTACGGCAGGTTCAATCTCATCCAGGTATCCCTGGTCGTCGAGAAGGAGAAGATCGACGGACCTTCGGAGCAGGACGACGAGACCGAGCTTCCGATAGGCCTGATAATCGGGATCATCGTCGTTCTTTTACTGGTTGTCATCATCATCGCGATCATCGTGATGAAACGGAAAGGGGCCAAGGAAGAGGAGGAGGAACCGGAGGAGGAGGAAAAGCCCATCAGCCTCGATTACGATCCCACAGGGAAGATAGCCGACGGGGGGAGCCATGTATCCTCCGCCGTTCCGCTGGCACCGGGCATGATGAATGCCGACGAAAGGGAGCTCAGGATGCGCGGAAGCAACGTCATGGAGCTCACGATACCAGCCAAGAAAGATGACGGCGAGGAGATGGGACCCGAACCTCCAAAGGAGGAGGAACTCGAGGAGGAGGACATGGAGGATCTGAGCCCCGAGGAGATGGCCTCCGAGCTATACGGATCGTCCGGTGAGGAATGAGCCCGGGGAACATAAGAACCAGAAGCATTTAAGAACCAGCTCTCGAATTCTTCGAACATGAGGGAGGAAGGGAGAAAGGGGCTTCATTACCTGACAGGCGTGGTCCTACTGATGTTGATATTGAACTCAACTCCCGGGGCGATATCGGAAGATGTATACGACGAGGAAATGGAACCGATGCAGACCTGGTTCCTTGGGTCGGTCGGAGCCAGGAAGTCAATATCTCCGGTACGGACATCGGTCGGGAACGTCCAGGTCCTTGATCCCGACGGGAAATGGACCGATGAGGTGTTCGCTTTCAGGGGCAACCACACGCTCAGGGTCTCGGGATACCTGGATGTGCCTGTTGACGACTTCCTTGGAATGCGGCTGAACTTCACGTGGCGCCAAGGGAATGCCTCTATCCTGATCGACGGGTGGGGTAAACGCCCGTACATCTACGGCATACTGCCCCTCGATATCCCTTTCATGAAGGTCGACCTCCGGACCGAGGGGACGGGAAGTGAAGACTGGTGGTTCGAGATACCCTTCGGTCTGAAGATCGATTCTCCGGACAACTGCAGCTTCTCCATTGTGGCAATGCCACTTGTTGCCAACGGATCATCCGATAATCTGACGGCACCGGACTGTTTCACAATCCACACGGGTATCGAGATCGGTGGATATGCGATCTCCACTGTAATGCAGGGGCTCGTCAGCGACGGGGACTGGATCATGAGGGGGGATACACTGAATGTGACCAACATCTCCGTCTCCTTCAGGAACCGGTCAGACCTGCATCCCCTCAATGGAACCGTCAGAGTCTATCTAAATAACGGCAAGTTCACTGAGACGAGGTGGGACTATCGCGCGGGGGAGATCGGAGAGCTTTCGGTGAAGATCGAGGGGGAGGACGGTGAGAGGGTCAACGTATCCCTCATCCTGACAGACGCCGCGAACAACGAGTTCCGGAGGTTCGAGCATTGGTTCCTAGTCGACGGAACACCACCATATAAGGTCAGAAACCTCAGGATCCATGCCGATGACTACAATGATGCGAACATCCATTTCGACAACGACCACGAGGTCTTCGTGACATGGAACCCCCCAGAGGATGAAGGGATAGGGGTAGCGGGGTACAGATACTGCCTGGATGTGCTGAACTTCCCCGGAGGTGATAACTCCACTGAAAGTTTCTTTACCATGGTCATACCCGACGTCGGAAAGCACAGGCTGTGGTTATGGGCGGTCGACGGGATGGGATTTTCCGGCTCACCGGACATTGCCGATTTCATTATCGACACTCAGCCCGTGAACTTCTCTTACCCCGATATCGATCCTTCAGTTCAGCATAACGTGAAGGGGGATTCCATTGAGATGGAAATCGCCATCCATGATGATCTGTCGGGTGTGGATCTCATGAACATCCAGTACCGGCACAAAGGTCTGAGCGGGAACTATTCGCCCTGGACCGATATCCACTATCCGGGCGGGGACAACATCGATGTGATCATCGGTCTGAACTTGGGACTCGATCTCGGGGTAGTCAACCATATACAGGTCCGGGCAAACGATCTCGCGGACAACGGGTTCGTCGAGAGCGGGGAATTCTTGATAATGCCCGTGGACCCGGACATCATCCTCGTGGACCTGATCTCCCCCTCGAACGGGTCCTATGAATACAAGGACGCCGACCTCGTATGGAGGATACGCCCGGACGACATCGGATATGCCGTAAACAAACTGCATCTGTTCCCGCCTGACGGGTCCCACTTCATCTCCGATGAGGATGATACGACGGCCACCGTGGATATCAGTGTTGAAGGAATATGGAGATGGTATGTGGAGATCGAGGTAGGCGGTCACATTTTCCGCTCGGAGGAACGGACCATCAGGTCCATACCACTGGAAATGGATGTCTCCATCCCCACGAAGATGGGGGTAGAGAAGGGGAGAGATCTGATAGTCCCTGTCCATATCCACAACGATGTGGGGACTTCATGCTGGATCAAGGTCGTTGTGGAACAGTACAGGGGAAAGCTCCTGAACGTTCCCCGAGACAGGGTGCTCGATCCGGATGAGAACATCACGCTTGAGGTCCGTTTCGATATAGGGGAGCTCGAGGTCGGGACCTACAACTTCATGTTCTCGGTGGAGGACGAGTTCGGAAGGTCAGGAAGATATTCGATGAAGCTCGAGGTGGAGGACCCCGGGATCGTCGAACCCACCCCGAAGGAGGATGACGGTCTCTTCTGGGCCCTTGTCATACTGGCCATGATGGCTGTGATCATAACACTGGGCGTATTCGTCCTGTTCTTCTTCAGAAGTCCATCCCCGGACGGGGAACCCGAGGAATGATTGTAGGGATTTATATATCTCGTTCCTCATGGGCCCACGATGGAGCGACGGGGACGGGGAAAGAAGAGGCCGCTGGTCAGGGAAGCGGCGGCGGACAGGATAGAGACGCTCTATTCCCTTGCATTCAACATGGCCAGGTCAGGAGAGCTCGACCTGGCGAGGAGGTACCTCACACTGGCAAGGAAGATCGGTATGAGGTATACCGTGAGGATACCAACTCGATTGAAGAGGAGCACCTGCAGGGGGTGCAGGACACCGATGCTTCCGAACATCACCTCGAGGATCAGGATCAGGGACGGAAGGAGGATCGTGACCTGCCTCGAATGCGGCCGCGTCATGAGATATCCTTTCAAGGGCAGTGAGCAAGATAAGGAGGGGGAGGAAGATGGGCAGTAATGAACTGAAGATCAAGGGGATGTCACTGAAGGCAACGGTGCAGGTGGGGAAATCGGGTCTGAACGGTTCGATAGTCAGGGAGATCGACGAGCAGTTGGAGAAGAGGGAGCTTGTGAAGGTGAAGATGCTCCGGTCCATGGGACCCTTGAAGCAATGGAAGGAAGAGGTCGAGGAGATGGCAGTTAGGCTGGGGGCGACCCTTGTGGAGATCAAGGGAGGGACCGTTCTCCTTCATCGGAGAGGGGCGAAGAAAGGCATATAATGGGTTCTGTGATTCCAGCTTCGGGAACCTTCATGGGAGATGACGTCCTAATTCCGATCATCACCGGGATCTTCGTGCTCCTGATAGTCGTCCTCATGATAATCGTCATGATATGGTTGGACAGGAGGAGGAAGAAAGAAGCACTTTACGGCCCCGTCATCCAGTTCCGCGATGCATGGGACAGGGATTCGGACGGGGACGGTATACCGGACCATGTGGAGGAGATGCTCCGGAGTATGGAGAAGAGGATGGCCTCGAAAGGGAAGCCGTACCAGGGATTCCATAGATCGAGCCATTATTCCTTTCGGTTCAGAAGCAGTGACGGAAGTTCCTGGGGCAAGGTGGTCAGGGATGTCAACGGGAAGAGGACCGAGAAGGAGTGGGGGGAGCCCCCGAAGGAGAAGGGGAAGCGATATCCGTACGAAGCGGACGAAGAGAAGATCATCGATGTCGATTGGAGCGAGATCTTCGATGATTTCGTGAACGGAAATATCTCGAAGGCCGAGTTCAAGAGGAAGGCGGAGGAACTCAAGGGAAAATGAGCCCCTGGGGAACATTTATATCAATTTCAGGTCAATACCAATTCTCCTCGAGGTGTTGAAAATGCCGGATAGTGTGTACAAGGTGATAGAGCTGGTCGGTTCTTCCAAGGACAGCTGGGAAGACGCGGTGAACAATGCGGTGATCTCCGCATCCAAGAGTCTCAGGGACCTTCGGATCTGCGAGGTCATCAAGCTCGATACGAAGATCGAGAACAACAAGATCGTGGCCTACAGGGCCCGTGTTCAGCTCTCCTTCAAGTACGAGGCCTGATCACCGAATCGCGGTATCTCCGCAGGAAAGGGGTCAGCTCCCGCTTCGGAGCGCTCAACTCCTTCTTCCTCCGGAACAGTTCCTCATCGCTCACATCAAGCGCAAGCCTTCTTCCCGGAACGTCGATCTCGATCATGTCGCCGTCCTTAACCAATCCGATGGCTCCTCCCGCATAGGCCTCGGGCATCACGTGCCCGACGCAGGGGCCCCTCGTGGCCCCGGAGAACCTTCCGTCGGTAACAAGAGCAACCCGCTTGAAACCGGCTCCCATGATGGCTGCCGTCGGCGACAGCATCTCGGGCATCCCCGGAGCACCTGCCATCCCCATGTAGTTGATAACGACCACATCCCCCTCCTCGATGCCGCCTCTCTCTATGGCATCTATCACATCCCTCTCATCTGAAAAGACCTTCGCGGGACCCCTGTGGACCATCATCTCATCGCGGACCGCTGTCTGCTTGATCACGGAGCTTCCGGCAAGGTTTCCCTTCAGCACGGCGATCCCCCCTTGGGGGAAGAAGGGGTTGTCAAGTGGTCTTATCACGTCTTCGTCCACGACCCTAGATCCGTCCGCAATCTCCAGTATATCGACACCCTGAACCGTGGGGGATGAGCGGAGCTTCTCCCTCAATCTAAAAAGCACCGCGGGGATCCCGCCCGCACGATCGAGGTCCTCCATGAAGTGCTTCCCCGAAGGCCTGATGTGGCAGATGTTGGGGGTGCCCCTTGCTATGTCGTCGAACATCTCGACCGGAAGATCGATCCCGCACTCCTTCGCGATGGCCGGCAGATGGAGCACGACGTTCGACGATCCGCCGATCGCCATGTCAATGGTCACGGCATTGTGGAATGCGCTGGCCGTCATTATTCTCCTCGGTGTTGGTCCCTCTCTGGCCAGGAATACGGACCTTAGTCCCGTCTCGTACGCCTGTTTCCTCTTGTCGTCGGAGACGGCAAGGGTTGCAGCGCATCCGGATATGGACATGCCAAGCGCCTCCGTCATGCAGGCCATCGAGTTCGCTGTGAAGAGACCCGAGCACGAACCGGGCCCCGGACAGGAACCCTCCTCTATGGTCTTGAGCCTCTTCTCGTCGATCCCTCCTCGCTTGAAGGCTCCGACGGCCTCGAAACCCGTGGCAAGGTCCATCCTCTCCTCGGCGTGTTTTCCCGCCAGCATCGGCCCGCCAGTGAGGATGATGGCAGGGATATCAAGCCTTCCTGCGGCCATGAGCATCCCCGGGGTTATCTTGTCGCAGTTGGTGATCCCCACCCAGCCGTCGAGGGAATGGGACAGGACCATGAGCTCGACGTTGTCCGCGACATGGTCCCTCGATGGAAGGGAATGCCTCATCGAAACGTGCATCGCTATGCCGTCGCATATTCCGGGGACCCCCCATTCGAACGGAACACCGCCCGCATCGAGGATACCTCTGCGGACCTCGTCCGCAAGCTCTCTCAGATGTACATGGCCAGGGATGATATCGTTGAAGGAGTTCGCCATGCCGATGAACGGTTTCTTCATATCATCATCGGAGAGGCCAGAGGCTCTGAGAAGCGCCCTGTGGGGGAGCGTCTCTACGCCTTCTTTAAGAATATCGGAACGCATTTCCATCGCAACATCATAACATCGGAAGTAAATATAACAAACCAATCATCCTCACAAATACCGTACCGGAAGTTTAATCTCCTGATTCCCGAATTGAAATCCATGGGATCCGGGGAGAGAAGGCGGTCCTATGATGTTATAGTCCCTTTCATTCTGGTACTTGTTTCTATCCTGGTTCGCTTGGATGGGGTGCCGATCATGTCAGGTCTTTCCTCTTCGTATCCTACCAATCCTTCTTTTACAGATCTTGTCGAGGACCCTGATATCATAAGAACACGACAGGGGTTCATGACAGAAGTATATGACAGGGATGATCCCATCCTGATCGACTGTACGGAAGGTGCCG
This sequence comes from Thermoplasmatota archaeon, assembly GCA_049472275.1. GTDB lineage: Archaea > Thermoplasmatota > Penumbrarchaeia > Penumbrarchaeales > Penumbrarchaeaceae > JAFGLL01. The sequence continues at coordinate 625 of JBLIRL010000025.1, read as the reverse complement.
GAGAGATCATGCTTTCCGATCTGACCAGCGTCACAATATTTGGATTGAGTGTTGCGGGAGAGAACACACTTTCGATCTCCGGATGCAGAGAGGTCAGTGTCATAGGATCGGAAATCACCAACACAAGTCTGGACATTGCTTCTGACCAGCTGATATTAGAGGATTGTCAGTTCCGGGGTTGCTCCATATACCTTGATACCTGGTCGGATTCCGATCTTCTCAATTCTACGTTCCACGACACGACCATCCGGATCGAGAATAAAGAGAACCTCACGGTCGAAAATAGTACCTTCCTCAACTCGACGCTCTGGCTGACCGATATCAAGAATTTTAACATCTCCGAGAACTCTTTCGTGGGAAGCGAATCCCGCTTAAAGATCAACATCTCCTTCCACTCGAACAACGGTCTCGAAAGGAACATATTTTCCAATATCTTCGAGTCATGCACGCCGGGACTGCATTTTGTGAATGAAGATTTCAGGGGATACATATCGTGGTACAATATTTACGACAACAATTTCCGAAACTGCTCTATGGCCATTGTTTCAGATTTGAGCGATTGGCGTGACAACCGGATCTGGCGGAACACATTCTACCACAACGGAGGTACGGGGGACAATGATTC
>JBLIRL010000024.1:0-23691 GCA_049472275.1 Thermoplasmatota archaeon | reverse complement strand
CGATCGCCCTCATCATCCCGATCTCGTGCCTCCTCTCGTAGACCGATCTCAGGGTCACAATACCCAGACCAACGATCCCGATTATCAGGCCAAGGGCGAGGAATGCCTTGAACAGGTTGAAGAAGTTGTTCTGGATCTCGAGGATCTGCTCAAGGATCTCCTCCACGACTATGGCATAGAACCCGCTTGCGAAAAGGACCTTCCTCATCTCGTTTGCGACATCCCTCGGATCATTGCCGCCGTTCACGCTTATGAGATGGAGGTCCCTTCTGTTCGCCGAGAACTCCTCCCGTGCGTAGGGTTCGTAGAGGAACACGGCTCGGAAACCGAGGAGCTTTGATATTCCGATGATGGTCTTGTTGTACTGGGTCCCGTTGATGCTTATCACGGTGATGGTATCTCCAGCTTCCACGAGCGTTCCCGCACCCGGAGCATTGAAATCGCTCTCCCCCCAGGAGCTGTCCACGATGACCCATTCAGAGGACATCTTCAGTGAGTTCCATACGTTCCTGTCCGAACGCTCCATGGTCCCATCGGGGTCTATCAGATCCCAGGCGACATCGTTGAATCCGTAGCGGTTCGTTTCTATGAACTTGTCGGATATCCCCCCGCAGCCGGTCTGTATCTCTTGGTGGCCCATGCCGAACGGGAGCGTCATGTTGTAACGGAGCAAACCTTGAGTCAGGGAGACGGTCCTGTCCCAGTCAACCATGTCATAAACGTCACTTATGCTGTCGTTCTTCATATCAAGAAGATCCCCTTCGATATTGTCCAGGGGGAAGTTCAGGTTGAGTCCTATTATGTCATAACCTCCACCGACGTCCTTCTCTATCTCCCTGATGTTGATATTGAAGGTGTGGACCATCATCGAAAGTGTGGTTATCGTGAATATTATCAGAGCGAACATGAAGATCGTCACACCGGTCCTGAACCTCTTCTTGATGGGATAGGAGATGGCCATCTTGATAGCGGCCGGGGATAATCTGATGGCGGTCACGATCTTCTCGATCCCCCACAGCAGTATGTCGGTGTTCCAGACCAGCAGGAGCACACCTGCCGTCACCATGAAGATCCCGGAAATGATGAACATCTCCAGATCGGCTCCGAAACTGGCGACCGGTTCCGGTGTCGGCACAATGTAGATGATCAGTATGAGAAGGGCCACGATGTTGTAGGTGATCCGCTCATTGGTGAAGAACCTGATGAGAAGTCCGAGACCGATGATGTTGAGGGAAAGGCCCAGGAACACTGGCCATACCAGTTCAGCGGCGAATCCGAGCACGAACAGAAGGGTTCCCACTATCAGCATTCCCGAACCGGAAAGGACTAGTCTGTCGAAGATGAAATTGATCAATTTCGACCTGCTGCTTCCGTCACCAGTCCTTTTTACGGGGTCCCAGACCCTGAACTTCTTCCATGCCCATATGATCAGCTTGAACTTGACCTTCGGAACAGGTGTGTTCCTGATGGCGGAAACTATGTTCAGTCTGGCGATCAGCTGCGTGATGAGGATCGTGGTTCCTATTGTGATCGAGAAACCGCCTATGAATGCAAGAACCAGCGAGAAGGGCGAGATCGTGTAGAACTCCAGAATCTCGAGCTCCGCCCCGGTAAAGGAATCTATGATCCTTTGGACAGCATAGATTATACCGTAGCCGGTCAAAGCACCCAGCCCCACCCCGACGAAGGATGACAGGAACGAATATGCCGTACCCTCGAAGAGATAGATCATCCTCAGGTGCCTCTTTTTCATGCCCACCGCCCTGGATATGCCCATCTCCTCCTTCCTCTCCTCCGAGAGCATCACGAAAATGTTTATTATCAGCGTGATTCCGGCGATGATGGAAAAGGTCCCGAATGTGAGGAACATCGTCGTGAAGCTGCTCATCTGGGATACCGCGGTGTCAACGTTGGTCTTCTTGTCGTTTGTTATCTGGAGGTTCTTTCTTTGGTCCACGGGATGCGGGATGGTCTCGAGCCTTTCGTTGAGCCTCTTGACGACCTTGGGGCACAGCTCACCTCCATCCACCACCCCTCCCTCGTTGGAAATGAACAACCAATTGTAGTAGCCGCCACTCCAATCATTGCCTTTTCCTGGATCGAGGGCTGTTGTGTTCGTTATATTAAAAAGGCCCCAAAGGGCCTCGAAGCTGAGGAACATGTTGTTGCTTCCCCAGGCAGCCCTTCCGTCGCTGTCCACGATCTCCTTGATGGTGAACTGTTTTCCTGTTCTGTAGGTGTCAGTGAATACGGATATCCTGTCTCCAGCCTTACCCTCGATCAGGGTCGCGACCTCGTCCGTTATGAAGACCTCGTCGTTTTCGAGATCGTACTTGACGGGATCCCCGTCCTTTTCCAGGGAGCCGAAAGCTTTCTCCGTTTCCGTGCCGAAGGCCCTGAGGGATATGGCCGGTTCGAAGAGGTTATTCTCGTTATTGCTTACCGAACCGGAGAATTCAAGTTCCCAGGAAACACCATCGATAAGTGTCTCGTTCTCGTTCAATGACCATACGATATCCGAGATAATGGTGGCATTGTCGCCGTCCCAGAGGTAGTAGCCGCCGCTCTCGTCCAGCACTACCAAATATTCGTCCCTGAGGTCGTAGGCATCGTACACCAGGGTCTCGATCATGTTCGCCATCGTATCGCCAATTGCAAGCGAGGAGCAGATGATGGAGGTGCCTATCATGAATCCCAGGATGGCGATTACCGTATCGCTCTTGTGCCTGACCAGGTTCCTGAGCCCCATCATCAGCTGAAGCCTGTGTATGAGGGCAAGGATGGCTATGACCACGAAGAAGATGGCAAGCATCATTATGGCGGGGATGAGAACAGGGGCCCGATAATCCGCCGGGATGAGGAACCCGATGAAGACCATCGGGGTCATTGCTATCAATAGAAAGACGAGGACGAGTTCACCAATGTGCTCGGATATCCATCTCCCGAATCCCAATCGATCCACTCCTACATCGATGCCTTCTCCTGAACGGATATCCTCGCCGCGCCTGCGGTCCTGTCCCCGCAATCACCGTAGGTTATCCCTTTTGGATGAACGAGGGCATCCTTCGCGGTGATGGGGACGTCCTTGACAATCTTGCCGTCCTCCATGTGGATGATCCTTCTGCACATCGATGCGACATCCGGATCATGGGTAACTATCACGAAGGTCATCTGAAGCTTCTGGTTGAGCTTCTGCATCATGACCATGACATCATTTGAGTTCTTCTTGTCGAGGTCTCCCGTGGGTTCGTCACCCCAGACGATCTTCGGGTCATTGACAAGGGCCCTTGCGAGAGTCACCCTCTGCCTCTGACCTCCGGAGAGCTGTGAAGGCCTGTGCTTCTCGTAATTCTTCAATCCCACCACTTCAAGGGCCTTTTCCGCCCTTGTCCGGGCCTCCTTGGGTCTGATCCCGGACAATAGAAGGACCATCTCGACGTTCTCGACGGCCGTAAGGACGGGGAGAAGATTGTAGAACTGGAAGACGAATCCCATATGATTCGCCCTGTATTCCGTTCGCTCGTCATCCTTCATCGAGGACAGGTCGATCCCCTCTATGAGAACGTTGCCCGAGGTCGTCTCGTCAAGTCCGGATAGGCAGTTGAGAAGTGTCGTTTTTCCACAACCTGACGGACCCATGACCGCTACCATCTCTCCCTTCCGGACATTGAAATCAATACCTCTCAGCGCCTCTACCTTCACAGATCCGGTATCGTAGATCTTGACTATGTTCCTGGCCTGGACGATGGGAGTCGTTTTCTCTGGCGTCGTGGGATCCCCCTCCTTCTGCAATCGAGGACAGGTTCGCTGTATTTATAAATTATGATAATTGAGAGCAAGCTAGAGCTGCCTCGATTGCAACGGGTCCTGCCCTTGATAAGATCTGGGCTAATCCCTGCGTTTCTTGGGCGGACCTCTTCTGGGTTGGGGGCCATCCCTTCTCTGGGGCCTCCTCGGGGGTCCGGAACGCCTGTTATCCCTTTTCCGGCTTGCATCCACACCGGGAGGTCTGGGCGTCAATGCTCTCATTGACACCTCCACCTTGCCCCTGTCTATCTCGATCACCTTTACCCGTACCTTGTCCCCAACCTGGACCCGGTCGGTGACCTTGTCGACATGTCCCCAGTCCAGCTCGGAGACATGCAGCAGACCATCGGTCTTAGGCGTGAGCCTCACGAACGCACCGAAGGGCATGATCTTGACGACCTCGGCGTCCTCGAAGATGTCGCCGACCTCGATCTCCCTAACTATGCTCTTGATGATGGACTCGACCTGCTTGGCATTGGCGGAGTCGGTGGATGTGATCATCACGGTCCCGTCATCTTCCACATCTATCTGGACGTCGTAATCCTCGCAGAGCCCCCTGATGACCTTTCCTCCGGGTCCGATCACTTCTCCTATCTTCTCGGTGTCTATGGTGAGAGAGATGATGCGGGGTGCGAATTCCGAAAGCTCCTTCTTGGGTTCTGGTATGGAGCCCTTGATGACCTCTATTATCTCGTTGATCGCCTTTCTCATCTGGGGGAATGTCTTTGCAATCATTTCCTTTGTGAGGCCTGGTGTCTTCGTATCCATCTGGATGGCCGTTATACCGTTCTCCGTCGATGTGAACTTGAAATCCATCCCGCCCTTGCCATCCTCGAGGTCCTGCAGGTCTGTTAGGATCTTGAACTTCTTGCCGTCTGAGGCAAGCCCCATCGCGATCCCTGCCACGGGTCTTCTTATCGGTACTCCCGCATCCATCAGGGCAAGTGTGGAACCCACGGTCGATCCCATGGAGGAAGAGCCGTTTGATCCCATGACCTCCGATACGACCCTGATGGTGTAGGGGAACTCGTCTATCCTTGGCAGGACAGGAAGAAGTCCCTTCTCGGCCAGGGCTCCGTGTCCGATCTCCCTTCTTCCCGCTCCCCGGATGGGTTTAACCTCGCCCACTGAGAAAGGCAGGAAATTGTAGTGATGGAAGTATTTCTTCTTATCGTCCGTTTCCATCGACTCGATGATAAGGTCGTCTCCCGGGGCACCGAGTGTCACGAAGCTCAGGATCTGCGTCTCACCTCTGGAGAAAAGTCCGGACCCGTGGGCCCTGGGGACCAGTCCGACCTCCGCCGAGAGGGGTCTTATCTCATCGAGCTTCCTTCCGTCGACCCTCTTATCCTCCGTGAGGATGGCCTGTGTGACCTGCTCCTCGATGAAATCGAAGAAGAAGTGGGAGATCAGGTTGTGGAGATATTTCTCGGTCTCCTCTTCCGATCTATCCTTGTTCTTCAACTTCTTCTTGAACTCCTGAACGAGCTGGTCCTCCAGATCGCTTATGATGGCCTTTCTCTGTCCCTTGGAGCCGACAGGCTGATTGAAAAGGTACTTGTCGAGTTCCTTCGTGGCCCTCTTCTTTATCTTGTCCATGACCTTGATCTCTTCTTCCGTCGCCTCTCCCCTCCAGTGCAGCTCCTCGTGTTTCTTCTTCGGTTTTCCGAGCTTCTTCTTGATATCTTTCATGAACTTCGTTATCGGGTCCATTGCCTTCATTGCCTCATCGAAAGCTTTCAGGGTGTGATCGTCGTCGAGCTCCCTTGCGTCGCAGTCGACCATGCATATCCTCTTGCCGTCACCCATGACGACGAGGTTGATCTCGGAGAACTCGATCTCGTCGACCGTGGGATTCACGACGAATTCGCCTCCCACCAATCCAACCCTGCACCCGGTTATCGGCCCGTCGAAGGGTATGCTTGATAACTCAAGCGCAATTGTCGCGGCTACCATGCCCACTATGTCCGGTTTGTTCTCCCCGTCCAGGCTGAGCGGCATGATTATGACCTGTACCTCGTTTCTCAGTCCGTCGGGGAAGAGAGGCCTCAGGCCCCGGTCTATCATCCTTCCTGTAAGAACAGCCTCGGTTGAGGGTCTTCCTTCCCTCTTCAGGAACCTGGGTCCCTTGATCTTACCGACCGCCGAGTATCTCTCCTCGTAGTCCACCATCAAGGGGAAGAAGTCCATTCCCTCCCTCGCGTATTTGGACATGCATGCGGTGGCAAGGACCATAGTGTCGCCTATCCTTGCCGTTACGGCGGCATCCGCCTGATGCGCCATCCTACCTATCTCTATTGTCAATTTCTTTCCAGAGTAGTCCGTTTCGAACCTCTCGATTGCCATGATCTATCACCTGATCCAAGAACGCACAGGTCAGGGGATATCCAGAAATGTATGCCATCGATCGATGAGCGATGATCATCCAGTTTTCTCATGTAATGAACCCCGGTTCCGGGTCCTTTCGTGGACCGATATTTGCCAAAGGGCCCCCAAATGATGTCCTTATCGGAAACAAATGGATGCATCCAGCATCCGGGTCCTGTAGACTTCTTTTTGGAACCAGGGGAACCATGTTCCCAGTCCATTCTTATCTTTCCTTTTCTGCCTATGCGTCAGAGGACCCATGATGACATTGGTTATAAGTGTTTTGCTTCTCGATCTAATTCCAGACCTCCGCCGAAGGACGGATAATTCGGAAGCGTCAGACCTTAAATTATTTAGGATTTGGCAGCCATCCCTGTCCCATGTCCAAGATTGATTGGTATGACCAGTTCGTGGACCTGGACTACGTACCGGAACGGTCGGAGATCGTTGTTCAGTTCTATTTCGAACCGCCCCGTGGAATGTCCAGAAAGGAATCCGCAGGCAGGATTGCATCGGAGAGCTCGACAGGCACCTGGACAACATTGTCGAAGCTTCCTCCGAGGATGAAGGATCTTCAGGCCACGGCTTTCGAGATGGAGGATAACTATCTCAAGGTCTCCTATCCCCTGGACCTCTGGGAGAGGGGGAATGCATGTCAGCTTCTTTCCGGTATAGCCGGGAACATTTTCGGTATGAAGGGAGTTGAGAACCTAAGGTTGATAGACGCCGCGCTTCCCAGGAAGTATGTCGAGAGCTTCAGTGGTCCGAATCTATCCATGAAGGGGATCAGGAGGATGATGAAGGTGACGGACCGTCCACTCACGGGAGCCGTTCCGAAACCGAAGATCGGCTTCTCCGCCCTGGAACATGCCAAGGTGGGATACGAGACATGGATGGGAGGTTTCGATTTCGTCAAGGATGATGAGAACCTGTCATCACTTCCGTTCAACAAGTTCGACAAGAGGGTGGAGCTTCTCGACAGGTACCGCAGCAGGGCCGAATCGAGAACAGGTGACATCAAGGATGCCTACGTCAACATCACCGCCGAGGTCGAGGAGATGAAGAGAAGGGCCGATCTTCTTCACGAACACGGTTTCAGGTATGCAATGGTGGATGTGGTCATAGTCGGATTTGCGGGTGTCCAGACGATCAGGGAATACCTGGGCGACCTCGGAATGGCCATCCACGCTCACCGTGCGATGCATGCCGCTTTCGACAGGAATCCGAAGCATGGAATGACCATGCAGTTCCTCGCCAAGATGATGAGATTGATCGGGGTCAATCAGATCCATACGGGAACCGCGGTTGGAAAGCTGGTTGGAGACAAAGAGGAGGTGAAGGTCGTCGCGGATGTTCTGAGGGAGAAGGTCACCAAACCCAGGCACAGGATGCTCATGGAACAGGATTGGGGCACAATCAAGACGGCCTTCCCGGTGGCTTCTGGGGGTCTCCATCCCGGTCTTGTCCCGGAGGTGATGGAGATCTACGGCAACGAGCTTGTCCTTCTGGTGAGTGGCGGAATACACGGTCATCCGAAGGGAACGCGCGCCGGTGCGAAGGCAGCCATGCAGGCCGTGGAGGCACATATGGAGAATGTCACTCTGGAGGAGAAGGCCAGGACCTCGGTTGAGCTTTCCCAGGCGCTTGAGAAATGGGGTCATCACAAACCCAAGTGAATCATATCAGATCTCTCATCCTTCGAACGAGCTGACCGAACACCTTCAATGCCTCGGTCACAGGTTCGGGGGTTCTCATGTCCACACCGGCATCCAGGAGCAGGTCTATAGGAGGTTTCGATCCACCGGCTTTCAGCAGGGATATGTACCTTTTGAGTTGATCCTCGTCTCCCTCCAGGATCCTCTTGGTGATGGCATTCGCGACACAGAAGCTCGTCGCATACTTGTATACGTAGAAATTGTAATAGAAATGCGGTATCCTCTGCCATTCGAACTCGATCTCCCTGTCAATTACCATGGAAGGTCCGAAGTATTTGCGATTCAGGTCACCGTAGTACTTGCACAGCAGGTCCGGTGTGAGGGGAACCCCGTCTTCCACCATGGACTGGACGTCCCTTTCGAACTCCGAGAACATTGTCTGCCTGAAGACAGTACCCTTGAAGCTCTCGAGATAATGATTCACGAGATAGGCCTGCTCGTCGGTCTCCTCCCAGATGTCCATGAGGTGGTTGAGAAGAAGCATCTCGTTCGTCGTGGAGGCGACCTCCGCAACGAAGATCTTGTAGTCGGCGGTCAGATGGGGCTGGTTCCTGTTGGAGAGATGGGTATGTATGGAGTGCCCCATCTCGTGGGCAACCGTGAACACCTCGCGGACATTACCGTCGTAGTTCATCAGAATGTATGGGGGGGAGTCATAACAACCGGAAGAATATGCCCCAGACCGTTTTCCCCTGCTCTCGAATACGTCGATCCATCGGGAGTTGAAACCCTCCCTGACGATATCGAGGACCTCCCCGCCAAGCGGAGCTAGTGATTCCAGTACCAGTGATCTCGCCTCTTCGAACTTCACCTTCTTCTTGAAATCCCTGAGAAGTGGAACGTACACATCATACATGTGAAGCTCATCCACATCAAGAGCCCTCTTTCTGAGATCGACATAATTATAGAAATCCTCGAGCGATCCGTGGACCGCCTCGATTAGCGAATTGTAGAGATCCGGTGTGAGCTCGTCGCTGTCGAGTGATGCATGGAGAGCCGAGGGATAATTCCTGGCCCTGGCGTTGAAGGCCCTTTTCTTCAACTCCCCCTCGAGTATGGATGTGAAGGTGTTCTTGTGGGAGCTGTATGAAGAATAGAACTCCTTGAGCGTCCTCTCCCTAACGCTCCGATCGTGGCTCATCAGCAGACCGAGAAAACGGCCATGAGATATCTCGACCTCCCTTCCCTCCTCATCGGTTATTGTCGGGAACCTGAGGTCTGCGTCGTTCAACATCCTGTAGGTCTTGGAGGACGCATCTAGAACATCATCCGCCATCGCCATGAGTCTTTCCTCTTTCTCCGACAGGAAATGCTCCCTGGTCCTGATTATGGACCGCAGGGGAACCCTGGCGAATTCCAGGACGGGGTCCTCGAGAAGACCCATCAGTCGCTCTTCCGGTAAAGATAGAAGCTCCGGTATGAAGAATGATGTCTCCGTCTCGATCCTCACCATGAGGTTGATCACCCGGTCGTATAGTGCTTGAAATCTGTTGTCGTTGAGGTCCTCGTCATGTTTGAGATGCGACCATGTGTAAACCCTTTCAAGCTTTCTTGATATATCGTCCGAGAACCTGACATACTCGGCAATGGTTTCGTTCCCCTCCGAGAGCTTTCCCCTGAAATCCAGGAAATGATAGTATCTTTTCTCCACTTCCGCAAAATCCTTCTCCCATGACCCGACATCCTCGAACATCTTAGACAGGTCCCATTTGTACTGCTCTTCAATGATGTCCCTGGAAGGGACCTCCCGTTTATCCGACATCACTATTTCTCCTTGCCTCGATAGGTCATTGAGATGTGTTCTATACCGGCCTCGAGAAAGGTCTCTCCGGAGGGTTCGAAACCGAACCTTCTGTAGAATTCCAGGGCCCTGGTCTGGGAATGCAGGTAGATCCTCGTCGGATTCATGGGAAGCACGATATTCAAGATACCTTCCATGATCGTCTTCCCGTAACCCTTGCCTCTTTCTTCCTTCAACAGTGCCAGCCTTTCAAGTTTGATATCTCTTCCATCCCATCGGTATCTCGCACAACCGATAGGGGTGCCCGACCTCATCAGAAGCAAATGAACCGAATCGCCCTCGTGGTCGTCGAACTCGATCTCCTCGCTCACATTCTGTTCGTTAACGAATACCGATCTCCGGATCCCGTTCTCGAGGAATTCCTGTTCTTTGGTTCGAACAACCAACAGCTGGATATCATCGCTCATCTCCAACGATGAAGCCTCCGGAAAGGAGAATGGTACCCTCGGATAATTGACTATCGCTAGATCCCGTTCGACATCGGGGCGATATGTTCGTGGAAACCTGCAAGAAGTGTGGACCCCGCTGACCCGAAGCGGGGTCCTGTTATTCTCCCCTTCAGGACCAATGAAGAGGATCTATCGATCCACTCTTCCCGGCCCCCGTCTCCTTTTATCACGCATTCATCAGAGGAGCGTCATTCTCTCAGTATCTCGAAGGTCAATCTCGATATCCAGTTATCCTTCCTGATGTTGTGGGTAACGATCTTCGTCCACAGGAAGAACTCATTTTCCTTGATATTTCGGAAAAGTTCGTCGACAGTGGTCCGATCCAGCTTCGATCCGCAGTCCTCACACAGGGGAATGTCCCTGTCGGTGATGAGCTTGCTCGATCTTACGTTCCTGTGGATGACGCGATCCTCGGACCCGCATACTGCACATTCACCGTCAGGGAACACATGCACCTGTGCCCTTTCCTTCGTTATCCTTTCCAGTTCGTGGAGGTAGTTGTCCGCATGAACCTCTATCGTCGTTTTCAATCCGATCTTCCTCCATTCGCTCACGGACACCAGAGAACAGGGTTCTGCCCCGTCCCGATGAGCAGCATCTTTTCGTTACAGAAGGCCTCGACGAAGGAGACCACCCCGTCGTGATCGATATCGGCGGCCGGGTCCTCCAGGCTTCGTGTTATGTTGAACCTGTCCACCGCAGATTCCTCGCATTCCCTCATCGAACTGATAATCACCCTTTCCGGTCCCACGAGCTTGGCTCCGAACAATCCTGAATGGTTGCCCAGAGTGATGTAGTTCAGGGTCTCGTAGCTTATCTGGTCGATCCAGTCGATTATATCGGAGCAATTGACCTGTCCGTCGGTGAACTGGTAGAAGCTCTCGGTATCGATGATGTGGGAATTATCGCTGATGTAGATGTTTACCTCTGTCTTGCGTTTCGAGTTGTCTATTACCCACTCGAACCCATTCTCGATGTTATCCACCGTTACGGCCTGGTCCCGGCAATCGATGTCTTCCGAAGTGATGAAGAGGATCTCATCCTCGGAAAATCCCTTGTTTATGAGATGGTCATGGAATGCGACAGCTTTATCTAGTTCGTGCTGATCCGTTCCCTCATAATCGGAAACGATGATCAGGGCCTTGTATTCGGATGATTCTGCGTTGGCGGGCAGCGAGAAAAGCATTATCATGAGGAGAATCGAGGCTGAGAGTAGGCCGAGAACCATAGGGGCAGTACGGGTCATGGATGTGAATTCACTTATCATTCCATATAAATCAAATCGTATTTTGGACCTTTTCTGAGGGGGGTGTATTTAAGCTTTTCGGCCTCCCGTTTGAAGACAATGAACCGCTCCTCTCGATGAGCCTCGGAGAGAAGTGGGAATGTGACGAAACAGGATCTGTTGAAAAGTGCCATCGCCTTTTCTATCTCCCCCTCGGCAAGAAGTATCAGGGCCATATTGTATTCCACCACCGACAGACTCTCAAGATTGTTAAGAGATTCATATGTTTTTTCTACATTTTTCAAATATTTTTTAGCTTTTTTAAGATCACCTTTCACTCTCATTATGCTTGCAAGGTTGGTAATGATATTTGCTTCAATGTACATGCTTCCACTTTGCGATGCATATTTCTTGGCCTTTTTCCAAAGCCTTTCAGCTTCTTCGTAGATCTCACGGTTGAACATCAATATCCCGTAATTATTGAATGCTATGGATAGAAAGACTGGATTGTTGTAGAATCTGAAAGTGCCTATCGCCTTTTCGAATAGCAGATTCGCCTCATCATATTCTCCGAGGATTCCCAGCAGGTCTGCCTCGATCTGATTGAGGAAACCATGTGCGATCTTGTTCGTTGTTGCCTTTCTCGTGTCTTCGAGTACCTTCTGCCATTTGTCCCTCTTACCCATCCTGCCGAAGGTCTTGATCCGGCCAATATTGGCAATGAACCACAGATCCTGAGGGAGGTTGGGTTTTCTCAGTATTGAATCATAAAGGGATAGAGCTTCTTCGAACCTTCCCCTGACAGCTTTCATATCCGCCTCCAGCAGAAGCACCTCTGTCTTGAGACTATTGCCCGTCCTGCCCAGATCACGCTCGTCCTCCTCAATACCGATCATTGTCGCTTCCATGAAACTGTGAACGAAATCCGGCATTCCCCGTGAATTCTGGAATATGTCAACCTTATCGAACAGATTGTAGATAGATGTCTCCTTCTCGAGCATCTCGAAGGTCTTGATAGTATCCACCAGATCGAAGCTCCTCTTCTCAAAATACAATTTCACGATCAAGGTTTTGAAGAATGGATTGTTGATGAGCCTCAAGACATCAAGAAGCTTGATTGAGATGGGTACACCATGCAACTCGGGAGTGAAATAGAAATTGCTCATTTCCGCCAGAAGGTCGTTCGCCCTTACCATGCCGTCCCCTGTCAAAATGAAATGATAGGCGCCCTGATCTTTCTCCTTGGCCAGCAGACCGTCCTTCTTCAGGTCGGTTATGGTCCTCCTGATCGTCAGGAAGGAAAGACCGAGCGATCTACCCAGTTCTTCCCTGTCATCGTAAGGGAGACGGGACCGGGGGAAGAGGAGGATCCCGAGGAGGACGTATTCATGGGTCGATAATTGGCCCATGAGGTTCTAGTTTGGTATTCGTAATTAAATGTTATGAAAAATATCACAATCCTGCCGCATTACAGGGATCGGATCGGCTCATTTCAGCAGATCTAGAATATCCTTGACATCGAGGACCTTCCCCGAGGAGACCGTCTCGCCGTTTATGATGAGCGCCGGAGTGAGCATGATCCCCCTCTCCATTATCTCTACAATATCCTCGACCTTGACCACCTCCGCTTCGATCCCGGCCTTCTTCACGGCCTTCAAGACGCTTGCGTGAAGTCTTCTGCATTTCGCACATCCCGATCCTATTACCTCTATCTTGATCATTTTCATCAGCCCTGGACTATCAGATTTCCGTAGATGTGACCTGCCATGGTCGATATCATGATGACTAGCGCAATATAGAATGCTGTCTTTCTGGCACCCATTATCCGATAGAGTACTATCATGTTCGGCAGTGACACCGCGGGACCTGCCAGGAGCAGAGAGAGCGCGGGTCCCGAACCCATGATGCCCTCGTTATAACCGAAGGTCTCACCGATTATCGGCACCTCGAGAAGTGTCGGCATGTACAGGATGGCCCCGATCACGGCTGCTAGGAAGTTGGCTGTCAGTCCCTCGTTGCCGAGAAGATCCTTGAAAGTGGATGGTGGTATGAAATATGCTATCACGCCCACAGCGAAAGCGCCAACGATCAGTATGGGCACTATCTTCTTGGTCAGGTCCCAGGTCTCGAGCCACCAATCTTTGATCTCATCTTTCTCGAACATCTTAGCAATCAGTATCATGAGAGAGATCAAGATTGCACCCATTATGGGACCCTTGATGATCCAATCGATCGAGGATGCTCCGAGGACGAGAATTCCCGTGAGGAACGAGAAGAAGAGAGGAACGACCCAACGCCGTCTGTTCGATCCCAGAATCGGAGGGATTAACTGCCCCTTTTTCAGAGCCCCCTTAATCAGTTCCCGGTCGTGTTTTCTGAAGACTATTGACATGTAGGCCCCGATGACGACCGACATCACAATGGCGGAAACTGCCCTGGCCGCTCCTAGATCGTACCCCAGAGCACTTGCGGTGTATACGATGGCGAGCACATTTATTGCGGGTCCGGAGTAGAGAAAGGCTGTTGCCGGACCGATCCCGGAACCTTTCTTGTATATGCCGGCGAACAAGGGCAGGATGGTGCATGAGCAAACTGCCAGGACGATGCCTGACGTGGCAGCAAGTGGATAGGACACATACCTTCTCACGTTCGGACCGAAATACTTCAATATGGCCTCCTTCTTGACAAAGGCCGCTATCGCTCCTGCAATGAAAAGTGCGGGGACCAGACAGGTAAGGGTATGGTTCGTAACATAATCAGCAAACGCATCCCAACCCGAGATAAGGGCTCTCCAGATCATCCCGTCCAGGTCCATTTCAACACTGTTTCAAATTTATTTGAAATAGGTTATGTTCAACCGGTATAAATTTATTCCTGTTTCAAAATATCTTGAAATAGGTGAGTGATTGGAGATACCGGACCCGATAAAGGAAGACATTGACAATCTTGGTGGACTAGAAGGGATTGCGGGGAGGATACCGGATCCGTCCGAGATCGAAAGACTCAGCAGGATATACAGGTCGTTGGCTGATCCTCTGCGATTGCAGATCGCACACATCCTCGATGTTCAGCCGCTTTGTGTCTGCTGCATTAAGGAACTGATCCAGATCTCCGATTCCAAGTTATCCTACCATCTTTCGCAGCTCAGGGACGCGGGATTGATCGAGGGCAGGCAGGAGAAGAACTGGATAATATACAGAACTACCAATGAGTTCAGGAGAGTAATCATGTGGGGTGCTTGGAGATGAGAAGGATCCTGTTGATCAGCAATTCCACCAGCTTCGGAAGTGGATATCTCGATCATTGTCAAGACGAGATCGAAAGGTTCCTGGGTCCGTCCGTAGGACAGATCACATTCGTACCTTACGCACTTCCGGAGATGACAGGATATGCCTACAAGGTTAATGGCAGGTTCAGGAAAATGGGATATGGAACTGTATCGCTCCATGATATCGAGGAGGCCGCCGCGGTCTTGGAAGAATCTGAGGCCCTTTTCATCGGAGGGGGCAACACTTTCCTTCTCCTGAAGAGACTGTATGATAAGGAGGTGATGGATGTCATCCGAAGAAGGGTGGGCCGGGGAATGCCGTATATCGGAACGAGCGCCGGGTCAAACGTTGCATGCATCTCCATCAGGACCACGAACGACATGCCGATCGCCTATCCTCCTTCATTCGATGGTCTGGGTATTGTCCCCTTCAATATCAATCCACACTATATCGATCCAGATCCCGATTCGACCCACAAGGGAGAGACAAGGGTCCAGAGGATACAGCAGTTCCATGAAATGAACGATCCTTACGTGGTGGGTCTCAGAGAGGGCTCAATGCTTCTGGTTGAGGGAGATGTCATGACCCTCAAAGGACCAACGGGAGCGAAGCTGTTCTCGAGAGGGGATGATCCGAAGGAGTTTTCGGAAGGAGCGGACCTGTCGTTCCTGCTTCGATGACCTCTACGCAATATCCTTCAGGTGCCCGTGGCTGGTATGGGAATAACCTCATATGCGGAAATCGCAGGTTGCAGGAGAGGTGGCGAAAGCAATGGCCACTTCTTCCGGGTAAACATAAATTGGTAGCGGGGAATAGATTTGAACTATTGGTCTTCGGGTTATGAGCCCGACGGGATATCCTGGCTACCCCACCCCGCTGGCAGTTTCACGAGAGCACAGCAAGTGAACAAAATCACCCCTGGGCTGAAGCTGATATGGAGCAGTTGTTAATAAATCTTTGGGGAAGCGGAAGTTCTCGAACTCCATGACCGGACAGCATTCTGACAGCATCCAGTTATCCACATTCCAAGAAATCGGATCCATCGCTCAGTTTTATTCCAGCGATCGTATTATCAGCCATCATCTCTGACTACCCAGGAATAATATATCCATTGCAGGATAGATGGATGTGGCCCGGATTATCGTGAATGGAGGGAAGCACCCACTGCTCCTGGTTTCGATCCTTCTGATGTCATCTCTGATCTTACTGGTCCCGGACCATAATATGAACTTCGCAGGGCAGACACCACATTCACGCAGCGGTCAGACCTTCACCTTCAACGCCACCGAAGACGAGCCCTTCAACGGCTTCCTCGATGACGTTAACGTTTCCGGCGAGGGCCTCAGCTGGACCTTCACGGAGAGACCGGAATGGCTCTATATGAACAACGGTCTCCTCTACGGGACCCCCGGCAACGATGATGCTGGATGGAACAACTTCACTGTCGAGGTGACCTCCTCCACCGAACAGGTGCTAGTTGACGTATCGATCCTGGTTGGCAATACTCCCCCGCTGCTGGTAGAGGGTTCCGTGGCCCCAATGGCGTGGGAGGAAAGGGAATACATCTCCAGGTTCGATCTGAGGGAGGACGGTGAGAACTGGGAGGTTGAACTTGCCATGTCGGGTCCCGCGGACTCCGCATGGCTTGAGGTGGACAGGACCGGAAGGGTCTTCGGAACGCCCCGGAACGTTCATGTCGGCAACTGGACGGTGAACCTGACCCTGGACGATTCGAACGGTGGTTTGGACCATGCTGAATGGACGATCTCCGTGGTGAACGAACTACCCGTCATCATCCCGCCTGCAATCGGTAAATGGCTGGAGTACTCCCCGCTTGAACTGGATTTCGATTCCGGATCGGAAATGGATGGATTGACATCGTATTCCCTTGTCTCCGGTCCGGACGGGGCAGTGATCAATAGCGGAACCGGTGTCGTCAGCTACCTTCCAGTCAATCTTTGGGGTAACGTCACCTTCGAGGTAAGGGTGGATGACGGAAATGGAGGCAGGTCGACCATCTCCCACACAGTTAGCATATTGGATCAGCCGGCAAAACTCCTAACGGACCTGCCTTCGGTATTTGCTGCGGGGGAGGAATTCCTTCTTGATATCGAGATCGACGAGGAGGTATACCCTTCGAACTACTACTCTCTCAACATGACGGTCCCCTTCTTCCACATGAACGAGGGAGGGGTGGACTTCACCGGTGAGGGGAAGATCGCAGGACGTCCATGGAACGGGGACGCGGGTATTTACAGGACCCAGCTCCGTTTTGACACTTCCCTCGATACGTCCGGTCCCAGATTGGTCCACAACTGGACCTTCAGGGTGGTATCGAATTCCAGTTTCACCGATCCTTCCATAGATATCCGCATCGACGATATCGACAGTGGGAGGATCGTTGTGAACTTCACATCCTCGGGAGGATCGCTAAACATCGACAGGACGGAGCTGGATATCCACATGGAGGGCGATCCAACAGGTCCCGGGATCACCGACATCATATACGGAACACCTTCGGGACCGTATGAATTTGATATCTCGGATCTCAACGGAAGACTTGTCATCAAGTCTGCCATGTTCGCCTATGACACCATCTTTTCCATGAGGTGCGCGGAAAGCAGCATCACCGTGGAGAGACCGGAACCGGAGGTGAATGGGTCGGATGGTCCGGACTTCCCCTGGTGGATTGTCATCGTCGTCGTGGTTGGTCTTCTGATAGCACTTGGTATCTCACTTCTCGTGATAGAGAACACATCCTATGCGATCCAGATGGCGGTATTCAGGGGAGGTACCATCGATCAGGAGTCCGTGATCTCGCTTGTTCAGGATAGACCCGGCATAAATTTCAGGGAGTTGAGAAAGGTCCTGGGATACGGCAGAAGGGACCTCGTATCCACCCTTGTCCATCTGGAGAGGGCTGGAATAGTCAGACCGATACCGGATGGGACCAAGGTTAGGTTCTACCCCACTGTAGGCTCATTCGTGGAGGGGCCGCTCACGCTGTCCAAACAGCAGGAACGCATCGTACGCGCTCTGCTTGATGTACCCAAGATGTCACATCGGGAGCTCTCCGATGCCACCGGGATACCCGGGGGAAGGATCGGAAAGGAGGCAACACTTCTGGAGCTCAAGGGTGTCCTGAGGAAGAAGAAGGGAAGGGAGCCCCCGGAGTACTTCATGTCGGCCAGGGAGAAGAAGTGGGTGAGGGAGTGGATTGAGAGGAGATAGGATGAGGCCGTTCACTCGTTGTCTTCGAGAATATCCTTGGCAATGTTCTCGAGAAGCTCTTCGAGTGTGTTCGTCTTGTACTCTCGAATGGGCTTCTCCTTGGATTCATGCGCTATGATCTTCGCTATGAAGTAGCTCGTTCCCTGGAATATCTCTATGTCATAGACGGTATCTCCCATCCTTGCTCACCTCGCTTGCGGGATATTAGAGATGCGGTGGGAGTGACTTGAACACCCGGCCTTCTGATCTTCAGTCAGACGCTCTCCCAACTGAGCTACCACCGCAGGTGTTTAGCGTTGGGGCATTTCACTTCACATATAAAAGCTATACCGTTTTGGGATAATCACGGACATTGCCCCTTCACTCAAAATGATTATCAATCAGGTCAGCAATCCGATGATGATATGTTCGAGGACCCGAGCTCCGAGGAAGACAGAGGATTCTGCAGCGAACTGCTGGCAAAGCTGGAAAGACCGCTGTCGTTCATCGGTGAGAAACGAAACAGGTTCATCTACTTCGATGGAAAGTGGGTCGATGTTGACCGCCTCATCGAGCAGGCCACCAATGAACCCGGCAGGAGGAATGTGATATTGCCCGGGCTCCTCCGCCGTCTGAACGAGATCAGGGAGGAGCTTTCAAACACCTGCATGACCAGGGAAGAGGCGATCGACCTTTTCGAGGAAGGTATCGCCATCAAAAGGGCCATACATCTGTTGAACTCGGGCTCTATAAAAAGGGAGGAAGATCCCCACGGTGATATGCGCAGATGGCTGGCCTACGGAAAGAGGATCAACTAGAACCAGCTGGCAAGCTCGTGATATTCTCCGGATATCTGGGAGAGGTCGAGTTCGTGTCCGACCCCGGTTCCTCCGCAGAAGATGCATTTCCCAGTGCCCTTGCACTTCGCACAGTTTCCGTATCCGCTGCAGTAATTGCACTCTGCGGATCCCTTGCACCTGATGCATTCACCGGTCCCCTTGCAGTGATTGCATTCATCGGGCCTCTGTCCGCGGCAGGTCGGGCAGTTGCCGGTTCCCCCGCAGTAGGAGCATTTCTTGGTCCCCCTGCACATAATGCATATGCCGGGTCCCCCGCACTCCTTGCATTTACCGGAACCCCTGCAATGGGTGCATCTGCCTGTCTCGGACGCTATCCCGACCTCCATCAGGTCTTCCCATGCCTCAGAGCCCCTTCCCGTCCTGATCTTCGTTGCTGCAAGCAGGAACCAGGCATCCATGTCCCCGGGATTCTGCCTGACCACGTCCGTGAACCTGTCCATTGCCTTCCTAAAATCCTTCTCGTCGAGCGCTTCCAGTCCGGAGCGGATGGTGGACCTAAGCGCGCCTATTGATGGCAGTTTGGTCTGGCAGCCAGCGCAGTACAGCTCCCGGTCCCTGTTCTCTTCCCCGCATCGGGGACATTTAAGCATGATATCACTCCCGTTCAGCGAATGAACTGGACACCGAAGCGTTCTTCCCTGCGGGTGTAGCCCCTTTCCTTCTCACCGAACTTGCCGACGGATTTACCTGAGATCTGCTCCGAGGTCACTCCGACGAGGACCAGCATCACCCTGATGGCTCCCTTCAGCTCGGGATCTATGTAGGCACCCCAGATGATCGAGGCATTGCGGTTGATCCTCTCGTTGATGTATTCCGCAACCGTCTCCGCCTCGGTGACAGTCATGTCCTCTCCGCCGGTAACGCATATGAGAGCGCCGTTGGCCGAGGATATATCATATTCCAGAAGTGGCGAATTTATGGCTTCCTCCACCGCCTTTATTGCCTTCTCGTTGCCGTCGTCGGATTCTCCTATTCCGATCACGGCGACCCCGCCCCCCTTCATGATGGTCTTCAGATCGGCGAAGTCAAGGTTGACGAGACCCACCTTCGTAACCATCTCCGTTATACCCTTGATCGCTTTCATCAGGATCTCGTCGGCTACTTTGAACGCAGCGTTCAAGGGAAGCCTGGGAACAAGCTCCAGGAGCTTGTCGTTCGGTATGACGATCACTGTGTCCGAATTCTCCTCAAGCTCAGCAAGACCCCATTCCGCATTCTCCATCCTGGATTCTCCCTCTCCGGCGAAAGGTTTGGTTACGACGGCGATCGTCAGCGCACCCAGTTGTTTCGCTATCTCCGCAACCACAGGTGCGGATCCTGTCCCAGTACCGCCTCCGAGACCGCAGGTCACGAAGACCATATCAGCGCCCATGAGACCTGCGCGAAGCTCTTCCTCGGCTTCAAGGGCGGATTCCTTACCAATCTTGGGGTTGGCCCCCGCTCCGAGACCCCTGGTTGTCCTCTTTCCGATGAGTATCTTGTGCGGAGCATGGATCGTGAGAAGATGCTGGGCATCCGAATTGAGGGCGTAAAGGTCTGCACCTATGATACCCTCCTCTACGATCCTGTTGATCGTGTTGGAGCCGCCTCCGCCGCATCCTACGATCTTGATATTGGTCCGAAGGGTCGAAAGAACCCTTCTGAGCTCCTCATCTTCCGGATTGGTCTCTACGAACTGAGGGGCTTCCTGGACCTCTACCTCCCTTTCTACCCTCTGCTGAGGCTCTGCCTTCTTATCGTATTTGTTCATATACTCGTTGATTATGGATTTGAAACCCACGGCCATCCCTCCGTTGGGATTGTCTCCCACTGAGCTATCGGGGAACCCATTTTCCCCCGCTCCAACATGTACATTTCCGAATTTAAAGTTTTGTGAACTTCCACATAGATATCTAGTATTTTGGGGGATTTCTGCGACGGAACGCGCGCACTAGGCCGTAGATGACAGCCGCGAGCAGAATCAGTCCAACTGCCGATGGGAGGAGGATAGAGAGTGGATCGATCCCAACATTGTCTGTGTCCTCTCCCTCGATCGTGAAGGAGGTGGTGGTCTCGGCGGAGTTCCGCCATGGGTCGGTCGCGGTTATGAGGACGGTGAAGGTTCCCTCCTCGAAAGGTCCTTGGACCTTGATGGAACAGATCGTCGCATCTCCTTCCCTTATCAATTCATTATGATCGACCACAACGATCCGGAAGGTCTCTCCCTCCGGAGATCGGACCTCGGCCCGGACCGAATGTACGGTTGTTTGATCGAAGCCCCTGATCCCGATCAGGACCCTATTCCTTTCCGGGTCCGTCTCTACGAATGGCGGCAGGAGTGATGGTTTCTCTTCATCTACCATGTAGATGCGGTGCTCGAGGAATTCCTGCCTTCCCGCC
The DNA here is from genome assembly GCA_049472275.1 of Thermoplasmatota archaeon. Lineage (GTDB taxonomy): Archaea > Thermoplasmatota > Penumbrarchaeia > Penumbrarchaeales > Penumbrarchaeaceae > JAFGLL01. The sequence continues at coordinate 2,609 of JBLIRL010000024.1, read as the reverse complement.
CCGTCCTCTATCCTGAACATCAGAGGATAGTTCTCGAGCAGGACCTTCATCGAATCCGGGTCCGTATCGATCAGGGAGACAATTTCGAGTGTATCGATCTCCATCTCGAAATCCCAATCCCCTGATAACAGAGGCGTGAGGTCCTCGTATGACTCACCACGGTCTGTTGAGACCTCGATGCTGACGATGGGTCCATCATCGAAGACCCGGCCAGAAAGCTCGAAAGTGCTGCCTACGGGTATAATCGTCCCCTCAAGGGGGAGGTCGATCACGATCGATGGGTCCTCGCGGTCCTTGAACTCGCTTTCTCGTTCGAAGATCTCGATGAATAAGGTGTCCATCGCCGGGTTTCCGTTTCCATCCTTCCCCGAAAGAGAAACGCGCTTCTCTCCGGTCGTCCAGGTCGACGTATCGAAGGAATGCGAGAAGGTCCTTCCTATTACGCTGTCCAGAATATCGTAGGTCGTCCCGTGGGCCGAAAGCTCGAGGTTGCTCAGACCCGATGCGTCGTACGCCTCGCCCCTTATCGTTATCACTCCGCCCTTCTCGAACCTTTCCCCGTCATCCGGGGATACGATCCTTACGATGGGAGGGATGTCGTCTGGAGGCGGTCTCATGGATACGTTGACGATCCTTGAGGCCCACAGTCCGACATTGTCGGTGGCGTTGACCTCTATCCGGTAGGAACCGGGGCCGCCTTTGAACCTTATCTCGGATTCGAAAGTCCCATCCTCCTGGACATCGTCGGTGATATCCCATATCTCGTCATTTATCCGGACCTTCAGGGTCGATAGTTCGACGTGGTCGCTCACATCACCAATGACTGTGATGTCGTTCGAATAGAGGTCCTGACCTTCAGGCGGAGAAGTGAGGTTCAGGACAGGAGGGTTGGGAATGAAACTCAGCCTGTAGAGAAGGGATTGAAGGCTGCCGCACGGATCGATGGCCGTCATCGATATGCGATGGACACCGCTTTCGAAGAGCGATGTGTCGATAACCTCGAAGATGGCATGACCGGGCCACTCAAGCTCGACTGACGGATTGTCCCAAACCTGTTCATCGTCTATCCACCCGATTCCACGAAATCCGCCGTATGGATCCTCATAATATGCTCCGAAATTTGCTTTCAATCCCCAGTCGAGGTCCGTTCCGATCATCAGCCGCTCCCAATCCGGACCCTTTGCGTTCTTGATGAACGGCTCCCAAATGAATGTGTCGGTAGGTTCAGGAAGGTTCTCAAGGGTCTCATTGTAGACATTAACAGAGAAGCTGTTGACCATCCCCGGTACGCCGACGACATGATAGGCGCTTATCCGCAAGGACCAATCCTGGTCATAGTTCAAAGGGTGGTCGCGCACCGTATAGAATGGAACATCCCAAAGAGGACCGTTTATCCTAATTGGTCCGATCCTGTCGAGATATTCCTTGTCCGATGAAACGATCCATCCGTTCACGTAGTAATCCGCCATGTTGTCGATACCTTCATCTCCCCGTCCGTACCCGTTGGCAATGACGAGGTCAGGACTGTCGTCCCCCTCTTCCTCACGGACCTCCCAGACCTTTACCCTTACCTTTGTATGATCCCTCATCGAATTGGCGTCAGAGAGGGAAATCACCAGGTTTTCGTTACCGTTTCTCATTTCCTGGGTGTAAGCGCCGCCTTCGATAAGGATTGTATCTAGGACCATGGAGTCCGATTCCTGACTTCCATGGAAGATCCTCAGATCGGCAGCTCCGGTGGACAATTCGTGGCGGTAGAGGACGCCGCTGAAGAGGTCTCTCTGCATCTGGTAGGACCCCTCGATCTCAAAACTGAAAAGGTATCGGGTCCCTATCGTCGGGACCCAAACCTGGGGATCGTATTCAGGGGGCGAGGGTTTTGAACTTGAGAGTCTCACGGTCATGAAAACTGTTCCACCTTCCTCCGGGATCGTGAACTTCCCGGAGACATGGGTTCCAAGGTCCGATGTCACCATCACGTTGATGTTCTGCCTCCATACCGAAAGATCGCAGAAACCGTAATGATCGGTATATCCCCATATGGCAGGGAGAGGTACCGTCGGCAAAGGTCCCTGGTACGGCCCGGTATCTACGTCTATCTGCTCCGTTACCCAGTGGGACATGACGAGAACCCTTGCACCCTCGACCGACCGGCCGTTGTCATCGAACACCTGGACCCTCAATTTTCCGGTGATGTCCGGAGACCTGTATCTTTCACCGACATCGAAGACCTGTCCCGCTCCGTTCGAGGCCCATATGCCGGAACCTCCTCTTCCTCCCCACCCCCACCAATAATTCAGGTCGTCGGCCACCACGCCGCCCGCATCCGACCAGTAATTGTCCCATTGGTGCCATCCCCCAAGATAGAACTCCGACCAGACATGATCCTCACCGGGCAGGTGTGCTCCCCTTGCAGGTATCAAAGCGCATCTCGATCCCGCTATGGTGAGGTCCTGAAGCTCACCGCAGTTGCCGTTGTGTGTCGCAGCAATCCTAACGGGCTGTGTGGGCCTCTCATCGTCCTGCGATTCCTGCTGGTTCAAGGGAAGTGTCCTCTCCACCCATTGGGAGACCTTTTCAATTGCGTGGTCCCTGCCGCTGGCTGAATA
>JBLIRL010000023.1:0-25101 GCA_049472275.1 Thermoplasmatota archaeon | reverse complement strand
GGTCCTCTACGATGGTGAGATAGCGCTAGAGGATATCATCAATCTCAAACTGGGAAGGGAGTACGAGATAGAACTGGCAACGAACGTCTCTGTCACGAAACCGTTGTTGACACTCGAGGAGGTCAGCGATTTCCTTGCGGAACAGTGGCTCGCGATCCTTTTCCTTCTGATAATCGTGATCGTGATCCTTGTATTCTACCTGATACTTCTGGCAGTCCTGAACTTCTTCAAGAGGAAGAAGGTCAAGTTCCTCGAAACGGACTGGTTCGCCGCAACGAGGAAGTTCCTTACGAGGATGGCCATCCTGGGAATAGTCGTCATCTTCTCCTGGAGGGTCTCCTTGATGTTCCCCGACCTCGAGGATTACCTGTGGGGATGGATGAGGCAGCTTGCGGGTCCGGCGGCCGGTGTCATCTTCACCCTGTTCCTTTCCAGGGTTCTGCTACTGGCTAACACGAACCTCTGGGACTGGTTTAAGGACAAGAGAGTCCAGGGACAGACGCTTCCATCGCAGTTCATCGCCTACTTCGCCATCATCATCAGGTATCTCATCATCGTCCTTTCCACGGCCGTGGTGATCATCCTCGTGCTCGTGGCTTTCGGGTTGAGGGAACAGATATGGGACGTGGTGGGAGATTTCCTCTCGGATAACGGGGGCAAGATCGGTTTCCTGGTGCTGCTGGTGGTCGCGGCCTTTTTCATAAGGAAGTTCGTTGCAATATTCTTCAAGGAGCTGGGAACCCGGTCCACGAGGATGAGCCCCGAGATAGTATCCATGACGCAGAAGGGCACCACAGGCCTGATCTACTTCGTGATCACCCTGATCTTCCTTTACACGCTCCTTTCCATAGGAGGTCTCGGGGATATCGGAACCACCTTCATTCTGGTGATATCCATGATCGTGGGTCTCGTCGTGTCCTTCGCCGCGACCGGGTCCATCGGAAACATGCTCTCCGGTCTGGTCCTCATGAGCATGAAACCGTTCGATGTGGGAGATCGCGTCATGGTGGGGGAGAACATCGGTTTCGTGCAGAAGCTCGGTATAATGTTCACAACCATAAAGGACCTGGAATCCAGGGTCATAGAGATCCCGAACAACAATATCCTCGCCAACAACATCATGAACTTCTCGAGGTCGGCGAAAGAGGGGGGATACGCTGTAGTTATAGACGTGGGTCTGGGTTACGATATCGGTCCAAAGACCGTCAGACCACTTCTGAAGAGGGCGGCGCTGACCAGTCCAGGAGTTCTCAAGGACCCGGTACCCAAGGTTATAGCCAGGGAGTTCCTCGATCACGCTGTGGTCTACCGCCTGAGAGCATACGTTGATGATCCGACCAACATGCTATTCATCCGCTCATCGGTCATGGAGAGCATACTTATGATATTCCACGAGGAAGGACTGCAGGTCATGAGCCCCCTCCAGCATGTCAAGGTTGAGGGGAAGCAGCCCACGAAGGAGGAGCTCATATCCCGCGCCCATCCCGAGGCGAGATCGGACGAGGCGGCAGCGGGGGGACTGCTCATGTTCGACAGTCTGGGTGACAAACAGTGAGCTCAAAGTGAGTTGATGTTGAACTCCATTGGGACCTTGAGATGGACGCCGAAGGCCCTGCAGGCCATCTTTATGATCATCTTCTCCTTGGGATGGAGCTCCTCATCGACAAGGGCGATCGCCAGCAGATCCTCCGTCAGCTCCTTCCTGCGTTCCTTGTCAAGGTTCCTCGAGAGCCTGTAGATGGCCTTCGATATGGCTTCGTCCCCTCCGTTGAAATAAGTTATGAACGATATGTTGAGGGCCTTCTCCCATTCCTTCTCCTCGATACCGTAGTCAGCGGCGCATTTCTCCATGATGAAAACCTCCTCCTCCAGGATCTTTCGGTCGGCCGCGCTCACGGCTACGAAAAGCAGCGCCACATCTTTCGCTATATCGTTCAATTACGTCCCCGTCCAACATCGTCTTCATTCATTTTAAAATTTACAATCCAAGGCCTGTGACGATAAGAACGGGCATTCGGCCCAATTCAGAAGCCGACGGGAAGGCCGGGATTCCTTGTCGAGCTTCTATCCTTCACCACCGATGACCCGTATGGGATTACCAAAAATTCTTTAAGGAATACAGGGCTGGGCCGTATCACAATGCCCCGAGTCTTCCATGGAAGGATGGACCTTCACTGGTGCATATCCTGCCGTTCGCCCCTGGTCATCGGAGGCCCCTGCCCTAACTGTGGTGAGGATTCAGAAAAGGTTGTTCATACACCTCCCGGGGACATCAGACCGGCGTTCCCGCATGATATCGGGGAGATCTCCGGACTGGCTGATCAACAGTGGGGAAAAGGAGCGGGGAGCAGCCTCATCGGTCCGGAGGAGCCCATCGTTCTGAACCCCTGCCCCTCGCCGGACAGGCTGGACGAGGTGATATCCGCAGGAGAGGTCATCGGGTCCGTGGCCTATTCTCTGGGCAGGATGAGAAGCTCGCTGATACTGAGAGAGGCCGGAGCCAGGCTCCTCGCTTTAAAGGGATTCCGACCTGAAAGAGGTTACGTGGTGATCGACGGGTCCGTCACCCGCTTCCTGCTGGAGGGGAAGAACCTCCTCTGTCCCGGCATCATGGATGCTGACAGGAAGATACGGGAAGGTGATGAGGTGCTGGTGATCGAGGAGGGGGGAAGGATCGTGGCCTCCGGCAGCGCCAGAAAGGAAGGTGAGGACCTCGTGGAGACACACGGTCTCGGTGTTAAGGTAAGGTGGGCGGCCGAGCTTCCCCTGGCAGGGGAGACCGAAGATCCTTCAGCTCCGGATCCTGATGGAAGTGATAACCGATGGGCCGGGACCTGGGCAAGGGTCGTTGAGGTTAACGGAGCTCATCTCGAGAAGAAGGTGGACAAGGCCGTCTCCTTCCTAAGGAAGCTCTCGTCGTCCCACGATCTGCCCATTGCTGTTTCCTACTCGGGCGGAAAGGATTCCCTTGCCACTCTCTACCTGGCCCTGGAATCGGGACTCAAACCACCCGTCCTCTTCGTGGATACCGGTCTGGAGTTCCCCGAGACCGTCGATCACGTCCATTCCCTCGTTGAAGGGCTCGGACTCGAGCTTCTCGAGGGCAGACCGGTATCCGGGTTCTTCGAGAACCTGGAGAAGTTCGGCCCGCCGGGAAGGGACTTTCGCTGGTGCTGCAAGCTCTGCAAGCTGGGACCGATGTCAAGATTGATCGAGGACAACTTCCCGGGGGGCGTTCTAACGCTCATTGGCCAGAGAAGGTTCGAATCCGACAGAAGGGAGCAGAAGGGCTCCGTATGGAAGAATCCCTGGGTACCAGGCCAGGTCGGGGCATCACCAGTTCAGAACTGGACAGCGCTCGATGTGTGGCTGTATATTTTCGACAGGAAAGCGCCTTACAACGAACTCTATTCGATGGGATACCCCCGGATAGGTTGCTGGCTGTGTCCATCCTGCGACATGGCAGAGATGGATCTGGCAAAGGGAACCAGGGTCGACCGGTCGGTATGGGAGAGATTCCTCGAGGAGGAGAGGGTCGGAGCCGACCTTCCTCTCGAATGGCTGACCCAGGGATATCACAGGTTCAAGGAGCTTCCCCCGCATATGGTACGCCTCGCTCGCGAGTCCGGCCTCGATCCGGACAGAATGGCCAGAAGAAAGGACCGCGGGGCGGAGGGAAGCGTCCTCGAGATGGTGAAAGGTACAAACACCTGCGACGACGGCATATCAAGGGAGGGCATACTGGGGAGGGATGTACCCTGGGACCATTTCACGGAACTTCTGAACATCCTGGGAGAGGTGGAGACGGACATCGGGACAGGGGGTGTATCGGTGGTTCCTGACGGGTGGCGGATGAGGAGGAAGGCGCTCGAAGTGTACCCCGACGGAACACTTGTCGTCCGCGCACCGGACGAAAGATCGCTTGCACGATTCATCACCGACCTTCTCTCTATCGTGAGGAGGTCCGTAGGATGCATTGGATGCTCGATCTGCGCCGCAAGATGCCCGACGGGTGCCCTCACTGTCGATCCCATGGAGGGACAGCCCCGTCTGGACGGGAAGAGATGCAGGCACTGCGGTGCATGTTTAGGGCCCTGTCCTGCCGAGGCGTTCGTCGACGATCCTTTCGTGATCTGACCGAGAGAGGTATGCAAACCCTTATCTACCGGAGAAAGTCCGTTCCAATCTTCCTTTAAATATACAAGATGATTTTTTTCATGGGAGAAGGGGGGCTTCATGCGAGGGCGCGCATGATGCATACTGCTTCTTCATCGGGTGTAAAAAGCTACATGTGAAGGATAACTTTTCATTACCCCGGGCCCCTTTTCTTCCTGGGAGGCTATCAAATGGGAAGAAAGGAGATACTTGCCGGAGCTATTTTGATCCTGATGGCGTCGCTGCCTCTTGTGAGCGGTCTGGGATCACTCACTGCGGGAGACTGGGAGGACAACCGCAACTTCTGGCACTTCGAGGAATATCTGAAGGACACATATTCCACCTACGGAGATCGCGGACTTCCGGAACTGGAACTGACAGACAGGATATCGCTTTCTATCGAGGATAAGAACGGTGAGGGGCTCCCAAATCCTCACGTGATTGTCATGGATCCGAGCGGTGATGATCCCATACTGGACACCTACGGATGCTACGACGGCTACTTCAGGTTCTTTCCCACTGTGGATTGCAGCGGGGATGTTCACAGCAGATACAGGGTGATCGTGAGCCCCTCCGAGAGGTTCGACCTGAGGAAGGAGATCATTCTCGACCTCGAGAACCTCGGTCCCGACAGGACCGTAACAGTGAGGTTCGAGGACTACGAATACCAATGCCCTGATGCTCTCGATATCGCCTTCGTGGTGGACACGACGGGTTCGATGAGCGACGAGCTCGAATATCTCAAGAATGAGTTCGGGTCCATTGTTCAGGATGTCAGGGAGAGCTTCGATGTGAGCAAGATGAGGTTCGCCCTCGTTGTATACAGGGACCTCGGGGACGATTTCGTGACAAGGTCATTTCCATTCACGGACTCCATGGAAAAGATGCAGTCCACCCTAGATGATCAGCGGGCCGACGGAGGAGGTGACACCGAGGAGGCCGTCGAACTAGGTCTCAGGGAAGGTGTGAACCTTGACTGGGGGACGGGCAACACTGCAAGAATGATGATATGGGTGGCGGACGCCTCGCCCCACGAGGAGAATTACCATGCCACATTCCAGGAAGTCCTTAGGGCGAGGAACAGGGGGATCCATGTATATCCACTCGCCTCGAGCGGGATAGACGACATCACAGAGTTCTTCATGAGATGCTCATCTGTGCTATCCCACGGGAGATATCTATTCCTCACCGATGATTCGGGCATCGGCAATCCTCATGCGGAGCCTCACATACCAGCATACGTGGTGACACGGCTCGGAGACCTGATGTTCAGGCTCGTGGAATCAGAGCTGAGGGGGAAATGGATCGAGCCGGAGGAGAGCACGGTGATCAGAAGGGTGGGGATCATAGAGAACGGAACAGCGGTACCTCCCACCCCGCCCGATCAGGAGGGCGCCGAACCCTCGAACAGCAGCATGGATGAGGAGACGTATCCCGTTGATGACATAACGGAAAAGGAAATCGATCCTTCCGCGGACAACTCAACTGACAACTCAACAGACCCCCACGGGGACCCACCTCTTGAGGGTGAAGTGGACCATGACGATCCCGATCCCACGGAAGAGGACGATGACGGGACCGGGGTTGGTTCGACCTACGAAGCGGACCATTCGCACGACTCAGGTACCGAGATATGCGGAGCCCCTCCAAGTTCCTACGACGGTTATCCGAGCGATCCCTCATGGTCTGCCGAAGATAGCATTACCGACATGGATGGGATGGTCGATCACTGGGAAGTCAGCTATTACAGGGACACGGACGGACCCCGCGCAGCATCATGGGACGACCATGAGGATGTCATGCCATCGCATCCTGCCCCATGCTTCGCTTCGGATAAGGATGCACTGTTCCCCTGGACCTTGATCATCACCCTCGGGTCGATCGGAGCCGTCGTGGTGATATCCTCCATCACCGGCGGATTGATATACAGGCGAAGAAGGGGGTTCGTGATCTACCTGGAGGAATAGTCGAGCGAAGTATACCATTAAGATTTAATAACCAATAGGGAATGGTCCGGAAGATGCGACCGTTCACGGCCTTCGTCCCGCTAGTCGTCCTTGCGGTCCTCATATCCGCGGGGGCGCCGACCGCATCCATGCCCGATGGAAGCGGAGCAGCGGATCGGGGATCGGACATCTTGATTCTCAGGATCATCAGCAAACCGATCATATCCAGCGGGGATATCGGGTTCGACCAGGTGACCATCCATACAACAGGTGACGGACTGATCGGTCTCTCCTCGGGAGAGGAGCACGAGATCGTTATCGATCCCACACCGGGCTCCCCCGAGCTCCCGTGGATAGCCACCGTCGTTCATCTCGAGGGTGACATCCTGGACGTGGATCTGAGGTTCAGCAGAGTGGACCGGGTTCCCTGCGGCTCCTCCATCAGGACCGTACCACGTGCAACGACACCCTGGGAACCCGAGGAAACATGGGGCATCTGGGGAGGGGAACAGGCATATCCGGCCGAACAGGTCCTCATCCGGAGCCTCGGATACACGCGTATCGACGGGAGGCTCATGCACTCATTCTCCCTCTGGTTCTGCCCGTTCATGCTGGATGGGGAATCCCTCTCACACGGAAGCGAGGCGCAGCTCGAGGTAACCCGCTCCACGGAGATGGCCGGACCGACACCCAGCAGGATCACAGGGGATCCGGGATCCGTTCCGGGAACGCTCAGCATCTCCGAAAAGCTCGACGTCAAACCGCAGTACATGATAATCACAGCTGAGGATAATGCAGAAGCACTGCAGGCCCTGGCCAATTGGCGGAACGGGATGGGTATCGCAGCGTCCGTCATCACCGTGGAGGACATCTACGAGCAGTACGAAGGTTCCGAGGACCCGGCGGACCTGATAAGGGACTACATCAAGGACGTTCTGGACACCTGGGGTACGCTGGAACATGTTCTGCTTGCGGGGGATTGGGAGACGGTCCCGGTCAAGAGGGTGCTCGATTCCGAAGCTTACGGCGGGTGGGATGACGGTTACATTCCTGCGGATACATACTTCCAGTGCCTGGACGGTACGTGGGACCTGGACGGCGACGGTCTCTACTCTGAACCGGGGGACATGGAGGACATCATTCCCGACCTATCCGTCTCGAGACTGGCGATAGACGATCCCTCCATATGGAAGGACAAGATCGACCAGATCATATCGTACGAGAGCGGAACTGAAGGAACGGAGTGGTCCTCCCGGGCGCTGCTGATAGCGGCGAACACACACAATTACGGTGACGGCAGCACTCACTCGGAATACCTCTGGAACAAGTATCTCAACGACACTTATGCCGATAAGGTCCCTCTATACGAGGACGATGGCACCCTGACGCTTTCTGCAGTGGATGAGGCCCTAGGATCCGGGGTCTCCTTCGTCCAGTTCGTCGACCACGGAGGCCCCACCGTCTGGTGCGATGATTACGGTGCGGGAGTTGTGTACCGAGACAGGGACGCAAGGGAGCTGACAAATTCCAACATGCTTCCCGTGATATCGACACTTGCCTGCCTGACCAACTGGTTCGATGATACATCAGGATGCAGGAACCAGAGGTTCTCCGAGGGTCTGGGAGAGGTCTTCACCGAGAACGTCAACGGGGGCGCCCTCGGATACATCGGCTCCAGCAGGACGTCCGTCGGAATTCTGGGAGCGAACAGGTACCTTCCCTATGACAACGGACTCCAGGAGGATATAGCCCGGCAGATCGGCGGTCTCCGGGAGTTCACACTGGGATCGGCCTTCACCGACGGGAAGACCCACTACGCCGAGGTATGGGGTCAGCAGTTCCCTGGCGGCAACAGGGAGGTCGCCATGTGCTGGCTTGAGTTCACCCTTCTAGGCGAACCCGCGGTTGAGATGTGGACTGGTAACTACGGGGAAATGGAGCTCGAGGTCCACCACGAGGATGACCTGGACCCTCATATCCAGATAGTCGTCACGGATGGTGATGAACATCCTCTGCAGGATGCGAACGTAACCCTCCAGAACTTCGAGAGGGGTGTTTTCGAGAGATCTGTCACGGATCCCGAGGGAAAGGTGACCTTCGACATCGAGCTCGACTGGTTCTGCGATATCAATCTAACAGTGACGAAGCACAACTTCGACCAGGTGAGGGACTTCATCAGGATATCGGATATCATCCCCCCGGAGACCTCGGTGTTCACCACACCTGTCGAACCCTCCGGCAGGAACGGGTGGTTCCTGGAAGATCCGTCAATCAGACTCGTCCCGAACGAGAAGGCCGTTGTCCACTACCGGATCGGGCCTTCCTTTATGGGGGTCCTCAACAGCTCGTCGAACTTCACGCTTCCCTCCCTGGGAGAAGGCGTCCATGACCTTCACTACTTCTCCGAGGACGACGCCGGTAACTTCGAAGAGGAGCGCCACACGAGATTCATGGTGGACCTGAATCCTCCCGAGCTGATGGTCACCCTGAGCCCCGAGCAGCCTGACGGGGACAACGGATGGTACGGAACGGAACCGCTCGTGACCATCGAACCGGTAGCGGAAGATCCCGGATCCCCGGTTGAGATATTCTACGTGATGGACGGAGAGGAGAGGACTTATGACGGTCCTTTCTTCGTTGCCGAGGGGATCAGGTCCATACCTGTCTTCGGGATCGACAAGTCAGGTAGAGCCTCCATCACAACAACCATACAGCTCAAGGTCGACACCACACCTCCGGAGGTCACGTCGGAGCTGTCCATCGAGACCCCGGACGGTCTTGACGGGTGGTACGTGACGAGCCCCCTGGTGGAACTCTTCACAAACGAGGTTGATGCGGTCATAGAGTACAGGTTCTCCACAAGGGAGAAGTTCACGACCTACAGCGGACCATTCCATGTGGAGGACGGGACACACATCCTGCAATATCGGTCCGTGGACCGTTCGGGGAACATCGGGACCACGGAATCGCTTCCGATCAAGGTCGACACAAGAGAACCCACCCTGACGCTGAACGTACTTCCGGAGGAGCCAGACGGTCTTGAGGACCATTACGTCACAACACCGACGGTCAGGATGAACTGGTACGACAATATCGACTGCACTCTGCATTTCAGGATGGACGGCTCCGAATGGTCTCAGGATGTATCAAGGTTCGAGGTTCCGGACGGGAGCCACGAGGTCCAGGCATATGCCATGGACGCTGCAGGAAATTCATGTCCGGTGGTGTCGGTCGAGATCAAGGTCGACACATTGACACCCGAGACCGAGATCCATGTCAAGGATCCGGACAGCTCGGGTTGGTACACAAATCCGCCTCTCATAGAGCTCAGGACGGATCCCGATTCCGAGATCCTCTACTGGTGGGAGGGAAAGGGGGATGTGAACACCTACCTCAGGCCAATCGACATCCCCTCGGGCGAGGGGACCTTCGTTCTGCACTATCATTCAAGGGATCGAGCGGGGAACGAGGAGGACGAGAACTCGCGTACTTTCAGGATCGATTCCAAAAACCCGATACTGAGACTTGATACCCTCCGGCAGGGACGCAATCTGTTCCTGATCGATTGTAGCGGTTCATCCGACGGGACCGATCTCTCCTTCAGGATCCTTGAGGGAAATTCCGTCCTTGTTGACTGGACGGCGGACGGCAACATCGTTCTTGAACTGTCGGACGGGGACCACACCATAACGGTGGAGGCCAGGGATGAAGCGGGTAATGTCGTATCGAATGAGCTTGACCTCAGGGTGGAACCCGTTTGGATGCCATATCTTCTCTACGGGGGCCCCGGCCTCCTCGTCGTATGTGTCATTGCCGCGGTAATACTGCTCATGGCCAGAAGAAGACGCCGCCGGAGCTATCATTCATATGAAGGGATCGAGGAACATGACAGCCACCTTGAAGCATACGAGTTCCGGGGCGGCTGATCGATCATTTTCCGGTCTTGAGCGATCTCGTGAAATTGTCGATCCTTCTTACTCCTTCCGTGAGGTCCTCCCGTGAGGCGGCATATGACATCCTGAGATATCCCTCACCCGCGCTTCCGAAGGCGGACCCCGGGGTGAGCGATACGTGAGCCTTGTACAGAAGCATCTCGGCCAGGTCCATCGAACCGAAACCCATGTCCATCCTGAAGAAGGCATAGAAGGCGCCCTTGGGCACCTCGCAGGTCACGCCTTCTATCTCGTTGAGCATTGGGATCAGCAGGTCCCTTCTTGCCTTGAACTCATCCCTCATGCTTTCAACGCACCCCTCGCCTTGTTTAAGGGCTGCAAGGGCTCCCATCTGAACGAAGGCGGGAAGGCAGGTCAGGGAGTGCTGCTGTAGCTTGTTGATCATCTTTATGGTATCCTTGTCGGCGACCATCCACCCGACCCTCCACCCCGTCATCGCATATGATTTGGAGAAGCCCGAGATGGTTACCACCCTGTTGGCTATCCTGTCGAGTGAACCGATGGATACGTGCTTGTTGTCATAGACAAGGTTCTCGTAGACCTCGTCCGATATTATCAGGATATCCTTGTCCTGGGCGAGGTCGCCTATTGCCTTGAGGGTCTCTGGTGACAGGATGGAGCCCGTGGGATTCGAGGGAGTGTTGATTATGATTGCCTTGGTCTTGGATGTGATGTGGTTTGCAATGTCCTCCGGATCCCATACCCAGCCGTCATCGTACCTCATCCTGACGGGGACGGGGATCCCCTTTGCGAGGTTGACCATCGGACCGTACGAGACCCAGCCGGGGTTGGGAAATATTACCTGCTCACCCGGATTGATGAAGGCCTGCATGGCCGCATAGAGGGCGAATTTCGTCGGAAGTATCATGACATTATCCGCCTCAGCCGGAATGCCGTTCTTCTGCTTCACATGGTCTGCGACGGCCTCCCTGAGTTCGGTCATCCCCAGTGATTGTGTGTAATGCGTCATGCCGTCGTCCAGGGCTTTCTTGGCGGCGTCCACGATATGTTGGGGGGTCGGAAAATCCGGTTCTCCCAGGGTGAATGAAAGTACATCCAGCCCCTGGCTCTTCAGTCGTTTGACCTTGTTGGCAAGCATCACCGTGCCGGAAGGCTGAACGTTCCTTATCCTCTTGGAGAACATCTCGGCACCGGGCAGTTGAACCTCAACTATCTATAAAACAATATCGAGAAGGTATGCAAAAGGGTGATAATAACGCACATCAACCCTCCTAAATGACAATGGGGGAAGAGACGTGAGCCCCTTCCCCCATCGGCCCGGTTCCTTGCACACTTCTGACCCGTCGGGTCACGACCCGAAGGATCGAACGACCCGTTGGGTCGCGGGGTTACCTCCCGGAGGAGGCAAGAGAGACTTCAAATGATCCTGACAAGTCCCCTTGAGGTGGTAGGGGGTTCCGGGAAACCCGGATCCTCCATGGTCCTCAAGGCGGGGAGTCCTCCCGGGGACCGGGTGGATGTCGTTATGCGGTTACCCGGGAGCATACCAGGCTCCGATCCTTGTATCCCGAAGGATGCAGGGATCGTTTCCCGGAAAGATCCCGTCGATGGTCCTTTCTCGGTTCTCGATCCTCCGGAGAGGATCGATCCCTTCGAAAGGGATCCTTCGATCAGGTCCATCTTCCTATTCGAGTCCCTTCCGGGGAAGGGAAACGAAGGAAGGCCGACAGACCTTCTGGAACCCGTCTTTGAAGAAACGTCCGGGGACGCTTCTTCGGGGACAGGTGGATCCCAGGTCCCATCCAATCGCCCTGGATTATCTCCCGAAGGAGATAAGGCGGGGTTCCTGGGTGGAGCCTTGGAGACTGGTGGTCCTTCTGATTGCCAGACCCGAAGGACTGGTTTTCATCGGGATACCGGACTCCGCGGGTCCGATCCGCATGACGGCGCTTGTCTTCCCTTTTGCCGAGGCATTGGGGGAACCTTCACTCCTTTAGGAACCCTTTTCAGGGACCTTTTCCCCAAGGCCTTTTCTTCGACGGTCCCGAAGGACGGTTTCGGATCAGGTGTTGGGGATGAGAGCAAAGGCCAGATCATCTGTTCGCCGGAAGTAAGTGTAAGAACCGAGGTTCGAACACCCCTAACCGAACAGTCTCAAATCCAAAAACATCTCCCGGAGGAGTTGTGCTTGGATCCCCTTTGGTGCGCCGGAGGTCGCATTCCGATCCGGACAACATGGACCGTTGGAACGCAACTTTTACCGGGCAAAAAACCCATAAGCATCCCCGATATATAATAATTTTCATGGATTTCCATTGGAAACTGTAACATTTTTACAGGTTATGATGCGTTATTTTCTTTAAGATGGGTTTGGTAAATTTGGCATTCTTTTATAGTTGAAAGATAACTAAATGACGCAATGAGGTACGTTCTTCGGTAAAAGATATTTTCTCCATTGGAAATGGAGCTCTCTTGATATAAATCGGTTACCAATCCGCATCATAAAGAGCAATGCATTTTCCCGGGCAACAGAACGGCTTTTCTAACCCCTCGAGGGTGGCACGATCCGGTTCCGGATTATGCCGACGGAGGATATTCCCGCCTCCAGTTCATCCCCCTCTCCGAGGATTCCCACGCACTCCTTGATCTTGACCGCAACGATGTCCCCCGGTGCAAGTGTCATACTTTCGGAGATTAGGGTCATCGCATCCTCCAATCCTACCTGGAGGTCCCTCGTGCTCGCTTTGAGCACCTCATCCCCGTTTATCTCCAGGTACACCTCATGGCCGTATAGGTCGCCGATATCCTTCGATGGTGTGAACTCGGATATCGGGCAAGACGTGTCCCTGCCTTTGGTCATCTCCCAAGGTAGACCCTCCTTTTTGATCTTCGAGAGTTCCTCCTCGTCGAATATGTCCACAAGGACCCCGAAACCGAGCACGGATGATATCTTTGCCTTCTTCGATCTTTCGGTTTTTTTGCCTATCGCCATGGCGAAAAAAAGACCGAAATCGAGCTTCCCTCCATCGTCCATCGCACGAACTTCATCGTCCTGATGGATTACGGAGGTCGCCGGTTTGGTGAAGATCAAAGGGGAATGGTCCTCATCCTCGAGCTCCACACAAATTATCTTTCCGATCTCGAACTTGTAGCTTCCCTGCACGAAGAAGGGCATACCAGGGTACCTCCCTAACCGTATTTTACCGCTTTGCCCGCCGACTTCCCAAAATGCTAAATCCGGAAGGTCCGTTGGAGGGAGGATGAACAAGGAAAGGGTCAGGAACTCGGTCAGGTACAGGGAATCACTCGAGGTACTGTGCGGCGGTAAGGTCACCGGAAAGGCGGACCCCCTGCTGGAGATGATAGCCACCTGCCTTGCGGAGCCCCTTCTTCTGCCCGAGCTCATCGAGGATATCATCGAGAACGAGTCCATATTGGATATGAGGCTTCATCTTGCCAGGGTCCAGATAGATTCGGAACTCCGGATGAGGCACGATGTCGACTACCACACGCAGAGATTGTGGTCGGCCCAGACAATAGAGAGAATGGTATTCGGCGGGTTGATGGTCGAGGGTGAGAAGCTCAAGGGCAAGGATGATGATGATGATGACGAGGATGACTAACCGCTCTCGATCCAGTAGGGCTCCATGAGATCCTCGAAGGCCGAGGTGGCCGCAATCGCTCCTTCGGCTGCTGCCGCCACTATCTGCTTCAATCCTCCGGTAACATCCCCGGCGGCGAAGACCCCGGGGACCGATGTTTTCATCCTCCGGTCGACCTCGACATACCCTTCCTCATCGAGCTTCACCCCGAGGGACCTGGGGATCTCGTTCCTGGGGATCTCACCTATGGCGACGAAAGTCCCATCGATGGGGACCTCTTCCGTCTCCCCGGTCTTCACGTTCCTGAGCCTGACCTTCTCGAGCTGGTCCCCTCCGACGAACTCCTCAACCACCGTATCCATAATCAGTTCTATATCGAGGGACCTCACCTGGTCCTGAAGGGCCTTCTCGCCCCTGAATTCGTCCCTTCTGTGAACGAGCTTCACCCTGCACTGGATATTGTTTAGGTATATCGCATAAAGGAGTGCCGTGCTTCCCCCGCCGACGACCACAACGTCTTTTCCCTTGAAGAAGAAGCCGTCACATGTGGCACAGTAGCTGACACCCCTTCCGCTTAGCTCCTCCTCGCCTGGGACGCCTAGCTTCCTGTGCTCCGCACCTGTGGCCAGGATTAGGGCCTTGGCCCTTGTCTCGCCTTCAGGGGTTCCTATATGGAACACCTTGTCCTTAGATACGGATTCTACCTCGGAGAACTCCCGTATCTGGGCGTAGTTCTCGGCATGCTCCCTGAACTTCATTGTGAGATCGGGGCCGGATATGTCCTTCTCACCTGGCCAGTTCTCGATCGACGGTGAGATGACGACCTGTCCCCCGGCCATCTGCCTGTCAAGGATCACCGTCTTGAGACCTGACCTCCCCGCATAGATGCCGGCCGTGAATCCCGCCGGTCCCGCTCCGATGATCGCCAGGTCGAACATTTCGTCGGTCATGGTCATACCTCGATATCGAATGAAGGACTTCTCCGATATTACCTTTGCTCTGGAATTGTCAGTGGCCATTTAACGCGATACTCCAGAACCTTAATATAAGGGACCCTAAATATGAAGCGACAGAACTTATAGCCCTCCTATACGGTTATTATGTACACGGAATAAGGTGCGGCCAATGAAATGGATAGTGATCACCGTAGCGACCATAGCAGTTCTTGGAAACCTTCTCTATCTCATCGACCCCCCCACTCTCGAGGAAGGGGTCGGGACCGGGGATGAGGAAGACGACAACGACAACGGAGGACTCGAGGAATCTGACATCACGACACTTCAGGTCCCCGATGTCAAGATAGGTGACCAGGCCCTTTACGACTACGAACTGTTCGCTCAGTTGTTCTACGAGAACAAGACATCCGGTGAATGGGGCAGGTACACCTTCACAGGCGAGGGAGAGCTTCTGCAGTACATAGAAGAGATCCAGGAGGTTGAGGACGGATTCCACACTCTTCACGATTCAATGGAGCTGTCATACGAGACGAGGGCGTCATTCTCGCTCAAGATAGAGGGTAGCGAGGTGGATACGGCTACAATTCCGGGAACCCTGGAGCTTCAGAGATCGGAGTTCACCAACGTCTTCGACAAGCATTCCCTGAAGGCCCTCAACAACGGGGAGATCGCCATAGAGGACCTGGGTTCGGTCTTCGGATCCCAGGGAGCCGCCCTTGCCGATATCTCGTACGCTATCGATCTCAAGACCTATCCCGATCCCAGGGACGACCCCGTGGTCTCCATGGACGACGCAATATACGGCATGGACCAGGTTCTCACGCTCAACTCCAGGGGAATATATGAGGGTGATCCCGTTTGGGGCGAGGAGAACAGGGAATACAACTGGAGCGTCGAGGGAGCCTACAAGCTGCTTGGACATGATACCTTCAAGGTGAACGTAACGAGCGACATCTGGGGGTTTCTCTACTTCAACAGACAGTTCTATCTCACGGCTGACTATCCATTCCCGATCAAGGGGTACACGAGGACGAACTCAAGCTATTTCGGGGAGGAGGAGACCTTCTGGATCATACTCGAAACAAAACAGCAGCTCAAGGATGAGGAAGGAGCGCTCAGAAGAGGAACGGTAGATATCCCGTGGGGAGATCCCTCGGGACACTCAGAGTACCCTGACCTGCATCCCGCCGGAGAGTACGATGGCTGGAGCTACGTTCCGGCCGACGGGTCCGAGGTCGATAGGTCCTCCTTCAGCGGTTTCACGGTCAACGAAGCGGTGAACCATGCAATGGACAATTCGGATGACCTCAAGGATTTCATGAACGAATACGAGAGACAGGGGCTCGTCGTGGTGGAGAGTTCAGGATGGAACAGATCGTTCGAGGACAGGCTCGAGAGAAACCAGACCTACTGGTGGAACCTTACTTTCTCATATGTCTCTAGCAACGAGAACATGTACGAATACAGAGAAAAGAACGGAGAATGGCCGGAGTGGAGATACAGGATACTCGTCGCGAGGTCGTACGAGGAATCGAGGACGGGGGACACCAAGGTCTCCACGTTCATTGCGGCCGACGAGGGTGACAGCGCCCACGGAAGGAGAAGGGGCGGGATTGACGAGGAAAGCTTCGACCTCAGCAGTGAGGTTGTCACACTGACACATTCGGAGAAGATCCTTCGTATCGATGACGATGTGAAATCGGAGGCATTCGAGAACAATCAGCTCACCGAGGGGATCAGGTTCTATTACAGTCTCGTGGGCTTCAACGAGCAGAATAATCAGGGACTCCTCCTCATCCAGCAGCTGACAGGCATTCAGACACCCACTGCCAACAACGCCTGGAGCCTGCAGAAGGACCAGGTATGGACGGGCGGGTCCACGTTCTCCGCCGCGATCGATGCGAACTCAGGCCAGCTACTTTACGTTACTTCCGTGGAAGGATCCGAACTGGCTTCCATCTTCGGATGATGATCTAAGACGAGGCGGTCCCTTGCTGAGAAAGACGATATATGTTCTGCTCATAGGCGCAATAGTGCTGAACATAGGAGCAGGTATCGTCTACAACGGCATCCCGGACGAACTGAGAAGGATATTGGGAGGGGTCCAGGACGAGAATGTAGACTCTGCCAGCGTTGTCGTGCCCTCCTCCAGGTCCGGGGACATCTACGTGACCTCCTACGAGATGAACCTCAGTGTCGGAAGGACCGATAAGGAGAGCGGAGCGGTGACAGGATCGCTATCCGAGTCTGGAACCATTACTAGGACTCTCACCCTCGAGGAGACTTCCTGGGAGCTGAAGGGCGTCCAGGAGATGATATACGAATCGAACGAGACCGGCACCCTCGAGCTGAACGGGGACATCACGAGGACCCGAAGGATTTACCAAGACGAGATGACCCGGGAGATGAGGGAGAATATGAACACGATCCTCGAGACCCGCGGATTCATCGGCCCCAATCCTCAGCGCTCTGAGGTCGATGTCTCGCTCCGGGATGTTCGCGGGTCCTGGGAGGACCTGGTCTGGAGATCGCTTCTACCGGCGAACCGGACGCTCAGGGAGGGATCTGGCGGAGAGTTCACGGAGCGCTTATCTCTCGACCAGCTCGGTGTCCTGCTCCCCTTAACTAGCCTGAAGTGGAGCGTTGATAGGATCAGTTCGGATGTCGAGGGGAACAAGGCGCTTGTCATCGCGGAGGGCCCCGGAACGGACGGGATATCCATCACCTACCGGGTCCTGTTCTCGGAGGTCAGCCCTTATCCTGATACAATAGAACTCGTCGCGAGAGGGTCGTATTCCTCCGACGAAGGCGTGACCTCCGTCTATCTAAGCATCTCGGAGGTTACCCGGTACTTCTATACCGGTTCCGGACCGGAGATATCCTGGGCGCTCGACCCCCGCGAGGCCCCCAGGGTCGAGGAGGTGGCCACCCCGATGGACGGAATGGTGATAGGGGAGGGAGGCCGGGAGACCTCCTTCTGGGCGACGCCGAAGGAATGTCTCGAACTGGCCCTCTCTGAAGGGAGGATCGTCCCGGAGTTCGTCGAAAGATACGGTGAGGACAGGATCACGACCCACAGCTCATCTTACTCCAGGAACGACACCGGCATCTCCGGATCGAGGGTCTGGAACATCACTCTGTCCGGACCGGAGAGTATGGGGAGCTCCGAGGCAGTCTCCTTCGAGGTCATCACCCAGCCGGGTGGCACATCGCTGGTGGACAGGAAAAGGATGGGGCTTCTCGCTGAGAGCGATGACATCGTGATCACCACGGCGGAACCGGGCAGGAACATGCTGACCCTGGCGGGCTTCGAGTCCCTCCTTGCGTCCTCGGAGAACGCTGACCGGTTCTTCATATCCAAACAGTTCTCCCCGAACATGGTCCTGGACATGGTCCACAGAGGCAACGGAGGCTCCTCTCCGTTCTCAACGCTCCTTTACAATATGGTCGGAATGGAAAGAGAGCACCGCAAGGACCTGTTCATAACCTACGTCCCGGACGCATCCGACCCGAAGAAGGAGTACATAACCGTCATCGACGGCTCCACGGGCGAGATCGTATCTGAGACCGTGGCGAGCGGATTCTGCACTCTTCTGTTCAGGTCCTACGGGCTAGACCATGCCTGATGGCCTCTCGCAGGGCCCCAATATTCTCCTCTATCGCCCTGTCGTTGGCTGAAAATACAGCGGATCCTGCGACCAGTACACCTGCACCGGCCTCGACAACATCGGGCGCGGTCTCCGGGGTTATCCCACCGTCAACCTCGATAGGGACGTCAACACCCGCTTCCTCGATCATGAGCCTGATATCCCTTACCCGATCCACTGAGTTGGGGATGAACGACTGGCCGCCGAACCCCGGGTTCACGGACATGATCAGGACCATGTCAACATCTGCAAGTACCCACCTTATGGAGTCCAGGGACGTATGGGGATTGAGGGTCACCCCGCATCTCGCTCCCTTCTCCCTTATGGACGAAAGCAGCCTGTTGAGGTGGTTCGTGGCCTCGACATGGACGGTAACGATGTCAGCTCCGGCCTCGGCGAAGAGTGGTGCATATCTGTCGGGATCGGAGATCATGAGATGAACGTCCAGTTCCGCATCCACATTCCTCCTGAGCGAGCTCACGAGTGGGAGACCGAAGGTTATGTTGGGGACGAAGTGTCCGTCCATCACGTCGACGTGAAGCATGTCTATTCCGGTGTCGAGGGCCCTCTGGATTTCCCTGTCGAGCCTGTACGGGTCCGCGGAAAGGATAGAAGGCGAGATCCTGACCATGTTATCATCACCGTAAAAATGCTTCAACTACTTGAAACCGTCCCCTTTCCACGGAGGCGCCCGCCTCCTGACATTCTCCCCGCGAGCAAGTTCGGGCCGGGTTGGAATCCTGCGTCTACGTCCCCTCTCTTCCGCGGGCTCCTCCCCCTCATCGCTCGAGAGATGCGCGTCCTTCCTGAGGATCGAAAGGACGAACACACCGGCTATTACCGCTACAACGAATATGGCCAGGTTTGTCGGGAACTGTCTTTCGTCCCCCTCGTCATCATCGACATCCTCCGATCCCCCGACGGTGAAGGCGTTGATCGCTCCAAGCTGCATATCGAACCCGCCGAGAGTGAAGGGGCGCCCATCTATGATGTCCCCCGTAACATGCGGCCTTATTGAATATATACCATCGTCCTGCGGGACGCCTCTTATGCCGATCCATCCTCCCTGGACATCCTCCTCCGGTATCCCGATCGACCGAGCCGTCTCCAGCAGGGCGTCCCGATCCGCGGCAGACATCTGATCGACGGACAGCCAGATCAGTTCATGGGTATCGGTACCGTTCGTCCTTGTGTTCCTGATATCGACAGTGTAGGTGATCGAGTAATCGGAGGGCGTGATAGCCGTCATGCCGTCCCACCTCATGTGGATCAAGGACGGTCCGATCGTCAGGAGTTCGCCCTCCAGACGCGGAACGGGGACGGATACGTGAACGTCGAGGTCGAGATCGAAGAGATGATAGGTCTCGACGGCACCCGGGAAGTTGCAGACCCTGAGGTACACCATCCCGCCGATCCCGGAAAGGTCGAGATCGAAGGTCAGGGGCCCGTACCCTGGGGCAACCAGGCCAGTCGGCGGGACAACCCACATCTCATCACCCCAATCCGTCTGGAGTCCCCTGGAGATCCCGTAGAAGACACTCGTCGGACCGAATGCTGCATCCACACCGATATGCACCCTGAAGACTTCGGTCTCCCCTATGACCCTCATGACGTTCGTTATCCGGACGTAAGGATAGAGCCTCATCCACGAGGTGGCTGTGTGGATTCCTGTGTCTGTAGTCAGGTTCACCACAACCGCGGCATCGCCCTCCATCAGAGGGGTGAAGAATTCGTAACTCGAGATTCCGCCTGTTATGTTCTCCCCGGAGATGCGGGTTGTCTCCTCGTTCCAATCGACCCTGGCGCTTATGTCCATGTGAAGGGGCTCCCCGAGGGAGGGTGGGACGTCGATTGTGATGGTAGCATTGTTCCCCGCCTGCTGCAGGGACGGGGTTATGGCGGTGATCCGGAGCCTGTCCATTTCTTCGGAGCGAGGCCCCTCGATGGACCATGTCAGCTCAATGTAATCGGCCCCCCGTCTAGATAGGGAGAAGAGGGATAACGGGGCTATCCCTGGATCGCTCGTCGCTTCGTGATCGTTCCAATCTGCGTCGTGAGAGATGCCAAGGCGAATCTCGCACCCCTCGTGAGGCTCCGGAACCGATGTGCCGCCTCTGATGTAGTACTCGGGAAGGAAGGGATGCTTATCCACAGACGGAGCGAATGTGGCGATCTTCGCCCCCTTTCGATTTATCGTGATATCGGATACGGACGGAGATGTCCCTCCGGTGAAAGTCAGGTCCACCTTCAGGTCGCCGTTCTGCAGGGAGACCTCACCGTCGACCTCGGGTTCCAGAAGCTGGCAGGCAGCAAGGCACATCCTCACGCCCATCGGCACCATTCCGTCGTTCTGACTTCCGGGAAAGAACACACCGTCAAGGTTCCCGAGCCTCGTCTCGTCCCTGCCCTTCTTCGCGATCATCTCTATAGTGGCAGTCGCGGTCGACCACGGCAGGGCCATACCTACCGAGGACAGATGCTGGCTGTAGAAGCTCGACCCGTAGAGATGGTCGTCGAAGGCTCCGTTCAGATAACCAAGGGAACCGAAATCATTGGCAGGTCCGAAGTCCAGGTCCCTTCCCGAGGCTTCAGACAGAACGGACCCAAGGTCCCTGAACATGTTCTGGTCGGGGGTAAGGTTCCTGACATTGTCGGCCCCCCAAGGGGTGAAGATCCCCTCGGATCCCGTATGGAAGGACAGCGACACCGAGATGGGGTACATCATTGCCAGCGAATGAACGGCGTGGGCGCCTGCGGTCGTCAGAGGGATCCCGTCCGAATTGGCCCCGTAGGGCTCCGGCTCGAAGGGGTAGTCCCTGTTGGGGTCCTCGCCGTTCTCGTCATACCTCGAACCATGATCGAGCCCGTAGGGATTGACCACTGGCAGGACAGCCATGTTGATCGAATCCATGAGATCTGACGAGAGGACGGTGCCATCCCCCGATCCCAGTATATAATGGGCGAATGCCAGGACAGCCTCGGCGGAATCCGGTTCGTCCCCATGATGGGCTCCTATGATCATTATCCATTCCCTTCGATCGTCCCCGCGATCGCCTATGAACAGGATCGGGACCTCGAGACCGCCATGGACCTCCCGAGTACCGAGGAGTTCCTGTGCGGTCGTGAACTCGGCGTTCTCATGGTCCAAGGCAAGTCTCTCGAGGGAGGATGAGATCTCACCTGAGGTATGATAAGTCCACTGGTCCCATTCGCGTGCATCCTCTCCTCTTGCTGGGGGAAGCGTCCAAAGGAGAATTGAGCAGACCGCCAAAGTGAATATCCATCTCCCTGCATCGCCCATGGTCATTGTATCGCTTCTCGTACTTTATTAATTTACCATGCTGTTATCTCCCCTTGGTCCGGGATCGGGCGGAGGGGGGATTGAAAAATAAATATCGGGCCCTCATGTGGAAGGAGGGCCCTCCAGAAAGCAAGAGGTCTTGGTTCCTGGTTTCCGGTCATCAACGCACTCAATCCGGGGTCGTATCGGGGGTCGACCCCACCCATCTCCGGTGGGTGGCTTTCGAGCGGTCCTTCTGATTTTTAAAGATTTCCTGGTCGGTATCACGCAGGCGAAATTTTGGACTAGGATGTATGTCTAAACATCCACAATTATGGTTCGGAAATTTTCCCTCCGCAAACCAATATATAACCTCTCACCGCTAACCTGGAACCATTGAGTGGGCCTTTACGGGGTACACGGAGAGGTGATCCGATGATAACGGAGGATGATATTCGCGGTCTTTTCGAACAGCAGCTGGGATCGATGAAGGACAAGGATATGGCCGACATGGTGGTCAGGACATGGCTCATAGGCTGTGAGAGAGGCGGCTGGGAGGAGGTCGACGACCTCCTCAGGATGCCCTTCACGCTTCTCACAGATACTCACGGTGTCAACTTCATAGAACATACGAGGGCAGTTACCGACGGTGCCATGGGGCTCGCCCTTGCGCAGACGGAGACCTATTCGATGATGCCCTATGAGATCGACATGGACCGGCTGATCGCGGGGGGTCTCCTCCATGACGTCGGAAAATTACTCGAGATAGAGCCGGACGGTCAGGGCGGCTACAGGAAGAGCCGGAGCGGGAACTGCATCCGGCACCCGATATCCGGAACGGTGCTTGCCGCAGAAGCCGGCTTCGATGAGGAATACCTAAACACGATCGCATGCCATGCAAAGGAGGGCGAGGGGCGGCCTCAGGTCGTAGAGACGATCCTCATCCATCAGGCGGATTTCGCCACCTTCAACCCGCTGGTGTACCTCAACAAGGATGCTTTGATTCAGTGAGGGATCGACATGGGTCAGACGATCATAGAGAAGATAATATCGAAGAACTCAGGTAGAAAGGTTGGACCGGGAGACATCGTGGATGTGAGGATCGACGCCAGGGTTGCAAGGGATTTCGGTGGAGCAAACGTGGTCAAGAACCTCCGGGACAACGGACTGCCAGTGGACGATCCGACGAGGACCTTCTTCACCTTCGACTGCAATCCCGGAGGTTCCGACCAGAAGTACGCGGCGAACCAGCAGATCTGCAGGCAGTTCGCAAGGGAAGAGGGCATTAAGGTCTACGACATCGACATGGGTATCGGAACGCATATCGCGATCGATGACGGACTGGTGAGACCGGGAGAGGTCTTCGTATCCACGGATTCGCATGCCAACATCCTGGGGGCGATAGGAGCGTTCGGTCAGGGCATGGGCGATGTTGACATAGCCGCTGCTTTCTCCGGAGGAAGCGTATGGTTCAAGGTCCCGAGGTCCCTGAGGATCGAACTTGAGGGGACCCCCTCGGCTGACTCTACTCCGAAGGATGTTGTCCTCAGGATGCTCCAGGTCCTCGGGGCCAACGGGCTCCTTGGCTACGCCGCCGAGATCTACGGAGAATACGTGGACTCCCTGGATCTCTCGGGGAGGATAACCATCGCCTCCATGTGCACCGAGATGGGTGGTATCATCATCCTGTTCCCTCCGAGCAGCTCCGTGATAGAGGAGCTCGGGGGCGGGGGAGAAATCGAAGCGGACGGCGATGCCGTCTATGACAGGACCATCGAGATAGACATCGAGGGGATAGGGCCCATGGTCTCTAGACCCGGGCATCCCGAGGATGCAGTGAGCGTGGAGGAGGTGAAAGGGGAGAAGATAGATTCCGCCTTCATAGGCTCCTGCACAAACGGTAGGTACGAGGACCTGAAGGCTGCAGCCGATATCCTGGGTGACAGGAAGGTGGCCCCCGGTGTCGTCCTCAAGGTAGTTCCCTCAACGAGAAAGGTCTGGGAGAGGTGTCTCGAGGAGGGCATCATCAGGAAGTTCATGGATTCTGGAGCGCTTGTTGGAAATGCCGGATGCGCTGGGTGCGCTGCCGGCCAGATCGGACAGAACGGACCGGGAGAGATGACGATCTCCACCGGGAACCGCAATTACAGGGGGAAGCAGGGAAAAGGATCGGTATACCTCGCTTCCCCGAAGACCGTCGCGGCATCCGCGGTCGCCGGGTTCGTCACATCCGCATCTGACATCCCGGCGGTGCCTTCGGTTTTCCCGTCGGGGCAGGGGACCAGAAGCGAGGAGGCCGGTTGCAGGGAGGTCGAGGCGAGGGAGGGGACGGTCTTCAGAGGGAGGGCATGGTACATCCCCAGGGACAATATCGACACGGACATGATCTATCACAATAGGTACCTGACGACCACCGATATCGATGAAATGGGCCAGTATGCCTTCGACAACCTGGAAGGCTACGAGGATTTCTCGAGAAGGGCGAAGCCGGGGGACATCGTCGTCGTAGGCAAGAACTTCGGGGCGGGAAGCTCGAGGCAGCAGGCGGTGGACTGCTTCAGATCTCTGGGAATCTCCATCATACTCGCCGAATCCTTCGGGGCCATCTACGAGAGGAACGCCGTTAACGCCGGGATGCCCGTGATGGTCTACGATCCCGTCGAGGGAGGTCTCGACGACGGTGACGAACTTGAGGTGGATGTGGTCCGGGGGAGGATCGTCAACCGCACGAATGGGGCCTTCATCAAAGGAGAGCCCTTTTCGGACGTCCAGCTTCTAATATACAAGAGGGGAGGGCTCCTCGTAAAACCATGCTGAGGTGATATTGATGGGAGAGACTTTCACGCAGAAATTGCTGGCAGGGAAGGCGGGACTCGAGAGCGTGGTCCCCGGCCAGATAGTCACCCTCGGACCGGACCACCTTCTCACCCACGACAATACGGCCGCCATCATCGGCAAGATATCCGATGATCTGGACAGGTACGGTATAGTGGACCCGGAGTTCCCGATAATTGTCCTGGACCATGTTGTTCCCGCGTCAGATGAGAAAACGGCCACCAATCACAAGAAGATCAGGGAGTTCGTCCAACGCTTCGGCATCAGGAACTTCTACGACGCAGGTGTCGGGGTCTGCCACCAGGTCGTGGTCGAGGAGGGGCTGGCGCTGCCGGGACAGGTCATAGTCGGCTCAGATTCCCACACTTGCTCCTACGGTGCTGTGGGGGCATTCTCCACGGGTATCGACAGGACCGAGGCCGCCTCGCTCCTGCTCCGTGGTGAGATGTGGTTGAAGGTACCTCACTCCATGAAGATGGTATTGAGGGGCGGCCTCTCTAAGGGTGTTTTCGCAAAGGACCTCATCCTCGAGATCATAGGAAGGGTCTCGGCCTCCGGGGCGGCCTACAGATGCGTCGAGTACCATGGCGATATCAGGGGTTTGAGCATCGGTGACAGGTTCACCATGGCGAACATGGGTGTGGAGATGGATGCCAAGGGATCCGTCTTTCCGGTGGATGATATCACAGTCGAATACCTCGAGGATGCGGGGGTCGACAGGGGCGAATACGAACCCGTGTGGGCAGACGACGATGCGGAGTACCAT
>JBLIRL010000022.1:0-25200 GCA_049472275.1 Thermoplasmatota archaeon | reverse complement strand
TCCAGCAAGCTCTTCCGCCGCACGTTCCCTTGTTAATGCCATCAAGATCCCTGGAGGTCGCTGCGGGACAGGCACCATCTTTCTCTTCGTTCTTGCCCCCCGGGTGTCTGCCGCAGTCCATGATCTCCCAGCAGTTCATCTTGGATGACATCCTGTATTCCAATACTGATCTGGATATATCTTTTTCCCAGATATGTTAACAGGAACTAGCGTTCCTTTATCCCGAAATATTTCTGGATGGCCTTTTTCTGACCCGATCTGAGAGTGTAGGACACATATGCGGTGGATACACCGAGCTTCCTTGCGATCTCCCTTATACCGATCCTTTTCGGAAAATCGTAATATCCTCCATGCAGCGCTTCCTTCAGTACCAGTTCCTCATTCTTTTTCAGAGAATCCCAGTCCTTGAACTCGTGGAGGTCTATCAGATTATAATCCATCCCGAGTTTCGAGAGGTTCCCGGTCAGCGTTTCGATGTGCCCGGATTCCGTTAGGAGGACGCGCCACTGGGCCCATGCCTTGTCGAGCGACCTCCTGGCAAGGAGGAAGGTCTCCGCATCGACAAGAGCCCTGCAACCCGGGCAGGTGTTCACTCCGATGATCATCTTCACCCTTTTTCTGTTCTTGATATCCTGGTGTTTGACGAAATCCACATCCGGCAGACCCGAGATGAACTCGGTCAGTTCATCGATATCCGTTTTTCCGAGATCGACCTCAACAAGGTCCTGGACACCTTTTTCCCTGAACGGAATGCTGTCCATGATCTTGAGCGAGATGGGGAATCTCTTCATCGTTTCCCCTATCCAGCACTTATCCAGGCTCACATCCAAAATGGCTTCGTACAAGTTTACCCGTCCTCGATCAGCCCGTTAACATGTTAATTCTTTATAACAGGTTTGGTATAATCTTAACATGTTAAACAACATCCTTTAAATATCCCGAATTCTCATTTGAAGGTAGTTGTCCAGCAATGATATTCGCGGACATATTGTCATGGACGTGGGGAGATAATTGCGGGAAGGGAGTATGATATAATTTATTGCAAAATTAAAAAAACCAGAGTGCTCCCATCGGGATTCGAACCCGAGTCACCGGCTCGAAAGGCCGGAATGATTGGCCGGTCTACACTATGGGAGCGCCGTTTTCATCAGGGAGAAAACGAGGTCATATAAAAAGTTGAGTACTGGACCGTGTATCCCGGTCAGCCGTTGAAGTAAACCTCTTTAATAATACAATCGTGTTATAGGTTAGGAAGTGCAGGGTATTGGCCCGGGCAGGGGATGGTTTCAATGACAAAGCCGCTTGGAAGAGGACTTGGTGCACTCCTGACCGACAGGTCCAAGGAAACCAAGGATTCATCTGACAAGTACAGGACCATCAGGGAGAAGGAGAGAAAGCTCCAAGCATTGAAGGAAGAGATCGATGATGAGAAGAAGTCCCTCGAGGAGATGAGAAAGCGGCTTACAATCGAGTTGATGTTGAACGGAAAGGTGGACAAGACCGAACTGTTCAAACAGGAGGAGGCCTGGGAAAAGAAGGTCAGGGAGAAGGATGGTCTGGCCAGGGAGATCGAGAGCCTGAAGGAAGAGGTCCGGACCTATGTCCATATGGAGAAAGGCAGTGATGGTTTGGAAGTCAGCGGTTCGAGGGGATCGGGAAGAGTCGAAGGCGATATCTCCGACGACATAGACATGCGGCTGATCAGAGAACTGATGCCTCCTCAGGATGACGTACCCTTGGAGACTCCCCCAGTCGACGCGGATCATGTTGAAGGATTGAAAAGGGAACTGGACCGTTCCAGACAGGTGGAGGAGGTCAGGAAGGAGGCATTACGGACCACACAGAAGGAAACGATGAGACCCAGGGTCCGGCGTGTCGTGTCGCCAAAAAGGATCAGGGTCATCCGCGGCACGAACAAAGCGATCCAGAAGAAAAGGGACGACAGGATGTACGATCTCATCCAGGGAGCGCTTGACAGGATATCCTCCGGTGATATGGAGGGTTCAAGGAGAACGCTCGAGAACATACTTGCGGAATATCCAAATGACGATGAGGTACTCTATCATCTGGGCAATACCTACTTCATGTCCGGCGACCTCGAGGAGGCTGAAGCACTCTTCAACAAGGTCGTGGACAGCAATCCCTCGTCTTACAGAGCCTACAACAATCTGGGGGTCGTTCAGCAGAAGCTTGACAAGAAGCAGTCCGCAATCCAATCCTTCAACCAGGCACTCGAGATAGATCCCAATTACGAAAGGGCCTGGCTGAACCTGGGATCACTTTTCATGGAGCTGGATCCCCCGCTCCTCAAGGAAGCGGCCATTTTCCTCAGGAGGGCGCTGGAGATCCAACCTGGTCTGGTCAAGGCCAGGACAAAGCTTGAGGAATGCGAGTCCAGGATGAAGCTTGAAGTATGATGTTCATCAATACACCAATTATTTATAGCCCCGCTTTGAATGAACTGGTGGTGTCCCGATGAGTCCGCGAACAGCCATTCCAATTGCACTTCTTTGTTTGATATCGATATCAGCGATTTTCGGAGGTCATGCCACCCAGGATGCGGACGGACTGCCGGAAGACTATCCCGTAAGTCTGTCCGGAGGTTATTCCAAGGAAGTGGCGGGTACCACATCCTACATAGATTATCTTCAACCCGGGGATACCGAGAACTATCTCATAAGGGTGGAAAATCCGGGCGGAACGGAGATACGCTACCGCATCAGCGTATCCGGTATCCCGGAAGGATGGTTGGTCTTTCTGGAGAACGGCAATCAGAACATGCCGGTCGATCTTGAACCGCTCGAAGCGGAATCCGTCTATCTCTACATCAAGAATCCGAAGGTCGGAACTGCAAACCTTCTCATCAACGTGACCGATGAGGGCTCCGAAAGGTTCTGGACGATCACGCTCCAGATCGTGTGCCAGAAGGGCCCCCTGATCATCTCGACCCAATCCGCCTCATACATACTCGGACGAGAGGTTCCGGCCGATTTCACCATCGAGGTGGGGAACATCGGCGAGGTTGTCCTCAACGTGACGCTCGAGATACCGGGCATGATACCGTCCGACGAGGACATCCAGGATACATGGACAGTATCTTTCTCCGAAAGGAACTTTCTCATCCCCCCTCAAGCCACGAAGGTGGTTGCAGTTAGGGTGAGCGCTCCGGAGTTCGAGCCCATAGGTTCCCAGAAGGTCTCCTCCATCGCAGCCAAGGTTGACGGTATCACCAGGCCTTTCTCCTCCCAGTCTTTGACCTTCCGGGTACAAACGATATACGATCTGAGGACCTCGGTTACCCCCATCGGATATCAGAAGGTAAATCCGGGATCTTCGGTCTCCTTCGATCTCATCATCGAGAACCTGGCCTCCGAGACGGATTACGCGATAATCTCCGAATTCTCCACCCCGAGCGGATGGGGGATCGGGTTCAACGATACCGTGGACCCCATGGATTATTCAATTTCGGTGGATCCGGAATCTTCGAGGAGGTTCCATCCCGTGGTCTATGTCCCCCCGACAGCGTTCGCCGGCAAGCACGATGTCATTATGAAGGCAACTGGAACATCCAACGAAACGGAGTTCAGACTGAAGGTGGAGGTTGCAAGACGCGACGCCGTCGAGGGTATCTCCACCCCGCCATCGGGTGTCGGGAACACCTACAGGATGACCCTCGGGGACAACCTGGTGACTTTCGAAATATGGAACCGGGGAAACTTCTTCGATACCGTGACCCTGGAGCTTGAGAACAGGCCGATCTGGGCCCCATTCGTCTTCCATTCCGTCCAGGTCGGCGGAGGAACCAGTGAGGTCCAGGTATCCGGCTCACAGGAGCTGAACGTTTCGGGTGCGGACCCCGGACGGTTCGTTTTTTCCGAGGCGGACCTTGAGACCCTTGTTGTTTCTCTTTCACCGTCTCAGGGGGTCCGGATCACCATGAGCTCATCGGTGTCGCTCGACACCATGCCGGAGAGCGGGGTCCTCGGCATAAGATACAGATACGGACAGCTTGTGAAACAGAGCTTCCTGCAGCTGTCTCTCAAATTGATAATCGTGGATCTCAAGATCACCGACATGGACAAGGACGGACTACCGGATCTCAAGCTCTATCCCAAACCGGATTATGAGCTGGACGAGAGGATCCATTTCATCTTCACCCTCGAGAACGATTATCCGTATGCGACGAGGGAGGGTGATGTGAAATGGCGGATAGAGCTTGCCGGCACGGTGCTCCTCAAAGGCGAGGTAGGAGTGATCCAGCCGGGAGAGGAGAAAGAGTTCAACGTCTCCTGGAAGGCCGACAAGAGCACGAGGGTTAGCCATTTCGCCTATCTCATACTGTCCGGTCCCGTCTACGAGACGGATGAGCAGGCCCCGAGAGCAAAATCGGAGGACGAGGTGTTCATAGGATCGGGACAGATCACCAGAAGCTGGGGTCTGATGATGCTTTTCCTCGGTTTCATGGTTGTTGTGATGGTCATCTTCATTGCCCTGTTCATAACAGCCCAGAGGAACAAGAGCATACGAGAATCCCAGGCGCGGGAGAAGTACGATGAGATCTACAGCAGAAAGAGATCACCCGAGCTCGGGGGCGGCAGGAGGGGCGAACTGAAACCTGTGGGGAGGGAGGACAGGTCGCTGCCCAGGAAGGAGGCCCCAGCACTGCCCTCGACAAGGTCCGATGATGCCAAGGCAAAGGCCACGAAGAAAAAGAAGATCGATGAAGAGGACGGGATAATCGAAGAAAAGGTTCCCAAGAGGGCGCCTTCCCTGGGGAAGCTCGGCAACAGGGAAGAGTGATGGCCGGCCATGTATGGTTGGTGTTGAGCCTCCTTTCGAGATCCTTTGACCATCGGACCCGTTAAAAGAAAGGATCGGGGAAGGTCATCCCGATGAGCGATATACCGGAGCTGTACATCGATAAACCGTATATAGGACCGAACATTCCTCAGCAGCGTGGTACAGGGACCTGTAAAGATAGAATCATTCGGATGCACAATGAACCATGGAGAAGCCAGAAGGGCCGCTGAGCTCCTTACTTCCATGGGCATTCAGGTAATGACGGACGATGACGGACCATCGGACGATCCTCCCCGGACCGTTCTTCTCTTTACCTGCGATGTCATCTCCACCACGGAGAGAAGGATGTGGAGGAGGATGGAGGAGATAGTTGAGGGAGGTCAGAGACTGATCGTGGCGGGTTGTCTTGCAGCCATTGCTTCCGATGAGATAGGACGAAGGTATCCAGGCGCATCGGTGGTTGATTCCATGGGGATCGACAGGCTCGAGGCAAGCCTCTGGGAGTTGATGGATCAGGGAAGCAGGGCCGATATCGATGCTGAGTTCGTTCCTTCCAGAGAGAGGCTGGACACTATCGTTCCGATCTCGACGGGATGCCTCGGTGATTGTTCGTACTGCATAACCAGGGTTGCAAGGGGTATCGTGAGGTCCTATGATATCGATGATATCGTATCCAGGGTGAGGGCCGGGGTGGAGAAAGGAAGGAAGGAGATATTGCTTACATCCCAGGATTCGGCCGCGTACGGATCGGACAGGAAGGATGAGGACCTCGGCACCCTTCTGCGCTCGATCACCGCGGGGATCGGACAGGAACACAGGATAAGGGTGGGAATGATGAACCCGGTCCTGGCCAAGGAGAGGCTCGAGAGCATTCTATCCGGCTTCGACCATCCCTTCGTCTTCAAGTTCTTTCATGTTCCGGTTCAGTCAGGATCGGATGATATTCTCATTGCAATGAACAGGAGATATACCACGGATGATTTCAGAGGAATGATCGATGCCATCAGGTCCAGGATTCCCGGAGCAACGATCTCCACCGACCTGATAATCGGATATCCCGGGGAGACGGACCAAGACCATATGCGGAGCCTCGATTTGCTCAGGGACGTTTCTCCGGAAATTCTCAATATCACCAGATATTCGAAAAGGCCGGGAACGGAAGCCGAAAGAAGAGGTTCGCAGATCAAGGGTTCCGTCATGAAGGACCGGTCGAGACAGACCGCCGCTGTCCATGCGGAAATTCTTCGTAAGGTCCTGATGACCAGGCTTGGCCGGCATGAAAGGTGCCTGGTAACGGAAGTAGGAAGGGATGGGACGATGATGGCCAGGGATATCAACTACACTCCCATAGTGATCGATGGAGGAAGGGAGCTCCTCGGAGAATTCATAGATGTGCGGTCCTCGGGGACCGGACCGACATATCTCACGGGTGGCGGCAACTGGGAGATGAGCCAATAGGGGGCGGAACTGAAAACCTTTTAAGCAGGTCATTCCTTTCCCGATGGCCGCGAGGTGCTTGATATGACATCTGGCAGGGAAGCGATCATCGACCATGCGAATGCGAAGCTGACTGACGAGGGAGTGATATGGGTATACTGCCAGTTCACCGACCTCGATGGCAAGATAAGGTCCTTCACGGTCCCGGCTTCTGATATGCTTAACGGGAAGTTATGGCAAGACGGAATGACATTCGACGGCTCATCCGTGGGTTTCGCAAAGACCGAGAACTCCGATCTCAGGGCCATACCCGATCCCGAGACACTGCTGGTCCTGCCGTACGGGGAGGGTGTCCAGAGGGTAGCAAGGGTGGTGACCGACACCTGGGAACCCGACGGTTCCGGACCTTTTCCCATGGACCCTCGGAACGCTGCCAAGAAGTGCAGGGAGCATCTGGAATCCCGTGGATTCAAGGCGGCGCACCTGCAGCCGGAGCTCGAGTTCTACCTTCTGAAGGAAGGCTTCAAGGTCTCCGACCTGGGGAAGGAAACTGATGCACTGCATGCCATCCATCCGAAACAGGGATATTTTGCCTCAGTTCCGTGGGACAATTCGGATCCCTTCAGGAACGAGTTCACACACAACCTGATAAAGGCCGGTCTGGATATAAAGTTCCATCACCATGAGGGAGGAGCACAGCAGGTGGAGGTGGAGTTCAAACACGTTCCGGATATCGTCAGATGCGGCGACTATTCGATGCTCTACAAGCTTCTGGCAAGGCTGACTGCAAGGGAGTTCGGTTATGCGGTGTCCTTCATACCGAAGATCACGGAGAGGGATTCCGGGAACGGCATGCATGTTCACATGTGGCTGGAGGGCCGGAACGGATCAGCCTTCACGGACCCCGATGACGAGATGGGACTCTCCCAGAATGCCAGGTACTTCATCGGAGGTATACTCGAACACGCGAGGGCAACCTGTCTGTTCACAAATCCCTCGATCAATTCCTACAAGAGACTGATACCCGAGTTCGAGGCACCTGTCTATGCGACATGGGGACATAGGAACAGGACTGCGATGGTAAGAATCCCCGGATCACCCGGGGCACGAAGGGTCGGAGATATCGAGGTTCGGCATTCGGACACCTCCTCGAATCCCTATCTGGCATTCACCGTACTTGTGGAAGCCGGTCTTGATGGTATAAAAAGGAAGATCGAACCTCCCGCACCCATTTCAGCGGACCCCAACAAGATGTCCAGAAAGAAGAGGAAGGAACTCGGGATCAAGCAGCTGCCTGTATCCCTCCACGAGGCCATCGAGGCGGCAAGGAGCGACGAGGTCATGGAAAGGGCCGTGGGGAAAGACATCTTCAACGCCCATATCGATAGGAAGTTCAAGGAGGTCATGGAGTTCAGGGCCCACGTCACTGATTGGGAACTGAAAAGATACCTGCCGTTGTAGACCGTCTGCCATATATCAAGAAGAGCGGGACGACCGTTTTGACCTCCCGCTCACAAGTTAAAGAAAAATGCAAATATTATCCGAACAAATCACTATTGTTAATAATGGATGCCAAGGACCTCGAGCTTCTGACTCTTCTTACAGCCCATGGAAGATGGGATGCCGATAGCCTCTCGGCCCGCCTCGGGATATCGGCTGGCAACGTCGACAGGAGGATCAAACTGCTTGTCAGGGAGGGTGTCATCAAGGGTTTCTCGGCATTCTTCGATCGAAGGATGTTCGGTTACGACACCACTTTCCTGAAGCTTCATTTCGATTACCGGAAGTTCGACAAGGTCCTCGATGGGATCTCGAGGATGCCTCAGGTGGCCTCAATCTATCCCAATATGGATGATTTCATGATGGTGGAGGTCGTCCACTGGGACAGCGAATCTCTGAATTCAGCCCTGAGGGCGATGGAGAGACTGACCTCTCCCTATACCGTTACGGACCATTTCATCCCGATGCTTCCCGAATTGGTCCCCGAGAGACCCGGGAAGAAGGGGTTGAAGCTTCTATCATTGCTGGTGAAGGACGGCCGGACGGAACTGGAGGACCTATCAAACTGGATAGGGGAGGGAGACGAGGAGACCTCCACCCTTCTTTCCAAACTCTTCGATGAGAGTGATGTCAAGGTCAAACCGGTAATCCAGGAGGACCTCATACATCCGTTCCCGACCTTCTCGATAATACTGACAATGGTGAAGGGCTGCTCCTTCGATTCCTGCTATTCCGAGGTCAAGAGGATCTCGAGGGAGAGCTGGGACTCCTTTCCTCTTACCAAACCATGGGGTATATGGCTGAAGTGTTTCGGAAGGGACCTGCACGCTGTAGACATGATGCTCGAGAGGTTCAGAAGGATGAAGGACATCGAGGATGTCATGGTGATACTGCCGGATTCGATTGTGACAAAGAGATCGGTGGACCTCAACATCGTCGGGAAGTGAATCCTTCGCGGGCCTTGTCAGAATGCATCATCCGGTGGTCCCGAGAAGAGCTGTCCGGTCTCCGTGATGCTGACGTTGACATACCGTCCTTTCTTGGAAAGTGATATGTATCCGTCCCCCTCCAGGGTCCTAAGAGTCCTGGAGAGGT
Organism: Thermoplasmatota archaeon; assembly: GCA_049472275.1. Taxonomy (GTDB): domain Archaea; phylum Thermoplasmatota; class Penumbrarchaeia; order Penumbrarchaeales; family Penumbrarchaeaceae; genus JAFGLL01. The sequence continues at coordinate 16,368 of JBLIRL010000022.1, read as the reverse complement.
GCGCCCTGTTCCTTGCGAGATAGGACCTCTTGCTCTCCCCTTCCTTCCTTGGTTTGAAGAATCCCCTGATCTCTTCCAGATAGGGTATCAGTGAGGTTTCGTGGCGCGCCGTCCCGCCGAGCCTTCCAAGCACCTTCAGAACCTCTTCTTGGTCACTGTTCGGACCCATGATGGTCACCGACGGTATCTCCATAACGCTTGAAACTCCGTGGGATAGGACCTCCTGGTCCTCGGGTATGGAGTACCTGTCAGGCCGGACGTAGTACGGATGCGAGCGGGTCATGAAGGCGGCGAGAAGCGCTGCCGAGGATATGATTCTGTTCCCGGTCGACAGGTTGATGTACACCTCGTTGCCTTTCAACCGGAGTTCCTGGAACAGCTCCTTGAGGGACCTCGTGGAGGAGTAGAAATCGAAGATGTCCATCTCCATCTCCTCAACATCTATGGTCGCGGACACCATCTCCTTCAATCTCTGTCCGTTGTTCCTTGCCTTGATCTCGATACCCGACGTGAGGTCCCTTCCATATAGCAGTATCGCACGGTTGGTGGGGAATTCCTTGAGTCCACCGAGGACCCTGTCCAGCTCGAGACCCATCGGTATGACATGAACTATGACGGATTGAGATGCCATATGCATACGAAATATTGGTATCATATATTGTAATTTCGTATCATACATATGGCTCTTTTTCGATACTTGGATGGCAACAATGATACGTAGCACGGTTTAAATCGAATCAGGTCTATGGGCATGGGCGTTTGGACCGAGGGAATGGGGCCTCAACGTTCACTTCAGAACGGGATTTTAGGTGACGCTTGATGGAAGCTGAAAGCATGGGTGGGAGCACACAAAACGGTGCTCTGATGGGCGTAAACGGAGACATAGCCCATGCCTTGGACAGGAAGAAGCACATGCTGGCACTGATACCCATGAGCGGCGACCTCACCAGGACCTTCATCCAGAAGATATACACGGAAGCGCTCTCGAGGAGGAAGAAACTGATAGTCCTCTCTCCGGTGGAGGATGTCCAGAGGATGAAGGAGCTCGTCCGCAGTGTTGCTCCCGAGGGTTCCGAAGACGGAAAGGTGGTGTCGTTCACATCAAGGGATCTGCTGTGCAATCTGGACGGATCTGACACAGATCCCGGAGACCTTCTGAACCACTGTGTCCGAAGGGACCGGATGGACCTCTGCCCGTACCAGACGGGATTCGACCTCGACATATACAGGGATATTAGGGCTAGTGGAGGTGCCCTAATAGGCGAGATGAGGGACGATATCAAACAGAAGGGAATGTGCCCGGCGAGGCTTGCAATCGATATCTCCACCGAGGCCCAGGTCATCGTATCGGATTACGGGTTCATTTTCTCGGAGGGATGGGACAGGATTTTCGAGTTCATGGGTCAGGACCCCAGCCAGACGATACTTGCCATAAGCGATCCTCCATCTCTGACAGACCATCTCTGGAACAGGTTCAGCTACCAGTTCACAGCGGATGACCTTCTTCCCGAATCCTGGGAACTCAAGGGTCTGGAACAGCAGAGCAGGGAGTCCGTGATGGTCCTTCTGGATTCAATGAGGGACCTTTTGATGAACTGGGACCGGACCAAACCTCTCGAGAGAAAGGACCTCATCCAGCTGTACCGCTCCAAGGCCCAGTCGAGGAAGATCAGGGCTGGGATAGCGACCGTCATGGACGATCTGAAGAAGCTTCTCGATATAGGAAGGTTCGGCCGCATAACGGACCGCAAGAAGGTGAAGGACCTCTACCTGTTCCTGAAGCTGTGGATGAAGGAGCATTCGTCGGTGGCACGCACCGTTGAGGAGGACAGGGATTCCAGGATGATATCCCTGTCCCTGCTTGATCTCCAGGTAATGGTCCGTCCGATTTTGGAATCCTTCCCGACGGTCATTCTGTTCGGGGACACACTCTATCCCCAGGAGCTCTATACAAGACTCCTGGGATTGAGGCCAGAGGACACCATCAACAGGTCCTATATCACCCACGAATACATGGAGAGGACCTCGGTGCTGAGCTTCGGGAACGTGGAGACCTCCTACAAGCATCGGGATTCTTCCACATGGAGAACGATCGTGGGGAATATAATCAATATTGCCTCGACCACACCGGGTGTGGTCATGGCGGTCTTTCCCTCCTATTTCATAATGGAGAACGTCATGGAGGAGCTTGCGGGCCACGAGTTCAGCAGACCCGTAGTCGAGGAGACGAGGGGAATGTCCAGGGAAGAGAGGAGGAAGGTCCTCGACGAGCTCGATCTTGGAGGAGACCTTCTGATAATGTGCGTCCAGAAGGGTTTCATAGCGAGGTCCCTTGTTCAGGGTACCGTCAGACCGGATGCGATCATAGTGGTGGGTATGCACATACCTCCTCCCACGGCAAGATCGACCCAGCTCAAGGTCCACATGCAGAAGAAGTACGGCACCAATCTTGGACATGTGATCTCGATCCTGCTTCCGGCTCTGACGAGCGTGATGGAGATGGTGAACTCGATGGCCGCCGCTCCCGGTGAAGGACGGAACCTGGTGATTCTGATGGACAGGAGATATCAGGATGAAAGGGTTCTTCAGAGCCTTCCGAGGTTCTACGATATCAAGCTGCTCTCGGGTGAGAACGATTATCATGGAGATCGCTATTTCAGTTGACGGTGGTCCTTGGATGAAGGTCGATAGCGGTATCGGTGGTCTCAGCTTCTCCGTGCTTGGAAGCTCGAGCTCTGGCAATTGCACCCTGGTTACCGACGGGGAGACCACGATCCTAATGGATGCTGGCCTTCCCGTGAGGTTCACCGAGGAAAAGGTCCTCGAGCTCACCGGAAGCGAGAGAGTGGACGGGCTTTTCATCAGCCACGAGCATTCCGACCATACGAGGAACCTTTTCACGCTGGCCCGCCGCTTCTCCTGTCCGGTTTACCTTTCCGCTCCCGTTTCGTGGTACTTGGGTCAGCGGGATGATGTGGAAATAAGGGAGATACGGGACGGTTCACCAGTTTTGGTGGGCAGCTTGAAGGTCACGCCCTTCCTGGTGCCCCACGATGCAATCGATCCGTTCGGTTTCATAATCGAAGGGGGAGGAAGGTCCATAGGCCTGGTGACGGACCTTGGGGCTGTCGATGAACGGATCATCGAGCTACTCAGCGATCGAGATGGTCTGGTCATAGAATCGAACCATGATTCGGAGATGCTGAGCAACGGCCTCTACCCGAACTATCTGAAAAGGAGGATCATGGACCGAAGCGGCCACCTCTCCAACCAGCAGTGCAGGGACCTGCTGACAAGGATCATCGGACCCAGGACCAAGGATGTTGTCCTTGTCCACCTGTCGGAGGAGAACAACGATCCTCTTCTGGCGCTCGAGACCTCCCTCGAGGTCCTCGGAGAGGTGGGATACGAGGTCGATATCCACGTTTCCTACCCGAGGACCCCCACAGAACTCTACAACCTTCAAAGGAGATGATAGCTCCTGCCTGCATCGGTGCCATCCCAGCACCATGCCACGGACGACGTTACGGAAGATGTACAAGTCTTTTTATATAGATGCCATATAGGTTGGATCGTACCGGGCAGCTGACGGACCGGAGGTACTTTCGATGACAGGATCGTACAGAAGAAGATATGAGGCTCCACCCGCGAGGCGGGATCAATACCGCAACGGACCTGGTGAGGTCCCAAGATCCATCAGAAGAGCACCCCCGAGGAGGTCAGGGCCTTCATCACCGGAGCGGGACCGAGCGGATGTCCCTGAAGGAACTGATACGGACCCGAACCGCAGGCTCAAGGTAATCGTGGTGGCTGTTGCCACCGTACTGCTGCTCGCACTTCTGCCGTTCTGGATATCGGCTCTGTGGGATGATGAGGGGGGTCAGGCCGGGGAAGTTACCGCTGTCGATACCTTCATGGACGGTTCGGCCCGTGTCATGGTGAACACCACCTACACCGGGAGGGACGCATTTTTCGTCCTGCCGGGGGACGCCAGGGTCGACAGGGCAGTGCTGAAGGTCTCGGGATCGCTCCCCCCCCAGAGGATCAGCTACCAGGCGGGGAGGAATCCTTCCGATGTCGCTGTCGGGGATATCGACGGGGACCTCTTCACGGATGCTGTCGTGGCCAACTACAAGGACGGAACGGTCCTCGTGATGAACAATCATGGAGAAGGTCTCGTCAAGGGGAGTACCTATCCTGTCGGGAGAGGACCCATCAGGGTGGAGCTGGCCGAGCTGAACGGCGACGGATACCCTGATATCGTTGTGCTGTCCGAGGATTCCAGGGAGTTCAGGGTATTGCTCAACGATCAGATAGGAGGTTTCAGGGATCAGGGGGAGCCTTACCACTTTCCGACCCTTCCGGCCGATATGGCCGTCTTGGACTTCGACGGTGACGGGGATAACGATACGGCTGTCATCACGACCAACAACGACCTTCTGACATTTTTCGAAAACGACGGCAGGGGCGACCTGAAGTATCATTCGAACTTCACAACGGAGGGGAATCCCACAAGGATCGGGGTGGATGACATTGACCTGGATGGATGGCCCGACCTTGTAATTTCGAACAGAAGGGACATCTCGGACATGCAGGGGGAGAGACACGAGATCTTCGTGGAGGACAGAATGGTCACCTGGCTGAGCACCGTATCCCTGTGGCTGAACAGAGGAGCAGGGAATTTCGAAAGGGAGGTGGAGGACCTCAGGTCGCAGAAGGGCGTTTCCAGCATCGACTGCGGGGATATCAACGGTGATTCCTATCCCGATATCGTGATGTCCAACCTGGGATATCACAACATCTCGATCCTATACAGCATCGGCGGGGGCGACTATCAGAGAGGAGCACCCGTGGACCTGGATACCTTTCTACTCACCTCCATGGACCCTATCCAGGTGATGCTCCACGATATCGAAAACGACGGGACCCTCGACATACTCGCACTAACTAGGTCTGCGGATTCAATTCTCCTGTATCCCGGGACGGGTTCTGGTGATTTCGGGCGGTTCGTTCAGTACTACGTCGGATTGAATCCCACATCCTTCGAGCTGATGGACTTCGATTCCGACGGGGACCTGGATGTGATAACCTCGGATTGGAAGGGCTGGATCGAAAGAATGGGTGAGAACGGCACCGTATCGATATTGACGAACCTTCGCTCAGGGATCTTCGGGACGTACGCCCAGTATCCGACCGGCAATTCCCCCCGCGGTGTGTTCGTCCGTGATATCGACGATGACGGTGATCCGGACATCGCATCCGCGAACTATTTCGGGTCCACGGTCTCGATCCTGCAGAACGATGGGCTCGGTCAGTTCTCCAGAAAGCACATGGAATACCCCATCGGACTCGAACCCTACGCTGTCGTGATGGAGGATTTCAACGGCGACGGCTTGATGGACGGAGCCTCGGCTGACGAGGCCAACTTCAGGATAGTCCTCATGAAATCGGACGGCAAGGGCGGTTTCACATCCGATAGGTACCTCTATGATATCGGAGCCTATCCATTCAGTCTCAGAAGCGGTGACATAGACAACGACGGGGACATGGACCTGTACACCTCGAACTATTTCCAGAACTCGACAACCCTTCTTTTCAATGACGGATCGGGTAATTTCCAGACCATGTTCAATGATTACCGTACGATATATCTCGGAGAGAACATGCCCTATGATTCCGTGATAGAGGACCTGGACGGTGACGGGGTTAAGGACCTTGTCACCACGAACAGGGGTGACACCCTGGACCCGACGGATACGATAACAGTGATGCTCAACGATGGTTCGTTCTCTTTTGCCGACAGTGTGACATACCGGGTCGGGAAGGAACCGACATCCTCGGTCGTCCATGACATAGACAACGATGGCGACCTGGACATCGCAACGGCCAACACCGGAGGCGACACCATATCGGTCATGCTCAATAACGGTGCGGGAGAGTTCACCAAACTCGGTGATTATCCGGCCGGAGACAGGCCCCAGTATATAAATATCATCGACATGGACCAGGACGGGAACATGGATTACATTGCAACGAATACGGATTCCAACAATCTCGTGTTCCTTCGGAACCTCGGTCCAGGCAAAGGATTCAGACTCGAGGTGGACCTCAATATCGCATCCTATCCCTTCGCGATAGATACCGGTGATTTCAACAGGGACGGCCGTGATGATATCGTTCTTTCGGCCGTGAACACCAACAACGTCATCGTGACCGGATGCTACTGGTATCCGGAGAACGTATCGATAGACATCGGGGCTGACGGCAGCATCGACTTCAATTTCCGGGGAGAGATCACAGGTGATTCGATGCACGAGATCGATATCACGGACCAGGTGAACGATTACCTCAGAACCCTTGACCTAACCGGAGATGTAAGGATTCCGATAAGGGTCATTGCATCCGAGGAGGGAGTGGTGGTTCTGGAGGACCTCCTCGTGGTTTACCGGTAACTATCAATATTTCTCACATGGAGAATGTACCGCTGCAGAACGGACATTTACCTTTTCTCACCACATCCTCGGTGATCGATCTGCTGCAGTGGGGGCACTCGTAGATGACAAGTTCCTCCTCCTCTCCCGTAACGAACTTCTGAGCACAGTTCGGGCAGATGGCCTTCTCGAGATCCACCGATGAGAGCTGATGATTGCAGTATGGGCATTCGTAGATCTCCTCCTCCACCTGCATCTGTCCCGTCTCGGGGGCCTCCTCTTCCACCTTGCTCCTTTTCATTTCCTTCTTCCGGTCCCGGAGCTTCCGGGTTGCCTTGGCAATGGCTTCCTGTTTCCGATCCAGTTCTGCCGACCTTGTCTCGATGCTTTCCTGAAGATGTTCGAGCTCCTTTGCCCTTTCATCAAGCTTGATCTGCGAATCCCGGACATCCTTCATCTGCCCCTCGAGATCGGCACGGTAATCCTCGAGCTGCTGCCTGTAATGCTCCAGGTCCTTTCTCTCCTTCTCTATCCTCTCATCCCTCTCGGAGGAAGCCTCCTCGGCCTTCCTTCCCGCCTCTTCCAGTTCCGTTGCTAGGTCGTTGTTCAGTTTTCTTAGTTCTCCGATATCATTTTGCAGGTTGATCAGAGCCTGTTTCAGCTTCTCCGATTCCTCGGTCCTGTCCTCGACCGGTGAATCCTGTACCTCTTGTCCGGCCGCCTCGGCATCGTGAGCCATCTTTGGAAGTTCCTTCTCCCTCTTTTCAACTTCTTCGGCCCTCTCTTCTATCCGCTCCCTTTCCGTCTGTAGCTGGTTCCTGTATTCATCCAGCTGGTTCCTGTAAGCCTCGAGCTGCTGTTTCTCTTCATCCAGCGCAGCTATTCTCTCATCGAGGGCCTGCCGCTCTTCCTGGACCTTCGCCCCCTCCTCGCTCTCTTTCTTCTCCGCCTCGCTCTCCCTCTCCTTGAGTCTCTGTTTCAGTTCCTCGTTATCTGTCTGGAGTTTGAAGATGGCATTTTGGAGCTTCTCGATCCTTTCGTTTTCAGCATCCTCGAGCTCTCTTCTTCTGTCTTCTATCTCCTTCTCCCTCTCCTCCGACTGCTCTCTCTGCCGGTCCAGCTGGATCCTGTACTCCTCAAGCTGGTTTCTGTATGTCTCCAGCTGCTTCTTCTCCTCGTTCAAGGATACAGTTTTCTCCTCAAACTCCCTCTCCCGCTTGCCAATCTCTTCCTCCCTTGCATCCAATTCGCCCTCTTCCTCCTGTACCTGAAGCATCTTTATCTGCAGTTCCTTCTCCTTCGTTTCAACAGCGGTTTCCTGTTTGTCGAGGAGTGTCTGAATATCTTCAAGCTGCTGTTTGTATTCTCGCAGGGCCCTATTGGCATCGTCGACCTTCTTCCTGTCCTCGCTTAGTTTGCTTCTCTCATCCTGAAGTTCTTTCGAACTTCCCTCTTCAATGTTTTGAACCTGCTCTTTAAGCTGACGGTTCTCCTCCTGGAGCTTGACAACGGCGGTCTGCAGTTTCTCCACCCTGTCGTTTTCCGTATCCTCGAGGTCCATTTTGCTATCTTCGATCTCCCTTGCCCTCTGCTCCACTTTCTCTCTCTGTTGGTCCAGCTGGTTCCTGTACTCATCCAGCTGGTTCCTGTATGTCTCGAGCTGCTGTTTCTCCTCATCCATGGCGGACCTTCTCTCATCGAGGGCCTGCCGCTCTTCCTGGACCTTCGCCCCCTCCTCGCTCTCTTTCTTCTCCGCCTCGCTCTCCCTCTCCTTGAGTCTCTGCTTCATTTCCTCGTTATCGGCCTGGAGTTTGACGATGGCATTTTGGAGCTTTTCCATCTTTCCGTCCCTATCGGCAATTTCCTCTGCGGTTTTCTTCTCGAGCTCCTCTCTCGCCCTCTCGATTTCGGCAGCCTGTTCCTCGAGCTGTTTTCGATAATCCTCGAGCTGTCCGCTGTACTGTTCAAGCTGTTCTCTTCTGATCTCAAGCTGTTTCCTTTCCTCCTCAAGGAGATCGCTCTGACCTGAGAGGTCCTCTTCGATTCCTTCCGACCCCTCTTCATCCTCCTTGGCCTGGAGAGCGGCAATCCTCCCGTTCAGATCCTGAACGGTGTTCCTGAGATCCTCGATCTCCCTGTTCTTATCGTTCTCTTCGGAACGCAACTCATCCTCCATGCGTTTTCTTTCCAGGTCCACCTGTTCCCTGTATGTCTCGAGCTGATCCCTGTAATCTTCCAGTTTCTTCTTCTTTTCCTCAAGCTCCTTTTTCTCCGCCTGGATATCCTTGATCTCACCTTCTTCGGTCTCCTGCCTGACCTTCTTGAGCTTGGAGTTCTCCTCCTGCAGCTTGAGGATGATCGTCTGCATCCTTTCAAGGGTCTCGTCGTTCTTCCTTCCCGTCTCTTCCTCTCTTGCCTTCAACTCCTCTTCCCTCTTGGCTAGTTCCTCGCTGCTTGCTATCAACTGCTCCCTGTACTGTTCCAGCGAGTTCCTGTAGTCCTCGAGTTCCCTTCGCTTCCCCTCCAGGTCGATGACCTGTTGCTGTTCATCAACCGCTTCACCACCCGGGTCAGTATGATCCTTGATCGCTTCTCTCGTCTCTTCCCCGTCGGGATCTCTGGCCTCCATATCGGTTTCATCGGAGACCTCATCTGAAACTTTGCCCTTCCCGACCTCGTTGTCATCTGCTTGATGCTGTCCTTCCTCACCATTGGTCCTTTCAACCTCTTCCGACAAATGGACACCTCCAGTGATCATTCAAGTAAGTCCTTCAATTTGTTCTCCACATCCTGAAGACCCTCTTTCTTGGTCTCTATCTCCTTCGCCAGGGTTTCCTCGTTCTTTCCGGGCGCACCGTCCGTGCCCTGGACATCGATGCCCTGGGTCATCATGGCCTTGAGTGTCTTCAGCTTCTCCCTTGCTGTCTGGAGCTTCTGCTCCCGTTCGGTCAATCTCTCATCCCATGTCTTCAGGTCCTCGGAAGACCTGGCTAGCTCCTTCTTGTACTCCTCCAGCTGCTTGGCGAAGGTCTTCCATTTCTCGGATGCTGATTTGAGCGCTTCCTCGCGTTTCTTCAATCCGTTTTCAACGATCTTCGTGCCGTCTTCCCTCTTCTTGAGTTCCTTCGCTCTCTCGGTGAGTCTCTTCTTAAGATCGCTGAGCTCCTGGTTGGACCGGTCAAGCGCATTTTCCCTGTCGTCGAGCCCTTTCTCCCTGATGGTGAGGACCCTTTCCCTTTCCTGTATGACGCCGATCATCTTCTCGGTCTGTCTTAGGTTCCCCCTGGCGATCATTAGGTCTTTTTCCATATCATGGAGATTGTTCTCCCTGTCGTCGAGGTCCTTCTCCTTTGTCTGCAGTTCCTCGGCCAGGTCCTGAACGTGGGCATATTCCTTCTTTATCTTCTCCAGCTCATCCCTCTCGTTGGATAGAGATATGGCCCTCTGCTCCAGCTTCTCCTGGTAGTGGTCTAGCTCCTTCTTGAAATCCTCGTTGGCCTGCCTGTCCATTTCCAGCTTCGATGAGAGAGAGGACAGTTCGGCTTCCCTGCTGTCGAGATGGAGCTCCCTCTCGTTGAGTGACAATTCTCGTTCTTCCAGCTTCTTCATGGTTGTCCGGAGTTTTGAGGTCCTGTCATCCAAGTCCCTCTTCGATGCCCTTTCGGTGAGCTTCCCCTCGATATCCTTCTTCTCCTTCTCCAGCTGTGATATGGCATCGGATTGGGATTTTATCCGGTTCTTCAGCTGCTGGACCTGCGCTTCCAGATTCTCCCTCGGCGTGGATGTGATACCGCTTGAACCGGCCGATCTCAACTTCTTGTTCTCCTCCTGCAATTTTGTCAGGGTGCTTCTCAGCTGGTCGTTGTCGCTTCGAAGCTTCATGAAGTCCTCGGCCGATCGGTCCTTCACTACCTTCTCCTGCTTGTTCTTGATCTCCTTCATCTGCTCCATGATCTCGGAAAAGAGCCTCTTCTCCTCCATTTCAAGAGAGCTCTCATCTTCCTCCTTTTCCCCGAGAAGTCCTTTGGATATCCTATCCAGCATTTCCAGGTTGTCCTTGGCCTGCTGTCCCTCGAGCTTCCTGGTCAGGTCACCGGGTTTGACTGTGAGATTGGGAAATACTGTAACCGTTCCCTTGCAGGTAGGGCATTTGTAGGCTTTGGGGGATTCTGCCATGACAGCCTTGAACCTGCCGGAACAAAGGGGGCAAGTGAATATCTTCTTGTCCTCTGCTATGCTGTCCAATGACATCACCGCCTGGAAGATGCTGCACACTGGTCAGGGTCCAGGTCGAACACTATATGAGGGCCTTCGATTAATACGTTTTGTTCCCGTATCTTTATGGTCCTGACCACGGGGAGTTCATTTCGGTCGGGAGTGATCCTTTACATAAACTTTTTAACCAAAACAGGAGTTTCCCCAGTTCGTACCTGTGGGATGCATGCAGTAAGCATCAATGTCCCAGTATTCGCGGCAGGGAATCATATGAGCTCCATTACAAAGGGTAGGACCGTCTTGGCAGTATTTTTTCTATCGATACTGTTTTTCACATCACTGAGCGCCAGAGCGGATTCAGCTCCGACAAGGGCACCGGTCCTCTATTCCGGGAGCGTTGATGGAGTTGGTAGTTCGGGTGATATATGTCTTGCGGGGCACAGGGATTACAACATATCCTTCGACTTCTTCGATACAGATCCTTCGGAGATGGACTCCATCGGAGTGAATCTTCGCTCCGGAGCGACCTCCTCGAGGCTATTCAGATGGGATCTGATAACACCTGACATTGCCCAGGAGATGCTGACGGATCAACTGGAAATCGGAGGACTCGGCTATTCTTTCGATGGGGTCAACACGACCTTCTTCTTCGAAGCATTCTTCCATCTGAACTGGGATTACGAGAGGCAGCTGACGATCGTACCTGTGCTCGAGATCAATTCCACCGATCAGGACCTGGATGCTCTCTCCGAGCTCCAGATCATGGTCCACGGGACGCTCGAGCCCTACGGGATCGTTGTGGAGAAGGACGAGGAGGAGAACATAGAGGAGGGTGACCAGGTCCGGTCCAATTCGACGATCACCGTAAAGAACATGAAGTTCAGGTACTGGCACCTCACGGAATACCTTTCTCCGTTCTCTCCGAGGACATCAGAGATAACAGTCGTACTGAATGATGGCACCGCCACATGGAACGCGACCGCGACCCCCGACGGATTCATGGCCGAAATCAAGATGGCCGATGTGGATGATGCCAGGGTAGATATCAGAATGGATATTCCGGTACTCTCGGAGGATTGGAAGGCAAAGGTTAGCCAGTGGAAGTTCTCCATCGGTATCGATGGCCTGTCCCCGGATATCACCCTGAGATATCCGGTAACCAAGGTTGAGGAGGAGGAGTTCGAATGGGAGATCACGATAACGGAGAGGCCCAAGAACAAGCTGGAAGTGGACGGCTCCTCAGTCAAGTACCGGGTGGGAACCCTCGGCATCTGGGGGCAGTGGCAGACCCTTCCGATGGTCGGTGACGACCGCGTGATCGTTCTGAGAGGGAATGCCCAAGGTGCGGCAGGTAAGGGGAATACGTCACTTCAGTTCAGAGCGTCGGATGTACTTGGCAACGAGAACGTTTCCCGGGTTTTCGTTATAGATATCAATCAGGGTCCCGATGCGAGGGTGCCGGTGACCGTAAACGGTATGGAGTTCTTCAAGAACGAGAGTCTGATCGTCGTTGGCACCGAATGGGTTTCGGACCCGGATGACCCGTTGACAAAGCTAAGGTTCGAATGGTATCTTGATGATGATATTCAACCGCATTCCACCAGCGTGATGTTCAACAAGACCCTCTTCACGCTGAACGAAGGGGAGCATACCGTGAGGATGAAGGTTACAGACGGTGACGAATCCGACGAAGTGTCCTTCAGTTTCTTCGTGAAGAACGTCCCTCAGGTCGAAGATGATGATGAATGGTATCTCATATTCACCGATGCGACATTCCTGACCATATCCGTACCTATCCTTGTGGCATTTCTGATAATCATAGTCGTGATCGTTATCATTGTGATCTCCAAGAAGCTCAGAAGAACAGATGATTTCATCATCAACGAGGAGAACACGATGTCCACCTCCCAGGCAGAAGAGATGGCCAAGAAGATAAGGGCCCTTTACGAGGATGTTGCGGCACAGTACAGCGCATCGGAGAACGATGCCCAGATAGATTACGACGATGGCAAGTTCGATTTCGATTACAACCTCTACGAGGTACTGGACCTTGAATCCTCGGCGTCGGAGACGGATATCAAGAAGAAATACCGGAAACTGGCTGCCTTCTATCATCCGGACAGGGTGGCAACGCACAGGGAGATCGATCCCCTGGATGCGGCCGAGCACATGGTCAAGATAAACAAGGCCAAGGAGATCCTGCTAAATCCCGAGCTGAAGCCCGAGTACGACACATTCATCACGGAAATGGACTTCTCCATGGACCTCAATGATGATGATGGTGAAGATGTTGAAAATTCCGATGATGAAGATGATGAAGTATGGGGCTGAGTCCATCCGCACATGATAACATGAGAAATCGCATTTTTGCCATTTCTACCACTTATGCGGCCGTACTACATGGTAAACAGGCGGTAATTACCATGTAGGGGTTATATACGGACGATCCGAGTGTTCGAGCAAGGGAGATGACATCATGCGGAGCCTTGCTCATACAAGGAAAGGTTCGAAGAATTCCTACTTCAGGAGATTCCTGGGAGTATCGGAAGCGGTAGGTACCGTCCTGCTTCTGGGCATATCAATCACGATCGCTGGAGGCATAGCACTCTGGACAGCGAACATAGATGAAGGGGAGGAAGGTCTCTATGTGGACCTCTGGGCAACTGTAAGGGGTCAGGAGCTCGTTATCATACACAGGGGAGGAGACCGGATAGACGGGACAACGACGGAGATCTCTATAAGCGACCCCAACGGTGGTCTGATCTCCAGAAGCAATTATTTCGATCTTTCGGGAACCAGCGACGAGACATGGGATCCGGGCGAGGAGCTGACGATAGATATCAACGACGTTTCCATACCAGATATCTTCAAGGTGGTCGTGACTGCCGATCTCGAAAGCGGGACATCGATCGTTATTCTCAGCAACGAGATGTTCAAGACCGCAGTATCGGGCATTCTGCCTGACCTTGCGGTAACCAGGGTCCAGCTGAGGGACAGCACCGGCACTGTTACTAACACGATCTACGAGGATGGCATATATCATGTGGTCATCCGTGTTGACAATCAGGGGACTGACATGACCACCGTTCATATGCAGGAAGAGACAGGCAACAGGATCTCAAATCTCAGGATCTTCGATTCGGACGATCCGATGGATTTCGCCGCAGTGGATGTCTCCCATTTCGATTCATCCGATATCGAGGTCCTGGAAAGTGATCCGAGCTTCGGGATCCTTCGCAACGGTGAATACATGATCTTCGATATGACCTGGGCGGTCACCCCGATAGAACCCAGGTCGCTCGGCATCCACACATTGAACGTTAAGGTCATACCCGTATTCAACGGTGAGTTGAATTATCGCAACAATTACATTGACAGGAAATTCAGGGTGGACAAGGAGCTCACGCCCGTGATAATTCACGGACCGGACCCGGGTATCTATGATATATACTTCTCCAACGACGCTCCCAACAGCGGTGAGGAGGTGACAGTGACGGTCGTTGTCCAGAATTCGGGAGACGAACCGATAGAGGTGGAGGATAACGTGAACCTGATCGTCAGCACCTGGGAGCCGATACTGATGGACGTCTACAGTTTCGAGATACCGGACTGGAAGATGGATTACGACGGACATTACGGTAACTGGAGGTCCGAGGACAACGGGTTCGAGATAACCGATGACGACACCTTCCCGACCTGCGTCAAGACGGATATCGAACTCCTTCCGGGAGCCTACCTGTTCTTCTATTTCACACTTGAGGCAAGGGTCGATGTTCCGGGAGGTGAGCAGTGGGTCTATGCGGCCATAGACGGTTTCAGGGACTCGACAGAGCCCCAGGGGATATCCTTCCTTCAGGGTGACGATCCGGGGGATAACAAGGAGCTTGGAAAGATACAGGTCCTTCCCAGGATCATGGTGGTCGATGATGACAATGCACCAACGGGAACCGAGGGTGACATGACATCATCGATACTGGAATCTCTCGTGGGAGCGGGTGTGACCATCGACAAGCTTTACGTCGCTCAGCAGGTGGACGACCTCGGAATATCAAGGGATGCACCCGCCTTCACATACAACCAGGAGGAGATCCAGGCCCCCGCCATGGAAGACTACGATATCGTGATATGGGTCACGGGTTATGATCAGAACCCTCTCACGAATCATCCCAAGAGCCAGCAGTCCGATCCCGGCGGAAACATCCAGGAGATCATGGAATACATGGACAGCAACAGATACTTCATGCTGATAGGAACCTCGTCCTTCGACGGTTTCGAGCCCTATTTCGATTCTGGATACACTAACAATATCCTGGGGATCATTACAGAGGAGAAGGAGGACGCTGGCAGGTTCCTCTATCGCTACCTCGGCATCAAACAGCTCACCATAGACCAGGACCTTCCGGTGGGGACGGGAGCTCTGCTTTACGGAATGGACACGGGAACAGACGGATTGACGCCTCCCCCGGGCCCCCTGATGGATTACACGATCGAACTGATACCCCAGACTCTGAACAATCTCGCAATGACATATTTCCTCCCGCGTGACGATCTGGACCCGGTAGAGCCTGATTTCGAGACCCCGGTGGGTGTGTTGACGACGGAGGTCGAGAAGGACGAACCAGTTCCGCTGCATAACACGGTCCGGGCCTGGTCGACACCTGAATCGACCCTTCATGACGCTCAGTACAGATCTGTTGTCATCGGATGGGACATCACCCAGATCAAGTACCTCAATGAGAAGATCGATCTGATAGCGAACATCCTGAAATGGTTCGACTGGAAGGTTCAGGTCGGCCGCGACCTGTCTGTGACGAGGATGAACCTTTACATCATCACGGAGGAGGAGGAAGGTGTTTGGACGAACATCCCCGTCGATGATGACAACTCGCCCAAATATCTCGATACGGTCCTTCTTGAGGCATATGTTCGAAACAACGGACCGGCCGTCGAGTCCACCTCGATAATGTTCTATGTCACCGGTCCGGACGGGGTGGAGCTTCCCATAACTCCGAACATCCCCGATCCCCGGATAGATATGGCCAGGGAGGAATATGACAACCCGCACGATATCAGCGGGATAATCGGCCAGGGCGGCGAGGAGATAGTCTACAAGCTCTGGCTGGCCGTCGGTGTGGGAACTTATACCTTCAGGGTTGTTGTGGATCCGTTCCACCTGATCACCGAGATCAATGAGGAGAACAATGACATATCCTATTCCACCTCCACGATCACGTCCTTCGTGACGAAGAACAATATACTGGTCGTGGATGACGATTTCTCCTTCGACAACTTCGATCCCTCGGTTCCCGAAGGTGACAGATTGACGAGGGAGATAGACTATTCGCTGACAGGCGGAGAACCGAGCCAGGTGATAATGGATGCCCTTATGACACTTGGTTACGATTATGATGAGCACACGGTTGAGATGACATACGATGCCGGATCCTGGGATTACAGCAGCAGTCTGTCCATCCTCGATCTCAAGAGGTTCAATTCGGTCATATGGGTGACGGGCGATGCCGGTCCAGCTGATCCCACGGGAAGGGAGACGTTCACGGATCAGGACCTTATAGGGCTCAAGAAATATCTGGACGGCGATTATCCCGAGGCGAAATATCTATCGGTGGACCATCATGAGAACCTGATGATGGTCGGGTCCGCCATAATCTCCGATCTGATGACCGAGCCCGATTACAACATCGATTACATGTCGGACGGGGTG
>JBLIRL010000021.1:0-9352 GCA_049472275.1 Thermoplasmatota archaeon | reverse complement strand
CCTCTGGATAGATTTCCGATGTGGTTGATCCGAAGGGTACCGCTGGTAAAAATGATATTAAAAACACACTAGCAAGAACTGTAAGTAAGCAGCTTTTCTCTCCCAAGTGATTTCCTCCCTTTGGGTATGAAATTCTTTTCCCCATTCCGGGGTGATAGGAATCGACCACATTTTTAAATTATAAATAATCTTTTGTGGGAATTTTACTATTTCAGTATGAATGTTATTTATTCCAAATCATTACAGGACATATTGTCTTGTATTTTTTCCTATTTATGGTGCATGGTAAGAAAATGATGAGTAGTCAATATTAATTTAAATGGGAATAATTCAAAGGATCAGGAAATATTGGTCTTGAAAAAGACATCTTAATCCGTTTCGATGGGGTTGCATTCGAATTCGAGGATTCAACCATGCCTTATTAGGGCCTGCCTGCATTGGAATAGATTGTGAAAAATTCATTTTGCTATTTTAACAGCGTACACCGTGATGTTTTCATCAATGAATTTTTCATAATCCCAATCCCGTCGTTCTTTCGATCATAGATTTCTTGTGGCAAATTTTTTTGGCCACCCCCTTCAATACGGGCTTTCAGACAAATATGATTGCCCTTAAAATGACCAAAATGTAATGGTACCAGACCAATATTGGTTAGATCCGAATGGACACTCCAACCTTTTCCATTCGGTTAGATCTTTCCAAACATGGATGGTTTTTTCAATTCCTAGTTCCGAGATGGCCTCCCTCAGTAGCTTCTCTCTCTGATCACATCGGCGATGTTAATCCTTCTGATGTATCTGATGGAAAGCAAAGAGACTATGAAAATCACTCCCGCGATCATTACCGATCCACCGATGAACCCTGCCCAGGTGAAGTGGACGTCGATATTCATGGCTTCCCATTCGTCAGCCACTGCAAACATGTAATGTGCGATGCCAAGCCCTCCCAGAGCCCCAAGTACGACTCCGAGTACCAAGACAAAGACAGATTCTATGAAGATAAGGTACCCGATCCTCCTCATTGATGTGCCAAGTGTCTTCATTGTTGCATAATCCCTCCTCTTCTCGTGGGCATCGATCATGAAGAGGTTGTATACTATGGCGGAAGAAAGGATGACGCTTATCAGACCCATGATATAGACCGTACCGACGAAGATCTCGAAGTACTGATCAAGGATGTTCTCCCTGTCATCAACATGTGTCACGGACGCAACACCCTGAGTTGAGATCATGAGATTTTCGAGATCCTGGATCTTATCCCCGTTCTCCATCTCGAGATAGACGATATTATTGAGACCATACAGTCCCGACATCGATTGCAGCGTCCCGAGATCGATGAAGATATTGTATCCCATGTGGTTGGTGTGTATTCCGGATATTATGATCTCCTTCGGGACTAATTTCGGGTCCTCATCAGGTTCATAAACGGGAATATCAACTATCATGGTATCTCCTACGGAGACCCCGATTTTGTCAGACATGTATCTTGAAATGATCGCCTGTCCTTCCAGCATGCTGCCCTTTGAAAGGTCGATCTTGAAAGCACTTTCGATATTTTGCAGGGCGTAGATTATCCCGGTTTCGTTACCGTGACCATCCCTGACCTTACTTGGGAGTATGAAACCGTGGTTGATCAGTTCGATCTGGGGGAAGTCCTCCCCCCACCGATCCGTCAGATTCATCGGTGTGGGTCCGTCCATGACGATCTCGTAATCCCAGTTGGTGGATTCGAGATTCTCGTCTATGATCACTGTGATGGAATACAAAGCGATCATGAAACTGAGGAACAGGGATAGCGATAGTCCCACGCCGACCACGGTCGTGGAACTCCTTCCCGGTTTCCTGAGGAGGTTCCTGAGAGTGAGTTTCAAGGGAACGGGGATCCTTCTCGTCCGCCCGATCCTGGTTGCGATCCTTCCCGCCTTCTTCTTCGAGATACCCTCCCTGGTCTGGATCGCGTCAACCGGTTTGATCCTCAAGGCGAACCAGGCCGGGACTATCGTACACGACAGGGCAAGTGCGACCGATATCGCCCCGGCTATCGCATAGCTCTCAACCGACAGGCTGGACTTCACAATGGCAAAACCGAGCAGATTGTCTATCAAGGTCATGAATCCGTACCTGAGGGGGATCGAGAGAATACCTCCAAGTATCAAACCAAGAACGGCTATGATCATACCTATGATCATGAAATAGGTCAGAACGACCCTGTTTGGAACACCAAGGGATTTGAATATTCCTATCTGGGTCCTGTGTGTCCTTATCATCCTTCTCAGCGTCATTATCAATCCAAATCCCGACACAGTGAAGATGATCACAGGGAAGGTGGCCACGTTCTGTTTGTCATTCTCGTAGTCATCATAGAGGAACCTCCTTGCAGAGTTCTCCTCCTTCTGGATCGTCTTGACCACCTGACCGCTGTCCTGAAAAACTTCCTTCACGTTCTCCGTGAAATCATCCAACCTGTCATAGTTCTTCAACAGGAAGACTATGTCATTGACCCTTAGCTCATCCATGTCCCCCTCGAAGAGCAGATCCGTCGCCGTTCCTATCGGCATCAAAACAACACCCAGGGACCTCTCATTGGGGAGGAAGCTGTTTTCCTCGACCACGAAAAAATACTCGGGAACATTGGCATGCTCCAGGATATCCATCTGCATGGTCCTCGGACCTTTCAGTATGTTGATTGTATCTCCATTGTTTAGACCGTAAGCCTGGGCGAATTTATGCTCGAGGAAGACCTCCTCGGAAACCGGAGAAGAGTAGTATGGAGGATCATCGACATAGAACAGGGGCTGGTTCACGGTCTGTATTCTCGGTTCGCCCTCTTCATCGAAGGCGTGTTGCCCCATCACAAGGCCTCTTGTCTTCTTGATATCTGTCCCTTTACCATGGCTTAGGATGACATCGAAGGTCAATCGATATTCGAAATCCTGGATATCGGATGAGATCCTCGGGTCCGAGAGTATTTCATCGAGTTCCGTCAGGTTAATGGTATTTTTCAGGCTGAGGTTTCCGTATTCTATCATTACCCTGATGTCCATGAACCTGCTTTCTTCGTATATCGCTGAGAGGGTTGCTCCCCTTGTCTCTGCCATATCGTACAGCGAGCCGTATGCTGCAACGCCAAGCCCCAGAACAAGGACCAGGAAGAAGTACTGGAACTTATGCGCCCAAATCTCCCTGATACCTTTTTTCAGAAAGGTCTTCCTCATGGGGCATCACCACTCTAGGTTCCTGATATCCATGGGTCTGGCGTTCCTATCTTCCTTGAGCACTTTGCCGTCCCTGAGGTAGATGACATGATGGGCTATCTTTGCGATCTCCTTGTTGTGCGTCACGATTAGGACGCCCCTCCCCTCGTTCGCGATGGATGCGAGCAGCCCCAGGATCATCTTTCCGGTCGTATAATCGAGCTCCCCCGTCGGCTCGTCCGCAAGCAGGATCTTCGGGTCCTTGGAGAGTGCCCTTGCGATCGATACCCTCTGCTGCTCGCCGCCCGAAAGCTGAAAGGGGTAGTGGTCCTCCCTTCCTTCCAGTCCGACCTTTCCCAGGAGCTCCTCGGCACGTCTGTGCACCTCCTTCGAGGGGAGGTTCATCACGTATTCCAGAACGAACTCGACGTTCTCCCTGGCAGTCAGGTTCGGGATCAGGTTGAAGAACTGGAACACGAATCCTATGCTCTCCTGACGGTACCCGGTCAGTTCCTTCTGGTTCATGTCCTGGATCTCCTTGCCGTCGACCCATATGCTTCCGCTTGTAGGGCTGTCGATACCTCCGATCTGGTTCAGAAGGGTGGTCTTACCGCATCCGGATGGTCCGAGTATTACCGTGACCTCATTCGGGTTGACATCCAAGGTCACTCCGTTGAGGGCGTGGACGACGACCTCTCCCATCTGGTAGGATTTCGACATATCCCTAATCCGTATCAGCGCATTTGTTCCGTTGTCTTTCATTCTCCTCCCTCCATGTTCTTCATGAATTCGATGATCTTTCCCTCTTGCATTCCCAGCATTCTCTCCATAATATCCATCACAGCGATGTAGACCCTCTCCTCTGTTATATGACGTCCAAGGTCCTCATGGTGGTCCTCCGAAAGATAACTGGCGGCACCTATTATGGCAACCGCCGTTTCATATGGATATTTCACTTTGAATAATCCCTCATCAACACCTCTTTGGATAAGGTCCGAATAACAATTGGCCATCACCGGAAGGACCTTCTTTTCAAGTCGATGATGCAGATGAACGTTCCTATCCTCATGGAGATAATCGGTCAGTCTCTGTTTGGATACCGCAAGGTTCCTGAAGTAGAAATTTACCTTTGACATTACCTCAAGGGCATTCCCCTCGCTGGTTTCGGTGATGCGTGTAAGATTTCCCGTCACTTCTTCGATGAGCTGCTCGACAAGTTCATCCAGAAGATCATCCTTGGATCTGAAATAATGATAGAATGTACCTTTCGCTATCCCGATCTCCTTGATTATCAGCTCCACGGGCGTCTCCTCGTAACCGTATTCGAGGAACAGCCTCTCGGCGGTATCGACTATCTCTTTCTTTCTCACATCGTGTTCCTTCACTGTCCTAGACATGGGATTCGCGCTCCATCGATCATACCGACCGACCGTCGGTCAGTAATGTATCTCATCGTTATATTAAAACGATTCGGGACATCCCCGGGATGCTGATATCGGCGGTTGCGATCGCGCTCTTCATGGTTTCAATACGAAAGTGTACCATCATTCAATTAATATCCACAGGTCAAAACAGGGGTATGAGAGATATATGGGGGAAAACCGGAGTTTTTGTCATCATCACACTGTTTCTCATGGTGAACATCGAGATGGCCCGATCATCGATATCGGCAATTAGCGAGGGTCCGATCGATCTTCCTTCATACATGTTCGATGGAGGACTCGAGTTCGAACAGTCCCTAAAAGGAGGGGTCCGTTTCATCGAGAACAGAGGCCAGTGGTCAGGGGACATCAGATATCTGGCCCAGACACCGTTCGGTTACTCGGCCGTGGCCGATGACGGGATCAGGTACGGCCTGGTCAACGAGGATGGTGGCATGAACGTTGTCGGATACCATTTCATCGGGGCTAAGACCTACGGTATCAGGGGGGTCTCACGACTTCCCACGAAATATAATTACTTCATCGGCAGCGATCCTTCCGCCTGGGTGCACGGCGCGATGGCGTACGAGGAGATCCTGCTGGAGGATATATGGCCCGGAGTGGATCTGAGATTGTACTCCTCCGATGGATCCGTCAAGTACGATATGGTCTTGGCACCGGGTTCGGACCCCACGTCCGTCAGGTTCTCCCTTGAGGGTATCGATCACTTGAATGTGGTTAAAGGCGATCTCATGGTGTCCATGGATGGCTCCACCCGGGTTCTCGAAAGCGGCCTTCTGGCATACCAGCAGGACGTTCATGCCCCCCTGGGATCGAGCTTCAGGGTTATGGGTGACCGGGAATTCGGGTTCGAGGTTGAAGACATCGATCCTGCTCTTCCGCTTGTCATAGATCCTCTGGTGGCGGGCAACTTCATAGGGGGTTTCGACTGGGAATACGCAAGGGACCTCTTCCTTGACGTGGATGATAATCAGTACATCACCGGAGAGACGACATCCACTGATTTTCCGACGAATCCCGGTTCATACGACAAGGTCCTTTCGGGCGGCAGGGATATATTCGTGGTGAAGACCGATGAGATCGGACAGGACCTCCTTGTGGGTACCTACATCGGTGGATCTGCTGATGACATCCCCATGGCGATCTCCGCGGACCCGGATGGAAATATCTATGTTGCGGGATACACAAGATCCTGGGATTTCCCCATCTCACAGGGCGCGTTGAACGGCACCAAGAACGGTTCCGATCATGACGGCTTCGTTCTGAAGCTCAACGAGACCGGCGGAGAATTGCTGTTCTCGACATTCGTGGGGGGAAAACAGAGGGACCTTTTGACCTCCATGGTACTTGCTGATAACGGTGATATCCTTCTCTGCGGGACCACATGGACGGAGGACATGTACAGGACCGAGGGATCCTATCATTTCGAGTTCACAGGTACGAGGGATGCATTCATCACACGCATCTCCCCGGACGGTTCGAGATATGTCTTTTCATTTCTTTACGGCGGACCGGCCGTGGAGGAATGTTTCGACATTGAGGAGCTCTTGGACGGTTCCATTGTGATATGCGGGAACACATCCTCGTTCGAGCTTCCGATGACATCCAATTCCTACGACCCCGATTATAATGATCTGGTTGATATCTTCCTTGCGAGGTTCTCGGGTGACGGGAAGGACCTGGTCTCGTCGACATTCCTGGGTGGTGACTCGGAGGATGTTGCGTTCGCGATCGATGTGGATGGCAAGGATTCGATCTACGTTACGGGCTACACGCAATCCATAGATTTTCCGACCACGTCAGGTGTCTATCAGGAGGATTATTCATGGGTAAGGGATGTGTACGCCAGCAAGTTCGACAGCAACCTGTCGGTACTTCAATACTCGACATTCATCGGGATGGATTCATATGACATGGCCGATGACATCTCGGTTGACCATCAAGGGAGGGCGTATATCCTTGGAAAGACAAGCTCAATCGACTTCCCGGTCACCTGGGGAGTCCTGCAATCGGAGATGGAAGGGACCGGTGACCTTTTCTTGACCATCCTTGAACACGATGCGAGCTCCCTGGTATATTCAACATACGTTGGTGGGGAAGGAAATGAGATGGGATCAAGTATATCGATCGGGAACAACGGAGCCGTCTATATCGCCGGATGGGCGTCCTCGAGTACCTTTCCACACCGGACCAACGGTTTCGGTCCTTACATCCAGGGATCCTCGGACGGTTTTGCGATAGGGATCGACCTCTCGCTCCCCCCATCGGAACCTTACGGACTCAGCGGGGACCTCGGAGATGAGTACCTGAACCTGACCTGGAGGCGGCCGGTCCAGGATTATGACCTCGAGATCAAGAGATATCATGTTCATAGGTGGTTGAGGAATCTGTCCGGACCTCATCAATCGTTCAGGCGGGACGGCAGCCCCCTGTTCTTCAACGATTCGTTCGTCGACCTCGGCAACACTTATCTCTACGGGGTGGTCGCGGAAACCCAGGCAGGTTTCAGCAATATGTCCGAGCTGCTGATCGTGGAGTGTTACGTACCACCTTCACCACCCAGGGAGATCGAAATCGTCCATGAGGATGCCGTGATAAACGTATCCTGGGGCCCGCCCGTATACTTCGGAGGATCCGGTATCAGGAACTTCTCGATCGAGAAGGAATGGGAAGGCGGGAACACCTCTTACATGGTTGAGGCAAGAATGGACGGCAACTTCTTGCTGGATTATGATTTCGTGAAGGGTGTGACCTATACCTATCGCATAAAAGCTTGGAACGGCTACCACTGGAGTCTCCCCATCGAAGGCGAGGTCAGACCCTTGACACCGACATCACCTCCCAGGGAGCTGACGGCCGTTTCCGGGAACGGATTCGCTTTTCTGGAATGGCTGCCTCCCGAGGACCTGGGAGGTTCCGAAGTGGCCGGATATCATCTATACAGGGGAATTTCAAGGGGTAATGAAAGCCTCATGACGACCCTGAAAGGGAAGAACACCACTTTCAACGACACATCCGTGGCCAACGGTCTGTCCTATACCTACTTCCTGAGATGTGCCAACGAATTCGGGATATCCGAACAGAGCGATAACGCGGACGCGGCGCCCATCGGACCGCCTTATCCTCCGTGGAAATTGACTGCGGAGATAGGGGACCTCGGGATCTCCATAAAATGGGACCCCCCCTTCAGCGACGGAGGGTCTCCCATCCATACCTACAAGATATTCCGGTCGCAGCCTGACGTGGAACCCTATCTCCTTCTGGAGGTTGACGGTTCCACCTTGACGTACATCGATCGCGGGGTCGAACCGAACTCCATATATTTCTACCATGTGATCGCCATCTCCGACCTTGGTCAGAGCGATCCGTCTGAGATGGTCCAGGTCGTGCTCGATGGATATCCGACACCACCCCGGGATCTCGTCCTCACACGCGGGAACCGTTTTGTGGAGATCTGGTGGTCACCACCGGCGGACACCGGTTTCAGCGAGATACGCACCTACAGGATCTATCGAAAGGAAGAGGGGGGTACCTACACGTTCCTGGAACGTGTCCAGGGGTCCTTCCTATCCTTCAACGATACGACGGTCCAGAACGGGCAGCTCTATTTCTACAGGATCACCGCGGTGAACGACAGGGGAGAATCCAGACCGAGCATGGAGGACTCTGCGATGCCCGTTGGTGTGCCCACACATCCAGTTAACCTTGTTGCAAAATCGAGGAAGGAACACATCGAGCTCAGCTGGAGCCCCCCCTCGGATAATGGCGGGGTCAACATAGTCAGGTACATGATCTACAGGGGTCCCGATCCCGGTAACATGACCCTCCTCACCGAGGTGCATTTCTCGTTGAACACATACAGGGATGAGGATGTGGCCATGGGCCTTTCGTATTATTACTACGTGACCGCCTTCAACGGCAAGTATTATTCACAAAAGAGCCAGCTGGTGAGGGGTGTACCAAAGAGCTCCCCCATGGAGCCTGTCAACTTCACTGTCGACCTCGTTGAAGGAAGGGCAGTACTCAAGTGGAGAGCACCTTTGAATAACGGAGGATCCGATATCCTGCATTACCATGTCTACAGGAAGGTCGATGAAGGTTCCTTCCAGGAATTCGCATCACTTGGTGGTTCCATCGTCAACTACGAGGATATCCACCTGGACGAGCCGGGGAGGTATTCCTATTACGTGACCGCCGAGAACGAGATGGGGGAAGGACCGAGGACGGATATCCATAGCATCGAGGTCGTCGAGGAAGGGGAACCTGATGATGGAATCTGGGGTTCGCTGAGGACGGGCGCCGTGACCTTCCTGGGTCTGTCGGTCCTGCTGATGGCATTGGTCGTCCTTCTCGTCATCTGGAAGAGATCCAGAGGCGCCTCCTCTGAAGAGGAGTGAAAGCCCCATCGCTCCGGAGCCTCTGCCATGCTATCCCCAGACGATCGTACCTCCCGTCACCTGCCGTCCGGAGTCACCAGGAAGAGCATCGAGGGAAGAACGAACAGTGCGGCCACGAAGGCCATCAGTATCATCACAGCTGTCAGTATGCCGTATGAAGAGAACATGGGCATGGGGGCGAAACCGATTATCGCAAAACCGAACATCGTGGAGGCTGCGGAGCCCGCGCTCGGCAAACCTATTTCTAAGTGACAAACGTCTAGAGGAGCTGGTGGCAGCTTGAAGATCCTGGTCACGACGGGCATGCCGGGCGCAGGCAA
>JBLIRL010000020.1:0-16050 GCA_049472275.1 Thermoplasmatota archaeon | reverse complement strand
TGCGGCATGGTCAAGAGCCTCCTTCCGGCTCCCATCGTAGCGTTTCAGCTCCTGACGGAACCTAGCCGTGATATGGACCGAGTAATCGATGCCGACCCCTATCGAGATCGCGGCGATGGTCGCCGTGACCGCGTTCAGGTGGTAACCCGCAACGAACATCAACGCGTACAGCCAGGCCGCAACAAGTATCTCGGGTATCACGGTGACGAACGCATATTTGAAGGATCTGAAAAGCACAACTAGGACCGTGAAACACAGGATCACCGCCAGAATGATGGAGAAGGATAGGGAGTCGGTGATGGCAGTGAGAGTGGCATCTCTCATGTAGCCACTGCCTGTGAGGCCGTAGTAAGTGATGCCATCCACATCGAGCGCCTTCATGTCCTCCTCGATCTCCCTTGCCGAGGCCTGCACGGTTGCCAGCTCCCTGGTGTCGGGGACCCCCGTCATCACGAAGGTCGCATAGCTGGAGTCATCATCGGGATCCCTCCAAACGATCTCCCTCACCTGGGCGATGTCGTACATCATCGTAGTCTCGTTGAGCGGGAGACCGTACTCGTACATATGACCGATCACGGCTTTGATCTGCAAACCGCTGTCGGGTATTCCATCCATATCCTGGTCGGTTATATTGATCCCCGGATTCCGGGACTCTATCGCGCTGATCGTGTAGTTGTTCTCGAGGATCCTCTCGAAAACGTAGAAGATATCCCCGTAGATCAGGACCTCTCCGGTCACCTGGTCACGTGCAACGTTCTCATTGTCCTCGAAGTTCACCTCGAGCTGTTTGATGGCCTGTATGACCTCGGGATCGGATAGGTCCCCTTCCATGTAGATGATCGCCGGTTCTCCCCCCCTCTCTCCGAGGTGCTCCTCGAGCTTGTCAAGTGACACCACGAAATCGGAGCTCGGATCGAAGTATTCCTTCGCATCGAGCTTCGCCTCCAGTTGGAATGCCATGTAGCCCGTCAGGATGGAGAAGACCAGGACGATGGGGAGCACAAAGGCCCTCTTCTCGGCAAGGAAGACCACGATCTTCCCAAGGAGCATCGATCCGCCCCCCTCCTTCACACCTTTGTCCGACAATTTGCCCCTGGCATATCCCCTTCTGTCCCAGAGCATCTTCGCAGCAGGAAGAAAGAATCCCATGATCCAGAAAGCTGACAGTATCGCCAAGGACGCGGAGATCCCGAATCCGACGATCTCCTCGATCTCGGATATCGCGTTGGATGCAAAGGCCACGACGGTCGTTACCATGGCAAGGAAGAGGGCCGCGCCCACACCGGCAACGCTGAGCCCGAGAGACCTCTGGGGGTCCTTCTCCTTTGTCCTCTCCTCTTCGTACCTGTGGACGGCGTGGATCGCGTAATCCACGCCAAGTACGAGTATGGAGACCGGGACCAGTATGTCTATGGTCAATGAACTGTTCAAACCAACGAGGTTGGAGAGCCCCTTCAACCAAATTATCAGCATGATCAGTCCTATCATCGTGAGGAGCATAACCTTCGCTGAGCGGAAGATTATCGTGACGATGATCAGGATGAGTACCACCGCGGCGAAGATGAGGGGGAAGGATAGCGCACCCTCGTCATTCGCCTCCAGGCTGAGGTCTATGGCGATGCCCCAGAGCTTGAAGTTTTCCTGGTCTCCCCTCAGATGGTCCTGAAGCTCCCTGTTGTAATATTCCGTGGTCAGGACATCGTTTGGGTTCCCGGAAAGGTCCTTCGAGTATTCGTCCTCCACAAGCCTCGTATCCGAGATTATGCTGATCATGAGGGCGGGCGAGGTCCAGTATTGGATATCGACACCTAGGACGGTCCTGTTCTCCCACACTGCCTTGACGGAGAACGAATCCTTGAACGAATCACCATCTGGTGTGGCAAGGATGTGATGGACCGCGAACTTCACCTCATCGTCCGTGGCCTCATCAAGTCCTTTTCCCATCGCTGACATCATGAAGAACTGTACCGCGTCCGCAATGGTGTAGAGCCCGATGCTGTACGTATGGAGTTCCACATCGTACCTCGATACGAGATATCTCCGTCCAAGTTCGGAGTCCCTCAGTTCCTCCCCGTTCCTGTAAAGCTCCCAGAGGACCTTCTTTGTCAGAGCATCTCCCCCCCTGGCTTCGAGAATGAAGCCCGAATAGAGATTGGCGGGAGGAAGTCTGTCATCGATCTTGTCGGATATGTCGAATACCTCTCCTTCTGGTTCCCCGCTCGCCTGTCTGTCGGGCGCCATGAATAGTATCGGAGCCACAAGGAGTATGGTGACCACAATCGTTGCGATCACGATCCATCCGGCGTTCTTCTCCACCGCCTCCCCCGCCTTCACCCAGATCTTCGAGGAGATCGAACTATCATTCGAATCATCTTCTTTCAAGTGTCCCCCTCCTAGGAATCCCCTGTATCTTGCACATAATTGATAGTATAAATCACTTGATGCTAACATATTGATCAGGTATCAACCGTAGAGTCTCACAAGCCTGTTCGGGTGTATTCCGATATTGTAGAGGAAAATCACCAGGAGATTTCGGCCAAGTCTCCAAAACGCCCCGTCACGCTCGAACCTTCTCCCCGAGGATACGACCTTCTGGCGAAGTATCTTTATCCTGTAGCGGCCCTTTCTCATCCTCTCCATAAGATCCACTTCCTCGAAGATCCGATATTCCCTGTATCCCCCGAGCTCATGAAAAACCGATGTCCTCAGGAAAATGGCCTGGTCCCCGTAGGGGACCCTGGTGATCAGGCCTCTCAGGTCATGGATGAATATGAGGGCACCAAGGACCGGATTGATCCGGTCGAGGCGGATCGTGAAAGCCCCTCCAGAGAATCGATGATCATCCATCGTCCTCCTGATGAGTTCAAGGCCGTTCTCGGGAAGGAAGGTGTCGGCATGGAGGAACAGGAGGACGTCTCCCCGGGCGGACCGGGCCCCCAGGTTCATCTGAACCCCCCTACCCTTCCCGGATCGGAGCTTCCGAATGCCCCTCCTGTCTATCGCATTCAGGGTATCCTCTTCGGGCGCTCCGTCGATAACGATGATCTCTATCTCTCGTCCCCCGGGAAGTCTCCTTAGATGATCGATCAATCCATTGATGTTCCCTGCTTCGTGAAGAACGGGAATGACAACCGAAATGGAGATATCATCTCCCATCCAGGACCCCCACATCGTCAAGGTAGTTTAGGGAAAGACAATTCGAGCCGCAATTCGCCACCCTGTCCCGGAACTTCAGCAGGTCCTCCATGTTGTCTATATCCCACCATGGGTCCAGATCGGCACATTCCAGTCCTGCCTCCTTGAGACGCTTCGTCATCATGTCCTTGACCAGAGGGCCGCTCCAATCCGCCTCTGAAAAGAAGGCTGGCCGGAACATATCCTTCCTGAACCCTATCAGGTAATAACCCCCATCGTGGCAGGGACCGACCACCACGTCATTATCCTCCAGGAGGCTGAAGGCTTCATCGATATATCCCGCCGGGATATCCGGAGCGTCGGTTATCATGACCGCTGCCTTGATGTAGCCCCGGGTAAAGGCCTGTCCGAGGAGGTGGGCCTGTCTCTCACCCAGGTCAACCCCCGCCTGGGGTATGAGATGGAGATCACCTCCGAGCCACTCGATAACGGCATCACGGTCTTCCTCGGGGTGATAGCCGATGATGATATCAGCCCGGATCCCTTCAAGAGAATCCAGAATGTCCATGACGAAACATTTGTACAACTCGAGGGCGGCATCCTCTCCGATATCCGCAGCCAGTCTCTTCTTGACCTTCCCTTTTCTGGGCGATCTGACCATCGGGATGATCGCTGAGTCGTTAAGAATCGGAAACATTTCAATCCACCAGGGCTCCCCCGCAGGAGGATCCCGCACCGGCAGTGCATCCGAAGCAGTGATCTCCCGTGACTATCTTCCTTGCCGGGATCGCGGAGGGATCGAGGTCCTGGATCGTACTGGCGAATCCGGGGATGGTGGTCATTCCCAGGGCCTGATTGAAATCGCAATCGTACAGCTTCCCACCCCATCCTATGTTTATCTGGTAGAGGCACATCAGGTTCTGGACCGTTGAGGGATTGAAGGTGCTCCTGAGGAGTTCCATGTAATCTTCCTCCGATCCCTTTTCCCTAAGCTCCTCTAGAAACCTCCCCATTGGCATGTTTGTGATGGTGAACAGATCTGTGAAAACGATGCCGAAATCCCTGTCGAGAATATGTTGATACTCCTCCTTCAAGGCACGCTGGGGGGGCGGAAGGAAGTCGGCCATCGGATTGAAGACCAGGTTCAATCTCAGTTTCGGATCCTTGCCGTATCCCAGACCGTTGAGAAGCTTGAGCGCCTCGATGCTCTTTCCGAAGACCCCCTCCCCCCTAACACAGTCCACTTCGTTCTTCTCATAGCATGGCAGCGACGCGATCAGTTCGATGCCGTTGTCCCTGTAGAAACCGGGCAGATCCCCGTTCCCTTCTTCGAGCAGGGCTGTTAGGTTCGTCCTGAGCATGATATGGTGCCCGTTCTTCTTGAGCTCCTTAATGAAGTCCCTGATATTGGGATTCATCTCGGGCGCCCCGCCAGTTATATCAACCACGGGTATTCTCGCTTTCCGGGATTTCTCGATCACCTCGGTCATGGTCTTCCAGGACATGATCTCGTCCCTGTTTGGTCCTGCCTGGTGGTGGCAGTGGGTACATTCCTGGTTGCATCTGAGGCCGACGTTGACCTGGAAGGTATGGACTTCTCTGGTCTCAAGCGGGCCGCTCAGGGCCTTTATTGCCATGGTCTCGAAATCCAATGGTTCCATGGTCCATGGAATGTATGGTCACGATATTTGTGTTTATCGTGAGAGAAAAATTAGGCCCCGGCGGGGAATTTGCCGGGGCCGTCGTCATGTCTCCATCTGAATAATCAGTTCCGAAGGGCCCCTTCACTCGATATTGATCTCCTTGACGACCTTCTCCTTGGGATTCGACTTCGGCAATTCGACATGGAGGACGCCGTCGATCATTTTGGCCTTGATCCTGGATTCATCGACCTCCTGGGGAAGCCTGATGGACCTTGAGCAGGAATGGGAGCTCCTTTCCCGGAAAAGATATCTTCCCTCCTCTTTCTCCTCCTTCTCCTCCTTGGATTCCACGGAGATACTGAGTATATCTTCTTCAAGGGAGATCTTCGCATCATCCTTGTCGATCCCGGGCAGGTCCACGGTAAGAAGGAACATGTCCTCCTTGTCCTCGAGGTTCATCGGCATGTAGGAAGGTCTTCTGAAGACCCTGATCCTCGCCGGTTCCGTAGACACGGGGCTCAGGAACATCCTGTCCATGTCCCTTCGGAAGGCGTTGAACAGATCGTCGAAATCCTCCCAGAGACCGAACGGGGACATTGAACTTCTATCACCATCCCTCAATACCATTCTCTTTTCCTGTTCTTTCGCCATTCTTATCACACTCCGTCATAGTTGTAACCTTTAACTTTACAACCTGTAGTTGTGTAATATATTCGAAGTATAAATAGATTTCGAATTGATATCGATATTGTCGGTCCTCAGACATCGAAGATATCCAGGTCCTTCCCGGATATGACCTGGCCTTCATAGATGCTGGATATCTCATCCATCAGCACTTCTTCCGGGATCCCCCAGAGTAACTGATGGTAGAGGACGAGGAGCTTGGGCCTTGATGCCTGCGCCATCCGGGCAAGTTCCTTCGATGATGTGTGAGCTGAAGTATGATACGCCTTCCAATTGTCCGATCTCCCGTCGAGACCCGAGGTCGAATAGACCTCGTGGACGAGTATGTCCGCTCCCCTGTAGTTCTCCTCGAGCCCCGGCGAGGGTGTGCAATCGCCCGAAACCACTACGGAGCCGTCATCCGTGATGAAACGGTATCCGAAAGCATGGTCCCAGATGCCGTGCTTCACTTTGAAGGCTCTCACATCAACCTTCTCTCCATTGTAGACCTCCCCTTCTTCTATCTCCGAAACTGCTGTCCGCCATCCCGTATCGTTCGCCCTTTCCAGCCCCCTTCTTCGGACAATAATATCCTTCTCCATGGCATAGGTCGTATGCTTCACCATATCCTTGGTACCCGGAGGACCGAATACCTTCAAGGGTTCTCTCCTTTCCATCACCCACGGTGTGAAAATGACATCGGGCAATCCTATGGTGTGGTCGGAATGCAGGTGGGTCAGAAAGAGCGTCTTCAGCCTGTCAGATCTCAGCGCCTCGATCCCTTTTTGATAAGCTGCCTGAGCCTGCCTTACGACACCCGGACCGGCATCAACGATGAACGCCTCATTGTCGACGACGACTGCAACTGAAGGGCCGGACCTCCCGGGATCCGGGTTCGGATTCCCCGTTCCCAGCAGTACTACGGATGTTGTCATCTTCCTCATCACCTGCTCCTTTCAACTCCGATCCTTTCGCACAGGTCGTTCACAGCACAAGCGCTGCACAGTGGTGAGATCGGTTTGCATACGTTCTGACCCCATGTCACGAGTAGATCGTTGATCTCGATCCACCGCTCGGTCGGCAATTTCTTCCTGAGGGCCATCTCCGTATCGTCGGGTGTTCCAGTACTCACGTATCCCAGCCGGTTGGTGATCCTGTGGACGTGGGTGTCAACGCATATTCCCGGTTTGTCGTATCCCATGGTGACCACCAGGTTCGCTGTCTTCCTACCGACACCCTTGAGCTCGAGGAGGCTGTCGATCTCGTCGGGAACCCTGCCATCATACTTCTCCAGTATTACCCTGGAGACCTCCTTGATCGTTCTTGCCTTGGTCCTGTAGAATCCCACTGGGTAAATCAGTTCCTCTATTTCAGGATCTTTCAGTCCGATCATCTCCTCCGGTGTCCCGGCCTTCTCGAAGAGCCTTTCCTGGGCAACGGAAGTGACCTCGTCCTTGGTCCTGAGCGACAGGAGGCAGGAGACCAGCACCTTGTAGGGGTCCTTCTTTCTTCGAACTAGTTCCGTCACTATCGGCATCCTGAACCTGGGATATTCCGATCTAATTCGATCGAGCACGAGGCCTATGGTCTCGCTGTCCATGCCGGTTGATGGCCCACTTTCCTTAAATGGATATTCTTCCTTCATTTCTCACGTTGATAGGGCCAGGCCATGATCCCGCCCTCCATAACCTTGACATTGGTATATCCGAGGGATTGGATATAGCGGGCCCCCTCATAGCCTCTGAGGGATATCTTGCAGAATGTCACGATCTCGGCATCCTTGTCCCCGGGGAGCTCATCCTTTCTGTTCCTCAACGCACCGAGGGGGATCAATCTCTCGCCAATTCCGAGCCTCATGGCCTCGTACTCGTCGGGTCCCCGCAAATCGACGATGAAGGGCTCCTCTCCCCTGTCGATCTTCTCCTTGACCTCCATTGCAGAGATGCCCCTGAAAAGCCCTCTCATCTTGTTCTGCAGGACATGGGCGTTCGCGATGAGGTTGTCGATCGCCTGGGTGAAGGGGGGTGCGTAGGGCAGGTCCGCGTTCACGACGTCATCAACCGTCATACCTCCCTTGATCGCCATGGCGGCCTGACCGATCTGCTTGCTGACATCACCGGGTCCCACGCATTGGAAGCCGAGCAATCTTCCCGTGCCCTTCTCGGCGACCATCTTGTTGACAAGGAGCAGGCCTCCCATGAATCCGGGTTTGTCGGGTCCAGCCGTAACCACCGTCTCCACTTCATATCCTGCTTCCTTCGCCTGCCTTTCCGACAGACCCGTGGAACCTGCCTGGTAGTTGAACACCTTGCACACACCGGTCAGGATCGTTCCCATGAAGGTGGCCCCGTTTCCCGTTGCTACGTTCTCGCCGACAACCCTCCCCTCCAGATTGGCAAGGTCACCGTACGGGGCGAGGACCGATCTTCCGGTTATGAGATGGGGTATCTCGATACAATCACCCGCTGCGTAAATATCGGGATCGCTCGTTCTCATATGGATGTCCACCACTATCCCCCCGGTCTTCCCGATCTCGAGTCCGCAATCCCTTGCCAGTTTGGTGTTCGGTCGGACACCCACGGCCACCACTGCCAGTTCACAGGGGAGCTCAGTACCGTTGGCCAGTTTCACTCCGTTTAGTTTTCCGTCCTTCCCCAGGAATTCCGCAACAGCATTATCAGTTATGACGTTCGCCGCCCAGGACCTTACATTGTTCTCGAGCAGCTTGGCAAGCTGCCAGTCGAGGAAGAGCAGGATCTGCGGCATCATCTCAATGACCGTTATCTCTATCCCGGCAAGCTGGAGCGCCTCGCATGTCTCGATACCGATAAGGCCCCCTCCCACAACTACGGCCTTCTTAATCTTGCCTTCATCCCTTATCTTTCTCAGATAATCGGCGTCCCTCATGGACTGGAGAGTTGTGATGCCGTCAAGGTCGGTCCCCGGGACCGGAGGTATGAAGGGGACTGACCCCGTGGCGATGACAAGCTTGTCATACGGCTCTTGGAAATCCTTTCCGGTACGCAGGTCCCTGCAGAGTACGGTCTTCTTCTCCCGGTCGATGGAGATCGCCTCTGTCTCGGTCCTTGCGACTATGTCCTTTGCCGCAAGGAAGAACCTTGGATCCCTGACCACTCCGGTCGGAGTGCAAAGGAGCTTGTTCCTCTCCTCAATCACACCTGCAACGTAGTAAGGGTATCCGCAAGAAGCCATTGACAGGTCCGGGCCCTTCTGAATGATCGTTATCTTTGCCTTCTGGTCGAACCTGCGTGCCCTGGCCGCAGACTTCGGCCCGGCGGCCGATCCGCCGATAACCAGTATCCTCTTCTGCTGTGTCATGGATCAAACCTCACATTCTCCGATGATCTCCGCTGAATTAACATGTCAGGTATGGAAAGGTCATATACAAACCTTGACATGAATACCCGTTCAGACAGATTAATCTATTTTCACGACGTTGTGTGTCCGGGGGATCAGGTCCTATGACAGGTCTATTCGGTGTAGTTGGTAAAGAGAATGCAGCCTCAACTCTGTTCTACGGGACGGATTATCACAGTCATCTGGGTACAAAGTACGGCGGGATCGCCTATGTCGATGACAAGGGGGATACGATCAAGAAGATCCACGATATAAGCAACACCCAGTTCAAATCGAAGTTCGGCGATGAGGTGAGGGATGTGGATTCCCGCATCATCATAGGGGCGATCTCCGACAGGGACCCTCAACCGCTGACTTTCGTTTCGAAGTTCGGTCCCTTCGCCGTCTGCATGAACGGTCTGATAGTCAACAAGGACGAGCTCAAGGAAAGGATGATAAGGGAAGGAACGAATTTCGCCGAGGTCTACCATGGTGAGATCAACCAGGCGGATCTGGTGGCCAATCTGATCAACAAGGGAGAGACGATAGAAGATGGCATCCAGATGATGTGGGACGAGATCGATGGCTCGGCATCCCTGCTTGTCATGACCCCCGGAGGCATATATGCCGCCAGGGACAGAACCGGGATCAGCCCTCTGGTCCTCGGCACAGACGGATCGATTCGGGTGGTTGCAAGCGAGAGCAGCTCGTTCTCAAATCTGGGTCTCGAGATAGAGAAGTACCTCTCTCCCGGCGAGATAGTAAAGATCGCAGAAGGTGGCGTAGAGGTGGTCTCCAGCGGTAAAGATGACAGGAAGATTTGCGCATTCCTGTGGATATATACCGGGTTCCCCGCATCATGCTACGAGGGCATCAATACCGAGGTCGTGAGGGAGAACTGCGGAAGATATCTCGCCAGAAGAGATGATGTCCGGGCGGACCTCGCGGCCGGGGTTCCGGATTCCGGAACCGCCCATGCGATAGGCTATGCGATGGAAGCCGGGATACCATTCAGAAGGGTACTGATGAAGTACACTCCCGGTTACGGCAGGAGCTACACACCCCTGACCCAGGAAGAGAGGGACAGGGTGGCCCAGATGAAGCTGATCCCCAACAAGGAGACCATCAAAGGAAACAGGATCATCCTTTGCGAGGATTCCATAGTCCGGGGAACACAGCTGAAGAACTTCACGGTCAACAAGCTGCGCCAGGCCGGTGCGAGCGAGGTTCATGTCAGACCGGCATGCCCTCCTCTGATGTATCCTTGCAGGTACATGCTCTCCACAAGGACTAAAAGAGAGCTTGCGGCCAGGAAGGCCATAATGGAACTGGAGGGCAGAGACCTCGAGGATAGCGAGATATCGGAATACCTGGACCCCGATTCGGAGAGATATCGGAACATGGTCGACTGGATAAGAAGGGACCTGGACCTCGACACCCTAAGGTATCAGCGGCTGGACGATATGATCGAGGCGATCGGACTGCCTCGGGAGGATCTGTGTCTGTTCTGCTGGACTGGACAGAAGGTCTGATCACTCCTCGTATTCATCCAGTTCCTCGAGCTCTTCGAGCTCCTCCATTTCCTCGATATCCTCGCTGACCAGGTCAGGGACCTCGATCTCCGGTTCCTTTGCGAGAGGGATCTCATCCGCGGATTCTCCTTCATCCTCATCCCAGGTCGGGATCTCATCCGACTCCTTCTCTCCCTCACCCCAGACAGGTACATCCCTGAGGACATCCTCCACAGTTGGGACGGTATCCTTCTCTTCCTCCGCGACTTCCGATGGTGGTTCCGGTGCGGGTTCGGGGGCTTCTGCCGGTTCATGTTCTTCGGTCTGCTGCCCTGTGAAGACCTTTCGGGCCTCCTCCTCGAGTATCTTCCGCCTTTTCTCCTCCCAGTGCTTGCCCCTGTGGTCATCCCTCGATCTTAGGGTGTGCCTGAGCTCCTCTTCCTTCTCCCTGTGCTCGAGCGATTTGCCGTCTGATCTGAGGACCTTGCTCCTGTCCTTCTTCTCCTTCTTCTTCCTCTCGGAAGGTCTGATATAACCGCTGTCTGTGTCACAGGTCTTGCAGGTATCGGCCTTGTCCTTCTCCGTTTCCGATCGTTCCGCCCCGTCTGACATTGGACTTGGAGCCGCCAGTGCCGGTGCCTGATGCGCCATTCCGCCGAGGGCAGGAGCACCGATCCCTTTGCCCGGAAGGCCCCTGGCCGCCATTTCTTCGGCACGCATCCTCCTGATCCTCATCTCCTCCTCCTCGGCCTCCTTCTTCTTCTTCTCCTTTGCTTCCTTCCTACGCCTCATAACTCCCGGAAGGACCAGTACCAGACCGACAATGAACAGGGGAATGACGATCCCGACCGCTCCCGCCATGATGACATACAATGTCCTTGATGGAACGTCCACGTACATATCCGCCGGATCCCCGATACCGTTGTCGTTGATGGCCTGCAGACGGTAAAGGTACTTGCCTGCCGATACATCCTTGTCGACATACTCAGAAACGTTCGGACCGAGGTGAGCGATGACCTCGAGGTCCTCGAGATTGTCCCCCCTCATCAGGATATAGCCCGTAACTGCATCCCCTCCGTCCCTGTCCGGAGGCAGCCATGTGAGGGTCACCTGATCCGTGGAAGGATCCGCCTCGAATATCTGTGGTGAGCCCGGATCGCCCGAGGGTCGGGCTTCCACGGGATGGCTTTTCTCGGAGCTTTCACCGTTCTCGGCCCTGATCCTGTAATAATAGGTCCTTCCGGTGATCACATCCTCGTCGATGTACGTCAGACCCGTGATCCCCGTGGCAAGCTGGTTTGGGGCCTCGGGGGTGGTCCCCTTGAAGATGGTGTACCCCGTCACCTCCGCTCCACCATCGAAGAGAGGTGCTGTCCATGATATCTCGACCATGCTCTCACCGACGTCGCTTATCCAGACAAGCGGCACGGGTTCCGGATTCGAGATGGGAACTATCGATTTGAACACTGTCATTTTTCCCTCCCCGATCACGTTGAAGGAGCTTACGGCGAAACTGTATTCCACTCCCTGGATGATGTCATCGATGATGATCTCGAAGGTATCCCGATCAACGGTCCCGTAGACGAATGGATCGTCTTCCCCTATCTTCATGTAGATCTTGTATCCGATCACCGGGAGAGCTATCTGCGGTCTCGGGCTCCATTTGACCCTCACCTCGGGTTTGAGGGATTCGACCCTGAGGTCCCTCGGTTCCTCTGGCGGTTCTCCAACAAGTATCTTGACAATATCGGTCGGAGGTCCTTCGGTGAGGGAGTTGACAGCTCTCACCCGCAGATCATATGTCATCCCCTGGGAGAGTCCGAAGAACTCATGGTCGTTACCTTCCTCGTAGACCCTGTCCCACTCAATATCGCCTTCCTGGCGTATCTCGATGGTGTAGCCTGTCAACGGCACACCCCCATCTTGCAGGGGGGGCACCCATGACAGGTTTATGGTGTGCGCTCCGGATTCGAAAGAGGAGATGGCTGGGGCGGATGGCGGTCCGAGAACGATGGTTGATACGGCAGGGGACCTTGCTCCCTCTCCGAGAGGATTTATGACCGTCAGAGCATAATAGTAGACCTTCCCCGGTATGAGCCCCTTGTCAGTATATGAAGTCTTGATGAAAGGTATCGTGTCCTGTGGGGACATCGATGACACCGAGGTTCCCCTGTACAATTGAATGTTCAGGCCCTCCCTGCCTCCGAGGTCCTCCGGATTGGTCCAAGTCAGTGTTGCACTCTCGAGGCCGGGTTGGACGACCAGCTGGGAGATCCTGTCCGGAACCCTTCCAGGGGTTGCGATGATGGCGGCTGATGGGGCGCTTTCTCCTTTGGAATTGGATGACGTGATCTTGTAGTAATAGGTGACACCGTTCTCAAGGCCACCATCCTTGAAGGTCCCTGCATTCGAGGCCAGAACGAATTCGGTGTCAAGGGAATCTATGTCAGTGCCCCTGTAGACCCTGTAAGTCTCTATTCTGAGCCCGCCGTCGGTCGATGGTGGTTCCCAGAAGAGGGTGACGGCACCGTCACCGATCTCGAAGGAGGCGTTCCTTACAACTCCCGGGATGCCCGTCGCCATCGTTTCCAGAGGACCGGCCGGATCTCCCTCGCCGTGGATGTTCGAGGCGATCACCGAATAGAAGTATCCGATACCGTTGGTGACGGTGTCGGTGAAGGTCCTGTAACCATCATCCAGCTCCTGGACAAGGCTCATCTCCCCTGCCTCCGTCCCCCTGTAGATCGAGTAACCCTCCACCGGGATCCCCCAATCGAGCTCGGGGGCCTTCCATTCGATCCGTACCCTCTGGTCCAGGGGCACGAGGTTAAGGTCTCTGGGGGATGAAGGTACGGTCTGCCCCGTTGCCTCCAGGGGTTCCGATACAACGGATGGACCTAGAGTATTTGATGCCGCAACCGTGTAGAAATGTACCGATCCGGGCACTATCCCCTCATCGATATACTTGGTCTCCGTCGGGGAGAGCTCCGCCAAACTTACCATGAGGTCAGGGGTCTCCCCCCTGTAAAGTGTGTATCCCAGAACGGGATAGCCCCCATCATCTGCGGGAGGGCTCCATGATACGTTGAAGGCCCTGTTCAAGCCCTCGATCGTCAGCTCCTCCGGTTCTCCGGGTGGAGTGTTCGGGATTCCAAGGATCACATTGGTGCTGTTGCTCTCTCCCACTCCAAGGACCTCGTAACTTACCCTGTAATAGAACCTAGTGGGCCGTCTTGGAACGTCCGTATCGTTGTAATAACCGATCTCCCCGACCCTGGCAAGGGGCTGCAGCGAGGAAGCGCTGAGCCCGCGGTATACCATGTAATCGATCTCGAATATGTCCAGGTATTCCTGGCCTATGACGTTCCAGGTCAGGTTGACGAAGAGGTCCCCTCCGACGGGAACGGGATCGAACGGGGGTGGAGTAACGAAGGGAGTGCTGGATATCAGATTGGTCTCGCCGCTCTCTCCCAGTGTTGTGAGTATGGCGGTGACGAAGTAGTAATAGGTCCTTGATGTGAAGTCATTGATGGTATCATTGAAGTAGTTGATGATGCCGACCGAGGCGAGCGGTGCAAGCGCATTCTGGGAAGTGCCCCTGTAGATATTGTATCCCATGACCGGATAGGTCGAGACGATCGGGGTCGTCGGTGCGCTCCAGCTTATGTTGACATGGAAGTATCCCTCCTTCGCGACGAGGTTCGAGGGGGAGAAATCCGCAGGGTAGAACTTGGTGATTATGACATCGTCATTGGAATTGTGGGTCCCGTCAAGGGCTATGTATGTCGTCGGGTAGTCGTTAGAATTGGACTGCCCCGTGAGATAGATGAAACCGAGGGAATCCACGTAGATATCCAAACCCTCGTCGTTGTTGGTGCCCCCTATGTATGTGGAATAGTCCATCCCCGCACCGCCTATGTCGAGCTTCGATACGAAGATGTCCGAGCTACCGGCTATCGTGGTGGAAAATGCGTCAGAGGTAGTCGGATAATTGCTGGAATACGTGGAGCCGATAACATGGGCCAGGCCGTTGGGGCCCATTACGACCGATCTTCCCACATCCTGCCCGGACCCCCCGAGGAACGTGGAGTTCAGGATGGATGCTCCAGTGGAGTCGAACAGGGTAAGGAATGCATCGTTGCTCCCCCCGTAGGATCCGTCATAGGCATTGGTCGTCGTGGGGAAGTTGCTCGATCCTGTCTCCCCGGTGGTATAGATATCCCCCTGAGGATCGATCTCCACTCCGTATGCCCTCTCGTACCCCGTGCCGCCAAGGAACGTCGAGAACAGAAGGGAGTTCCCCGAGGCCGAAACCTTGAGCAGGAAAGCATCCTCGTTGCCCCCGTAGTTCCGATCGTATGCCCCGGAAGAGGTGGGGAAGGATGAGGAGGTGGTGCTTCCGGTGACGAATGCCGATCCCGAGGAATCAACGTCTATGGACCGTCCGTACTCGTTCTGGCTGTCCCCGATGAATGTGGAATATGAGAGTGACTGCCCGTTCTGGGATAATTTCGTCACGAATGCGTCCTCGTTGCCGTTATGCGTCGTATCGTAAGCGCCGTTCGTCGTGGGGTACTTCCACTGGGCTGGCCAACCGTTGTTGACGAAGGACG
The DNA here is from genome assembly GCA_049472275.1 of Thermoplasmatota archaeon. Classification (GTDB taxonomy): domain Archaea; phylum Thermoplasmatota; class Penumbrarchaeia; order Penumbrarchaeales; family Penumbrarchaeaceae; genus JAFGLL01. The sequence continues at coordinate 1,128 of JBLIRL010000020.1, read as the reverse complement.
TGGAGCCGGTGACATAGGCATACCTGTCCTGGACCTTGATATCGTTCGCAATTTCCTGCGCCCACCCTCCCAGATATGTGGAGTATGATATACTGTTCCCCCTGGTGGAGAGTTTGGTGACGAAAACGTCCCCGCTGTTGGCATATGCGGTGTCGAATCCGCTCTGCACCGGGAAATTGTTGGAGAACGTCTGCCCGGCAATGTATGCACTTCCCAGCGAGTCGATGTCAATTCCAAGGCCGTAATCGTTCTGGCTCCCCCCGAGGAAGGTCGAATAGATGAGAGTGTCGCCCGAAACGTTCAGTTTGAGAACGAACGCATCCCCGCTGGACCCTCCGTTGAAACCGGTATCGAATGCTCCGGTCGTTGTCGGAAATGTACTGGAGGCCGTATAACCCGTGACATAGACGTAGCCCTGCGAGTCGACCGCCAGTGCCCTGCCCCTGTCCGCGCTCGATCCTCCGGCAAAGGAGGAGAACCTGAGACCCGGGTCTATCAGAAGCTCCTTCGAGGGATCATGTCCTCTGATCCCGAAACGGGCATCCCCGTTATCGTCAATGAGCCACCATGAACCTATCTCCCTTCCCTCCTGGAAGGAAACCGGAGCATCGTCGATTACCGTCCCGAAAGGAGTGTCGAGGAACAATGAACCTCCTCGAACCGAGGGTTTCGCACCCGTGAACCGGAAACCGATGTCCTCTACCCTCCCGCCGGGTTTGACGATTATGTCGTACTTGATCCTTCCCTTGTCGATGCGATAGAATATGTCTATATTCTCCCAGACCTCACCGTAGGCCACCTTCTCGCAATTCGGGACGTCAACAACCCAATCCTCCGGGGACGAACCGATGAAGAAATTGCTGTTGTGTTCGAGTTCGTTCGATATCTCGGGCCCCGTCGATCCGCCATCCAGGAACTCCACGCGATAGCTGTAACCCTTCTCCTAACCGGGTATGACCACCGAGAGCCCATTCTCCATGAAACCCGTATCCAGTCCCCCTCCGGATCTTCTACCGGGGTGCCTGTCTTCCAGGAGAATCGTACGCCCTCCGCGTTAGCCATTCCGGACTGGTTGCGGTCGAACTTGGCTCGCAGCACGAACTTGACGTAGGACCGCGGAGCAACAAG
>JBLIRL010000002.1:0-35921 GCA_049472275.1 Thermoplasmatota archaeon | reverse complement strand
GATATCATCACCGAAATCAGCATGATCATCAGTACCGATAGATAGAAGGACGGCCCGTGCGTATCGATCGGTCTCCTCATCGATCAGGCAGGGGACAACCGGTAGAAATTCCTTTCCAGGTAATCAATATGAAAAATTCACTTCTTCCTGCCGAGCTCCTCCGCCGCGAGGATAGCAGCCCCGGTCGCCGTGACGATCTGAGGCATGTCCGGAACGTACATCTTCCTGCCGAGCTCCCTTTCCATTGCATGGACCATACCGATGTTCTTCGCAGGTCCTCCATCGAAGAAGACGACATCTCGGACACCGACCTTCTTAGCCATGGCCACAAGCCTTCTCGCGACCGCTTTGTGGATGCCCATTATGATGTCCTCCTTGGGGTAACCCTGGAAGATCAGGTTGGCCACCTCCGATTTCGCGAATACGAGGCAGGTTGTGGTGATGTCAACAGGGTCCTTGCTCTTAAGAGACACCGGACCCATGTCGTCCAGCGGAACCTCGAGGACCCTTGCAAGGACCTCGAGGAACCTGCCGGTTCCGGCAGCGCATTTATCGTTCATGGCGAAATTTATCATCTGGAGGTCGTCGTCAAGGGCGATGACCTTGGTATCCTGGCCTCCGATATCGATAATTGTCCTGACCCCGAGCTCGGATCCAAGCCACTGAACCCCCCTGGCATTCGCTGAGATCTCGCTGATATTCGAGTGTGCAAGGCTCGTAACCCTCCTGCCGTATCCCGTTGAAACGATGTGGTCTATCTCCTCCATCCGGAGGCTCGCCATCTCCAGGGCGGACTCCAGGACCTTCTTTGACGTCACATCGTGATCATGTCCGGTCGGGGAAACGCCATGGCCAACCCTCTGCCAATCCTTGACTATGGCCGCCTTCACGTAGGTCGATCCGAGGTCCACACCTGCGGTGATCATGCCTTCCACCTCAGCAATCTGTCAAGGAAGGTGGTCGTCTGAACCCTGGTCTCCTCCTGTGCTTTGAACTCCTGCTCCGGCTTTAGGGCGTTCCTCGGCCGCGGTGCCATCAAAGCAGCTCCGAGCGCTCCCACCATATGAGGCATCTCCGGCACAACCATCTCCCGGTTTAGGGTCTTTCTTATCTCCTCCACCACCCCGGCGTTCCTTGCCACACCGCCGCAGACAAGGACCTTGCCCTTGGACTGTGTGGAGTTCACAAGTGCCACTATCTTGCGGGCCACCATCTGATGAAGGCCCGCAAGTATGTCCTCTGTGGCCTTACCCTTGGCAATGAGGGAAACCACCTCCGATTCCGCGAATACAGTACAGGTGGCGTTGACATGCTCGGCAAGTTTGGAGTGGAGCGATCTCTCCCCCGCATCCTCTATCTGGACCTCCAGGGCCATTGCCATCGTATCCATGAAGCAGCCGGTCCCCGTAGAGCATTTGTCGTTCGTCCTGAAATCGGATATGATGCCCATCTCTCCCATCTTCATGACCCTGATCCCGTGTCCTCCGATATCAACAACGATATCAACATCCGGATCAAGACTGTGGGCTCCCCGGGCGAATGTGGTGATGTCGGTCCTGGCCATGTCAGCGAACTCAACGGACCTCCGTCCCTGACCGGTGGCAACTGTATATCCGATATCCTTATTCTTCAGACCCATGGATGATAGCAGCTCTTCCCTCAACTTCTCGGCCAGCTTCCCCGGTTCCATGGATGTGTTGGAAATAGTTGTACCCTCGACCTTCCCCTCCTTCATCATCAGCAGCTTGGTGCTTATTGCTCCGACATCGATGCCCAGGTCGTAGGGTCCTCTCTCACTCTCTCCTTCCGTCACTTTTTGCCCTCCGAAGGATGTGACATTCTGAACTCCCTTCTTGCCTTGATCATCTCGACGAATGCCTCGACCCTCGTTCTGACCTGCTCGATATCACCCTCGTCGTATTCGCTCTCTAGCTTGAGCATTGGTATCCCCTCTTCCCTTAGCGAGAGTTCGATCTTTGTGGCCTCGAGGTTGTTGAGATGACAGCCTCTGAGTGTATGGAAGACAACCCCTTCGATACCGAAGGCCTTGATGGCCTCCTTCATTCTCCGGACCCTCTCGTCATTGGGGGAGAAGCAGGGGCAGGTGCATGGGAAGAAGTACCTGTCTGCGAGGGCCTGGTAGATCTCCTTTTTGGACAGACCGTCGACCATGACGGGGTCCGCCATGAGCCGGTAGCCCGTGCAAAGTTCGTCGGTCACGATGGTCCCGCCCGATTCCTCTATGATCGAGGGGATCTTGAAGTTGGGGTACATCATGGGAGAACCGGAGAGCAGGACCCTGGCCGCCCCTTCCTCACCGGCGAAAAGTCCTTTCTTCTGGATCTCCCTGAGCTCCGCGATGAGCTCTCGGACCTTCTTGTTCCATCTTCCGATATGATCGAACTGGGTCGCCTGGACCACCAGCATCGCATCCCTGCCGGAGATCGGAGGTTTTTGGGATTTTCTCATCTCGAGTAGCTCGGACCAGTGCTGGTTTGCCTCGTTCCACTTCTTAATCTCGGCGATGAGCGCCCTCTTCCTTATCTGTCGTCCAGTCAGGTCTTCGAGGTTCCGCTTGAGGTGTATAAGCTCCTTGACCCACAGGTCCGAGGAGGTGTCCCCGACCTTCACCCTGGGGATGTTCATCATCACGACCGGTACCCAGTCCTCCAATATCTCTGCCAGCTTCATCTTTCCATCACAGGTTGCCGGTCCGGCGACGAGGTCGATCAAATCCACCAGGGGATTGGAGGAGACCATCTTCGTCCCAAGCGTCGATTTGACCATGGGGCAGAGGCCCGCATCCCCGAGCAGCTCGTTGGCCGGATGGACAGGTTCGTAATATCCGGAGCACATCCTGACAGCCTCTCCTCCTGCTGCATAGATGAGTTCCAGCGGGACCATCACACAGAGAGTTCCCACGATCTTCCCTCCCTTGTCATGGAACTCCTTGAGCTCGTGATAGCGCGCGCCGCCGTACTTGTGGACCTCATCGAAGTACGCCATGGATCTAGGTCGGTTCCTCTGCTTCTTCAACGTGGAACTGACCGAAGACTCCATCTCCTTGGATCTCTTCTTGGTCCGGTCCCTCTGTTCCTGGGAGAAGTATCCATCCTTGTCCTTGAGGTATCTTGGGCCTTCACTTTCCATTTCCCGCCTCCGTGTCTTTTTTGATTCTGTCGATCAGTCTCGAGAGCCCCATCTTCCTCGGTCTTTTAGAACTTTTAACCGAAATAGGACCGTACATCAGCGTCAGGCATCCTTCCTCCGGGCACATTTCCACGCATTTACCGCACAGTGTGCAATCCTCGCTGCCGACATCGTCAGCCTTCATATCCTCGTAAACGCGATCATGGTCAAGTGGGCAGACCCTGAGGCATATCCTGCATTTCGTGCATTTGTTCGGATCCTTCCTCAGCCAGGGCAGGGAGAACCTGCTCATAAGAGCCATCACGCCTCCCATCGGACAGATTCTGCAGAAAGCCATCTCGATGAAGAACCCGGAGATCAGAAAGAGTCCCAGGGACCCAAGCGCAAGCCAGGGCAGGGTAGTTGACCATGGTTCCAGCCCAAGGACCTGCTGGGAAACCGTGAAGAAACCTTTTGCGGGGCAGACCTGGCAGAACGGCAGTGCGAGTGTGGACTGGCAGTCCAGGATGCCCAGCGCCGAGATCCCGATAGGGATCGAGAACAGCACGGTGAAGAAGAGGAGCGTGTACTTCACCCGTCTCAGTACTACCCTCGTCCTCCATTTCATTTTCAACGGCGGGAGGCCCGTGAGCTCTCGGAGCTTTGTCAGTCCCTCCTGCACGAGACCGAAGGGACAGAGCCAGGAGCACCACATCCTTCCCAGGATGATTATAAGCAGGAGTACTATCAGGACCATGATTATTACGTCTATGTAGGCGTTCGTGTACCCCTGGGTAAGACCATCCTGCAGCTGATAGTAGTAGCATGAGGTCGGAGCTTCGTTGATATACCGGCATGAAGCATTCGGCAGGAATATCCTGCGAAGAAGCGGATGCGTACCGAATGGCGGGAGACCGAGCATCTGTCCGAACATGAAACCGAGTCCGATCAGCTGGACCAGGAACCTGAAGGGTCTGATGTTCCTCCCCTTGTAGGTCCCCTTCATTTCCTTGCCCCCCGATTCCTGATGTGCCTGAGCCACAATCTGGAAAGGACCGCGGCCTGAACGAGAACGATCCCGACTAGGACGTACGTGGCTACCTTGAGCCACTGCAGGACCGGATCGACCTCTCCCATCACCTCCTCTATCTCCTTGGTGCTCCCGTCTATGATGTAAACATGCGGTGTAACGTATCCCGATGTGAAGTCTCCCTTGCCGTTGTAGCCTCCTTGGCCAGCAATGATCTCGAGCTGTCCGTCCTTGTCCGGATCGGCGATGGTTATCCCCAGGATATCCCTGCCGAGGTTCTTTGACTTCCACTCGAGCTGCCTGGTGACACCATCGTAAACGAATATGTGGCCGTCCATGTTCGATACCACTATCTCCAGGGTACCGTCGTTGTCAATGTCGGCGACATCCAGACCGTAAGCCTTGGGTCCAAGGTTCTCGCTCCTCCAGATCCTTCTGTAATCCGTTCCGTCGTACCTGAAAATGTAACACCATCCCTCACGGTACCTGTATCCGTTGGAGACGACGATCTCGAGCGTCCCGTCTCCTTCCAGGTCGATGACCTTGAGTCCCTCGGTGCAGCCTTGAAGGTCCGGGCTCTTCCATTCGAGCTTCTTTGTTGCCAGGTCGAACACCCGTATGTATCCTTCACCTCTGATATCACCGAGTGAGACACCCGAGCAGACTATCAATTCCTCCTCGCCGTCCCCGTCGACGTCCACGACATCCAACTCCCTCAATCTGGAATCGAAGGGAGGAAGTGTATCGTAGGGTTCAGGGCTGTCGGGTTTGAAGAAGTAGACCTGCCCCCAGCCCTGATCGGTCTTGAACCCCGTACCCACTATCAGTTCGTTACTTCCGTCATGGTCTAGGTCATGTAGAAGTATTCCGTGGGCGTCCCGAACCAGTGTCACGGATTCCCACTCGACCTTCTTGGTCTTACCGTCGAGGACCCTGACCTCACCATCGCCGTCACCGATCACTATCTCGATGTTCTCATCGTCATCGAACTGCCCTGCCCTGAGACCCCAGACCCTCGTACCGTACCTCGGGGATGTCCAGTCGACCTGATATTCTCCGGCATAATGCTCCACCGAGACCACATAACCATCGTAGGAGCCGAAGAGGATCTCCATCCTTCCGTCGGAATCCACATCCTCGCAGATTATGGACATGAACCTCCCGATACCCGAGGTAAGCTGGTCCGGAGTGACCTCTCCACTGACCGGAGGTACAACCATCAAAATCAATGAAATTATGACGGCAGGGACAACAAGACCATTCGATCTCAAGGTCTCCTCCTCCTGATGGTCCATCTCAGGGGATAGAACAGTGCCAGGATGAAGACCACGGAGATGGTCCCGATCACTATCCAGGTAATGGTCCCCGTGGATATGACGCCCCCATCGCTGCTCTCCGAACCGAAGCCGTACAGTATCACCGTGTGGCTCTTGCCAAGACCGGAAGCGAGAAGCCTCCCGTCCGGGGACCATCTGGAGGACATCACCATTGCATGCTGCTCGACCCCGTCCTTGACGACCTTAAGCTCCGTCCCCGTTCCCATATCCCTTATCTTCAATGTGAGGTCGACACCTGAGGTCGCAGCGTATGTCCCGGTGGGGTGAACATCCACCGACCTCACGCAGTTGTAATCGGACCATGTGCTCCGGGTTTCTCCGGTTGAGGCGTTCCATACCTTGATCTTGTAGTCCCTCGACCCGGTGATCAACATCTGATCGTCGGGGGTCCAGTCAACATCCAGAATACCGGAAGTGTGTCCGCTGGTGTTCATCAATTCCTTGCCCGAAGGTATTTCCCAGATCCTGAGGGTCCTGTCGTCCGAGGCCGTCGCAAGCCTGTCCCCGCCGTTTGACCACTTCACTGCCAGCACTCCGTCCCTGTGACCACCCAGAACCAGTACCTGCTCTCCAGTCTCCATATCCCATATCCTGGTCTGGTTCTCTCCGGCGTTCTGGGGTATGACCTTGTCCGTCCCGGATCCGGACGCGAGATATTCTCCGTCAGGGGAGAAATCGAGTGCGAGTATGGACCCGGTGTGCCCCGTGAGCTCGTACTTGACCTCCCAGGATTCCGTATCGTAGACCATGACCACAAGGTCGTCTCCCCCAACCGCAAGATATTTGCCATCGGGTGAGAAGCAGCACGCCCTGAGAGGGTTCAGGCTGTCAGGTGCGAAGCCATCGCACCTTGTCCTGGGGAGGGAGAGGTCGAGCTCCTTGAACACACTGCCATCGGCGGCGTTCAGAATCACGCATCTGTCGTCGAAGAACGTTGCCGCGATGAGGTTCCCGTCCGGGGACCAGTCAAGTTTCCAGAAAGTCGCCTCGTTATCTTCCTTGGTGTACTTCCATAGTACCTCGATATTCGAGGGTTCTATTTCGGAGGGGCCACCCGATCCTGGAAGACCAAGGAGCGGGAGAGCAAGCATCATTATAGCAAGCAGTCGGGGCAGGCAGATATTCCCGTTCAATTTCCCACCTCCCGGTCCTCGTATCTGTTGCGGATGAACCAGACCATTACGACCAGGAAGAGAATGACGTTGACCATCACGAGAATAATTATGGCCGCTATGTAAGGCACCCTTTTTTCAACATCCTCCCCCACTTCGTTTGTCGATTGGCCTCCCCCCTCTCCCGGTTCCACTATGACCTGGAGGAGCTGGGTGGAGGAGCTGAGCCCGGTTTTCTCGGCCCTGATGTTGATATCTATTGTCGATCTTGAACTGACCTGGACGGGAATGTAGTAGACGATGAGTCTGCCCTCGCTGTCAGTGATATGATCCAGTCTTGTGTTTCCCTCTTCATCGAAGGCAATGAAACCCGCAGATGAAGTGAAGGTCACATCGGCCTCCCCTACAGGACTTCCCTCGTCGTCCGAAACGGTAATCGTGATTCGGGTGGTGTTGTCGGAGGTCATCTCCCTCAGGTCGGGAACAGCCTCGATAACCAGACCGGGAGGCCTCTCACCTAAGCAGTATATGTTCCTGTCGGAGGATCCGAAATAGATCCTTTCCCCGTATAGAGCCGGCGACGAGTAGATATACCCCTTCGTCTCGAAGGTCCATATCTCCTCGCCGGTATCGCTGTCGAAACAGTACAGGTTCCAGTCGTCCGATCCGATATAGACCCTTCCCCCGACAACGAGAGGTGAGGATCCGCCCTGATAATCATTCGTCGGTGACGACCAGATCACCTCCTCTGCAGATATGTTGCCGTTTCCGTCCGGGTCCTCAAGTGGGATGCACCACATGATCTCGAATGAACCGAAATAGATGCGGTCATCTCGGATGACGGGTGTTGAATACGCGGCATGTCCGCAGTCGAAGGACCAGAGGACCTCTCCATCGGAGACCCGTACGGCGTAGAACTTCTCATCAAGGCCTCCCGGGGTGTAATAGACCCCGTTTTGGTAGGTGCCTGATGAATAAAGTTCGGTGCTCCCCTCGAAAGTCTTCTCCCAGACGACGTCGCCTTCCTCGAGGTCCACGAGCCACAGCCTGCTGCCGATATCCCCTATGAGCGCCCTCCCCTCCTCCTCGAGTATGAGAGGTGAGGCCCATATGTCCAGGTCAGAAAGGTCTGTCTCCCAGAGGATGTTTCCCGATGCGTCAACTCTGTAAAGACGTCCTGAGTTGTCTGCCGTTATGACGGAATCGACATACCAGTGGCAGGATGAGAGGACCTGGCCGTGGAGTGTGACGTTCCAGACAAGCGAAGCGCTTCCCCCGCTTCCCGCTTCCGGTAGCGAGATGCAGTAGAGGTTCTCATCGAAGGACCCGAAGTACGCCTTTCCGTCCCTTATCATCGGTGTTGCCTGAACGGAGCCCGATGTCTTGAATTTCCAGAGGACCTCTCCGGTATCGAGTTCCATGCAGTAGATATTGCCGTCGTCAGACCCGATGAGCATTCCCCCGTCGTAGAAAACGGATGATGAGAGGACCTGATCACCGGTCTGATACGACCAGATCAACTCCCCTACAGGGGGAAGCTCCCCGGTCACCTCGGCCAGATGAAGAGGGTCGCCCCGCCATTCGGTCCACACTCCGTCCGATCGAAGAGGAGTTATCAATGAAGCTATCGTTAACATAACAATAAGGAAACCCGGAAACAATCCGGTCCATCCAAAATTCCATTGCTTCAAGGTTCCCATCACGATCCCCCGGATGTAGACGACCACCCCATCCCTACAGCCAGTCAATTACGGGACATTGTACATAAGGGTTATGGGGACATTCCCAAATGTTCAATCCCTGCTGTTCTTTCTGATCTTTCTGTATTTTCTGAGGAAAACGAACAGTAGTACGTTGACGACAAGGAACATACCGACCGCAAAGAAGATGACGTCCCTCCTCGCATCCACCTCATCGTTGAGGTCCAGCATGTCATCGTCATCATCCACTACCTTGCCGCTCTCGAGGCAGTATACATAGCCCTGCGCATCCCCGAAAAGGACCAGCCCTCTGCCGGTCGAGGGTGAAACATCGGCGCTGTTCCCCCACAGGAACCTCTGTTTGACAATACCGCTCTCCAGGTCCGCAACGATCATTCCCTGATCATAACAGACCATGGTGCGCCCCCCTGCTATAAGCGGGGAGCTCTCCAGCGGAGAAGGGCCGAGGTCCAAGACCCACTGCACATCACCAGATCCGGCATCCATGCAGTAGAGCTTGCCGTCATCACAGCCAACAACCACACTTTCTCCGTTCACGGAAGGAGATGAATAGATGTTGTTACCGAGTGTCGTGTTCCAGATCAAGCTGCCGTTGTAGGCATCGATACAATAGAAATTGGAGTCATAAGCCCCGAAATATACTCTACCTTCGGATATTGCTGGGGAGGACGGAATGTATGCGGATGTGAAGTTCCACACCTCCTCTCCGGTACTAGCGGAGACGGCCCTCATCATACCGTCGCATGATCCGAAATAGACCATATCGCCCATTTTTGACGGTGAGGTGTGTATCCATCCGAGACATCCTTCGAACCTCCATGCCAGTCTCCCATCGGTCTCGAGAGCATAAAGATAGGAGTCGTAGGACCCGAAATAGATCTTGTCGTCAACCAGAGGGGAGGACCGTATGTCGTTCCCGTCCTCGGGAACCCACTGCCATTTCACGGTTCCGTTCACGAGATGGAGGCTGGTCACGGTCCCCGAGCTGTCGCATATGTAAACAGCCCCTCTCTTGGTATCCAATGCGGGTGTAGATTGGACCGGGGCATCCAGGTTCATCTCCCACTGGACGGCCCCGTCATTCGTATCCAGTCGATACACGCTACCGTTGAATGTACCGAAGATGGAATACCCGTCACCGATGACGACAGAGGTCGTTATGGACGAATCGGCCTCGAACTCCCACCTCTTTGTGAGATTGCCGGGGTCCTGGTGCGAGGCAGCGGTATTCTGCAAGTTCCCCCTGAAGGAGATCCAGTCACCCCCGGCACTGACCGAGGATATTCCAACGGAGATTAGAAGGACCGCCGCTATGGCCAATATCGGGAATTGTGACGGTCCCCCCGGACGATCATCCATGGGTACGAAGCTGTATCATTCCGATTTATACGTTATGGAGGAATACCTTCAGTTCCTGTGGGTTAGGCCGGAGAAAGAGCGGATCGCTGTCATTGATGATATCAGGCTCACGATGAGGGATACGAGAAGAAAGGCCCCTATCACGATCGCCGACGGGATAGAGGTTCCAGGAGAAGGAGCGCCCCCGCCAAGGCCGCCGAAGATCAATATCGATATCACCGAACCGGCGACAGATGCGACCGTGGCAACGGAGAACACGACCATGTTCTCTGCAAGGAAGTACTGCACCGACCTTATCCTGGTGACACCGATGGACCGGAGCGAGATCATCTCCTTCCTCAGCGAAAGAGCCCTTGCATGTGCGAATATTGCCGCTGATGCCATGGCAACCAAAAGGCCGAACATAAGAAAATCACGAAACAGATACAGGTAGGACAGCTCGTAATCCAGGTTCTCTCTTGCAAGCTCTCCCACCCATTCGATCTTCGGGAGGGAATCCGAAAAGGCCTCGGATATCTTCTCCCTTTCCTCCTCGACTCCATCACCGGATATCAGAAAATAGGTCGGCCTTGCCATTGACGGGAACCACTGCTTCATTATGGATTTGGAGAGAACGAAGGTTCCTGTGAGCACCGACGGCTCGAGGATGCCTACCACAACAAGCGTCAATTCCGTGCCGTCCTCTGAATCCAGTTTGAACTCCGATCCGAGATCCTCGTAGTAGATCCACAGCAAAGTGTTCTGGTCAACAAGGATCGGTATCCTGCCGTCTATCTCCGAATCGAGCCCCGTCCATACGTCCCCGTCCGATCCGAACCTGTCGAGTCTGGAAAGGAGTCCGAAATCGGAAACCAGATGGAAATCATCCTCCACACCGAGAAGCCTGGGCGGGTAAGGTGCATTGATGTTCGAGCAGGTGCCTCCTTCCTCGCCTATCGAGAGAAGGACGGAGACCTCCATACCTGGGAGCTCGACCTCGCCTCGATGGGGGATCGCCGTTTCGACCACCCAAGCGAATCCTCCCCCGTATTCATCATATGAAGAGGAAACATCCTCCTCAAGGAGCGAGCCCATGAAAGTAAGTGAGAGGGCCAGGGTCAGCATGAGGGACAGTATGGCTATCGACAGCGGATTCTTGCCGGGTCTCCTCGAGAGGTTGGAGGAGACCATCAGCGAAAGATCGGACCTGTAGCGCACCCTGGCAATCAGAAGGTAGAGGAGAAGTCCGGATCCGGACGACACCAGTATTGACCCCGTCACGAAGAATCCCGCCGAGGTCATCCCGGTGATGGTTGAACCGGCAGCTAGTGCCCACAGGCCGAATTCGATGATGAGCAGACCGGCGATTATGATCCCGACCCTGCCCCGTCTCCCGAATGAGGAAACTGTCGGGTCCTCGTCCCTGATGTTGGCGATGGGAGCTGCCATCGCCTCCCTGATGATGGATGCCACGGCGAGGATAAGACCGAACAGGACCGAAAGACCCAGGGATATGGTTATGGTGGAGGTTGAGACCGAGAAGGGCACACCCGCCCCCTCCACGGAATCCGACCATGCACTTCCGAGACCGAGATTCAGGGCATATCCGATAATGTAACCTAAAGGTATTCCGAGACCGCCTCCGACCAGTATCGGAACAAGTGCTTCGAAGGTCCCTGTTACGAGCAGGTCCTTCCTGGTGACACCAACGGCCCTTAGTATCCCCCAGGTATGGGCTCGCTTACCGGCCAGGTCCCTGAACAGGGCGTAGAGCACGAGCAGGGATCCTATCATGATGATGGAGCCGAACGTCAGGAACATTCCAGGAAAGATCAGCATTGCCCTTGATGAATCCAGCGCTTCCTTTCTGACATTTCTCACGGAACCTCCCATGCTTTCAACGGTGATATGCTCTGAAAGGATCGCTTCCTGCGCTATGAGATCATCATAGGTGAGGTTTCCTTCCTTGAGGACAACAAGGGTGGTGTTACCCGTGGTCACTCCCCACATCTCCCTTGCATCTTCGACATGGATCATGCATTTGGGCGCAGTCCTGTACACGTCCCAGTATTCGAAATCGCCGTCGGTGAGTGAATCAACGTCAATTTCGAAGGAGGGGTCCCAGTCGCCGCAGGACGGCGCTTCAGTGATCCCGGGAAGATCGGGCATCCAGCCATCCCATGCCATCCAGTGCTCCATTGGAACTATCTTTGCTACCTTGAAGGACCTCTTCTCCTCCATCAGTGTACCAAGTTCCGAGACCCTCCTGTAGGTGAGCGTGAGGGGAATCCCCGAAGCGAGTTCCATCCTTTCAGCTGTCCAGTTGTTGACGATCACCTCCCCCCTCGTTAGATTATAAGGGGATATCCAATGTGGTTGGGATGGGTATCCATCTCCTCTGAATGTGTGATTGTCCTGAAGGCCGACGACGACTGAATAAGAAAGGCCAAGCGGATCAGGATTGTCTTCAACGGTGCCCTTGTCCAACCTGTCAACGAAATAGGAGAGCGTCCCGGAACCAGGGTCCAATCCCACATCCTCCGGATGGAAGAAGAAATCCCTGTGGGTCAGGATCATCCGGTCGTCCTTGAGCTCAAGCCTGAAACCTGCGTCTTCCATTGTGAGCCATTCATCCAGACTTTCGGTTATGAGATCGATGCCCTCCTCCACCCTGTCATCTTCCATATCGATGAGCATGGTATTGACACCGTCTATCAATCCGAGCCTGTCCCTCAGGTAGTGATGATGCATCACGCAGATCGGATCGACCTTCGAAAGAGCATCCTGGCGGAACCTCCCTATCCCCTTGTTCGCTATGATGTCGGCGACCGTCAGCTGAACGACGGGCAGGGAATCTGATGAATAGCCCAGAAGATTGTCCTGGGCAGCTCCCCTATCATATATCGAGAGGGTAAAGGTATCGCCCTTTTCAAGGTCCAGTGACCGTGCCATCTCGAGATTGACGTAGGCATCGGTCCTTTCCTCCAACTCCTCCAGCTCCCCGCTGACCGCCCTCCGGATACCGAGGATCGTCTCCCCGCCGTTGAAGACTCCCATGACCCTCACATCGTTCCTCCTCCCTGCCGGTTCGGATTCTGCTATACCGTCATAGGAGAGCATCATATCCCAGTCGGCAACAGGTCCTGCTGGGCCAGGGATCGACCCCTGGATGACCCATTTGTCCACGGGAGAGGGGAAGGAGACGACAACATCAACACCGGATAGGTTCGCATCCGTATTCCGTTCGACCATCAGAAGAAGGCCGTCCCCCACGGAAAGCGATGAGACGACAATGGATGCGAGGAGCGCCACCGGGATCATCCGGGAGGCGCCTTCCTTGAGATTCCGTACAAAGAGCCTCAGCCCGAGCATCATTGACGCCCTGTTCGTGGATGTCGAGACGCCCAGGATTAACAGCAGAACGAGCAGGATTACGGGCGCCCCGCCTGCTATCAGGACGAGTACGGGCGGGACCAGCTCCATGGCATTTCATGAATTACCGTCTATTAATCCGTTTTGGACATGCAGGGTCGGACCGTTATTTCGTTTTTCCTCCAATAATACAAAAACATCCCGTACTTAATAACCATAGAGAATTGTATTTTGATCTGATAACGATGTGTAAGAACACCCTCCACAACCAGATGGAGATATTCCTCAAACAGCTGCTTCTCATGAATGTCCTATTTCCTCTGTTCATCACGGTCACGGCGGTCTTCTTCTACATTCAGGGAATGAGCTCCAGCTTCATTCTCGGGTCAGTGCTGTTCCTTCTGATGGGGTACAATATCATAATGGCGAGGTATGGTTTCGTGCTCTGGATCGATGTCAGAAGGTCCAGGGAGCAGGCCACATCCTCCTCATGATATTCCACCGGTTATCTCCCGGATGATGGAAGAGGCCATTTCATATATCCACAAACACTTCGACGATAATATAAGTTGGTTCTCCAAATCCATATATATAAGTGATTATTAGGCCCCCTCCCGTGGAAGGGGCCGGTCCCCGGATCGTTCTCCCGACCATCATCCGGTGGTGCTCATGCCAGGCTTCGATCAGGAAACCAGAGACCTCATAATTGAGAGCCTAAGGGAATATGCCAGACAGAACCTACCCGAGGAATACCTGCTGAATCTGGATCACGATGGTGAGTTTCCCAAGGACGGGTTGCAGAGGATGTACGCCCACGACGTGCTGGGGATTCACCTGTTGATGATCCCCGAGGAATACGGAGGACTCGGGGCCTCAACATACGACGCCTACAGGGTGTGCGAGTATCTTGCAAGGATCGATCTTGGTATTGCGACAGGGATTTTCGCGACCTTCCTGGGACTAGATCCGATCAGGGTGGGGGGAACGGAGGAACAGAAGGAGAAGTGGGTGGGAAGGGTCGCCTCAGAGGGTCTGCTCGTTTCCTACGGGGCCACCGAGGCCGAGGCCGGTTCGGACCTGGGGGCCCTAACAAGCACTGCGAGCAGGGTCATGGAGGACGGCAGGGTGATCGGCTACCGCATCAGCGGATCGAAGCAATGGATCTCGAACGGCGGCATCGCAGATATCCACGTCATCCTGGCAAAGGTGGAGAACGGCGTGAGCTGGTTCATCGTACCATCCGGGACCCAGGGGATGAAGTACGGGGTTCCGGAGGACAAGCACGGCATCCGGCTCGCAAATACCGTGGCGTACACGATGGACGATATCTACGTCCCCGCGGAGAATCTCATCGGCGGAATCGAGGGTCTTGGACTGTCCCAGGCGCAGGAAGTGTTCGGATACACGAGGCTGATGGTGGCCGCATTCGGCCTGGGAGCTGGCCAGGAAGCCCTGGAAAGGGCGGTCAGATATTCCCAGACGAGGGTACAGGCGGGAGGTCCCCTCTCGGAGAAGCAGGGCTATACCCACAAACTGATAGTTCCCCACGCTGTCAAGCTTGCAGCTGCGAGGGCATACATCGAATATGTCGCACACAGGCTCGACGGAGAGGATGAGGACCTCCAGACCGAGGGTGCGATCGCCAAATATTTCTCGACCAACGCCGCGAACGATGCGGCCGAGGATGCGATACAGGCCCTTGGTGGCTACGGGTACGTTCGGGAGTACATGGTCGAGAAGATCAAGAGGGACGTCAAGATAACACAGATCTACGAGGGGACCAACGAGATCATGGAGATGACCATTGCCCGCAACCGCTGGCAGAACCATATGAAATCCAGGTCAACCCATTTCCACGATCTCTCAAGGCGTTCGACCAGGCTCCACGAGAGTGCCTCCAACGTTGGAGCGGACCATATCGGTCTGGCCTTGAACGCTCTCAACGTGGTCTACGAGAGATGCAGGCAGCAGAAGCTCACCAGGAACCAGCATGTCATGTTCAAGCTCGGCGAGCTCACCGCCGAGGCGGAGGTCTCCATGGTATTCAGCGAGACAGCATCCTCCGGCGTTATAAGCGATGCGTTCCCCTACGATCTGGAGACTATGAGGGCGATGGCCAGGATAATGGCCAGGAGGACGGCGCACAAGGTGATTCTCGAAGGCATCGAGCTCGTGATGGGTGCGGGTTCGGGTGATTCATCATCCATGGTGGAGGAGACAGGTCTGTTGAAGGTGATCGCCGCCCAGCGAGGGCTGGTCCAGGACATGGACCTTGTTGCGACGAAGCTTGTGGAGGTCTTCAGGGCGAAGTGAGGAGGTGAGTTGATGAGGTTCGTTGTATGCGTAAAGCAGGTTCCCGACACGACGGAGGTAAGGATCGATCCGAAGACAAATACCCTGGTCAGAGAAGGGGTCGAGTCGATCCTCAATCCCTACGACCATTTCGCCCTCGAAGAGGCTCTCAGGTTGAAGGGTTCCCGGGATGATATCGAGGTGATCGTACTTTCGATGGGCCCCCCTCAGGCCAGAAGGGTCCTTCAGAAATCCCTGGCCCTCGGTGCGGACCGGGCCTATCTGCTTTCGGACAGGGTTTTCGCGGGTTCCGATACATGGGCTACTTCCGTTGCCCTGTCACACGCCGTGAGGAAGATAGGTAATGCGGACATCGTATTCTGCGGACTCCAGGCGATCGACGGGGACACCGCCCAGGTCGGACCGGAGATGGCTGAGCTTCTTGGCCTTGCACAGATTACCTATGCGGAGAAGTTATCCCTGACCTATGACGGAAGACTTCAGGTCACGCAGCAGACTGAGGACGGTTCAAGGGTTCTCGAATCGAGAATGCCAGTCCTGGTTACCTGCATCCCATCACCCTCCTTCGTTCCGAAGGTCGCACCGCTCCCGGGAATCATGGAAGCAAGGAGAAAGCCCTACGAGGTCCTTGACCATAAGGCCGTCAAGGCAAACGAGGATGATCTGGGACTCGCGGGCTCCCCGACCCAGGTTAGGCGGACCTATTCCCCGCCCGCAAGGGACGATACGAGGATGCTGAAGGGAGACACGGGGGAGATGACGAGACAGCTGGCGGAGATCCTAGTTGAGAGGAAGATCATCGGAGGTGATGGGTGATGGGGATCGAGATAATCGGGGATAAATGCGTTGGCTGCACGGCATGTTCTAAGGGGTGCCCTTTCAACGCGATAAGGATGGTGGATGGAAAGGCCGAGATAGGACCGGAATGCACTCTATGCGGCGTTTGTGTGAAGTTATGCAGTTTCGATGCAATCGAGTTCGAGCACCCTCGCGGAAGGGAGGTTGACAGTACCACTTACCGCGGTGTGTGGGTATTCTGCGAGGTCAGGAACGGCCGGCTCTCCTCCTCCGCCCTGGAACTCGCGACAAAGGCCAGAGATCTCGCAGATGAGCTATCCGAGGATGTCGGAGCGATACTGCTCGGGGATAGGATCGGAAATTTCGCAAAACAGCTGGGAGATCACGGCGTGGATATAGTCTATCTCGCGGAACATAAGACCCTTGAACAGTATCTCACCGAATCATTCGCGCCAATCGTTTCGGGTCTTATTCTGAAGCACAGTCCGAGCATCGTCCTCTTTCCCGCCACTCACATCGGGAGGGACCTCGCTCCCCGGGTCGCCGCAACGCTCGCGGTCGGATTGACCGCAGATTGTACCGGTCTATCGATCTCGGACGGTCTCTTGATACAATCGAGACCTGCATTCGGCGGCAACATCATGGCGGATATCGTGGCCCCCGATGTGAGACCTCAGATGGCAACGGTAAGGCCCAACGTTTTCAGAGCGGAGGGTGGAAAAGGGAAGGAACCCGAGGTGATCGAAGTGCCTGTGAACGTCAGGACCGATGAACTCGCAGTCAGGATACTTGAGATCGTGAGCACCTCCAGGGAAGGTGTCAAGGGCATCGAGGAATCGGATATCGTGGTTGCGGGCGGTGCAGGTATGGGATCTCCGGAGAACTTCAGGTTGCTCGAGGACCTGGCTGACACACTGAAAGGAGCCGTGGGAGCCTCCAGGGTGGCCGTGGATTCGGGGTGGAGACCGAGGTCAGACCAGGTTGGACAGACGGGAAAGACCATCTCGCCGAAGCTCTACATAGCATGCGGGATATCGGGGAAGATTCAGCATCAGGTGGGCATGCGGGGTTCTGATTTCATAGTGGCGATAAACAAGGATCCGACTGCCCCGATCTTCAAGTTGGCTGATGTCGGTCTCGTGGGAGATGTCCTTCAGATGGTCCCGGCCCTGAACCAGGAGCTCAAGAGGGTCCTTGACCGCGGTCGATCCTAACGGTGAGGTTATCCTCGTACGATTCCCCGTCCCCGGGAGGAGGTTCGATCTGAATCTCCCTGGTCATGAAGAAATAGAGAAAGATGGAGATCGCAACGATCACGAGTCCCCCGATGGCTCCGAAGATCAAGGCTCTGTGGTCCTTCTTCACTTTGCCGGTGATGTTGACCTCGGGTGAAGGTTCGGACAGGTTTCTGACCCTTATGGTAACTGGGTCGCCCTTCCCTGATTCACCGATGCGGTTCACGGCGGATATGCGGTAAGTGTAGTTGATATCGTATTTGACATCTGTGTCGTTGAATAGGGTGGAGTTCGGACCAACCGTGGTTGTGTTCTCGAAACGTCCCTTGTCGAAATGGGTTCTATAGACCCTGTATTCCGTGATCGGGGCCCCCGCTTGTGCCGGAGGAGCTTCCCAGTGGATCTCGATCCAGAGCACTCCCTTCCTTGCCAGAGTGATATTTGGAGGAAGCGGAACGTTGTATGTCGTGGGTTTGAAGAACTCGACCACCTCGCTCGGCAGGGAGAAACCGATGATGTTCTCCGCCCTGATGTAATAATGGTAGCGGGTGTCGAGCTCCAGACCGTGGTCTGTGAGGCTCCTTGCACCGCTGGGTCTCGTACCAACCACCTCGATCGAGCCGTTATTCACTTTCCTGAACACATGATATCTGACCACGGGGTACCCCCCGTTGTTCCCCGGCGTGTTCCATGATATGACGGCAGACGAGCCTTCCGCGGCGATCCTGACGTTGGTCGGAGGTGATGGAGGAGCGCCGGGAGAGAACGAGACGCCCGCAGGTTCGGATCCGCCTATACTATTGAAGGCAACGAGCTCGGCATAGTAATCTCCGGCGTTCTCGAGACCCGTGATCTCCCAGGATGTGGCGTTCGAGGGTTTTGTCATGGAGGGTTCAATCCATTCACCCTCGAAATACAGAGCTATACTGTATCCATCGATACCCGAATATATTCTGGGTTCCGGTTCTTCCCATTGCAGGTATACCTTTCCATCCCCCGAAATGGCGGTAAGGTTATTCGGTGAATTCGGTGGAGCCTCTAAAATGATCCAGGCTTCCTCGCTCAGCGGGGATGAACCGTTCTGGTTGCTCGCCGAAACCCTGTATGAAAAATTGTGATCGGGCTCCAGATCCGCATCCCAGTATGATTGCCTGCCGGATGTGGAGTTCGATGATGTGATCGGAATGTATATGCCTCCGTCCATCGACCTCAGGAGATCGTACGAGATGATAGGGATCCCCCCATCGGAGGAAGGTGGGTCCCAAGAGACCTCTATGACATCCCGGGAAACCAGAGAAGCCGAGACGTTCTCAGGGGGAGATGGCGCCCCCCTGGCTCCCGAATTGGAAACCCCAGGAAATATGGGGGACAGGATCTGGACCCCATCGAGAAGAATCATCAATGATATGATAATGAGAACCGTCCCGTTCTTCCCAAAACGCAAATAGGGGCCTCCGACCGGACAAATAACCTCGAGGGATTATTAAGAGTTTGTCGTGGGTTCGTCGGAAACCGATTTATCTGTTGTTGGTCCTTGAGAGGTCATGAACATAAAGGGGAGCATCCTGGACCTCATCGGGAACACGCCAATGGTATACCTCGACAGGTTCGGAGAAGGCCTGGATGCGAGGATAGCAGCAAAGCTGGAGCTTTTCAATCCCTACAGTGTCAAGGACAGACCCGTCCTCAGTATGATCGAAGCTGCCGAGAAGGAGGGCAGGTTGGACGATGACGCGACCATAATAGAGGCCACCTCGGGGAACACCGGACTTGCCCTTGCATTCATCTGTGCGATGAAAGGATACAGGTTGAGGATATGCATGTCCGAGATCCAGACCGACGAGAGGAAGCAGCTTCTGAAGATGTTCGGAGCGGAGCTTGAACTAACACCTGCCGATCTCGGAACCACCGGATCGAAGAAGAGGGCTCTCGAGCTCCTCGAGGAGATACCCAACTCGTTCTATATCGAGCAGCACGGGAACCCGAACAACACCCTCGCCCATATCCGATCGACCGCCGAGGAGCTATGGAGGGATACCGATGGGATGATAGATATCTTCGTTCCCGCTCTCGGAACCACCGGAACGGCGATGGGGGTCGCACGGGTCATCAAGGATCGGAGACCATCCTTCAAGGTGATAGGGACCGAACCTCATATCGCCCCCATGATATCGAAGGGTATATTCAGACCACACCGGCAGGCCGGGACAAGCCCCGGTTTCATACCCAGGCTTCTGAACAGGGATCTGATCGACGAGATAATGACCGTCACAGAGGAGCAGGCATTCGAGACATGCCGGGAGCTCGCAGCCAAGGAAGGTCTCCTGGTTGGGATCACATCAGGTATGAACGCTTTCGCAGCGAGAGAGCTCGCGGTGAGGCCTGAGAACAAGGGGAAGCTGATAGTCCCGCTTTTTGCCGATACCGGGCAGAGATATCTGAGCGTGAACGGGCTCTACGACGTGTACTGAACTTTCCTCTTCCTTGAGAAGATCAGCCCCAGGACGAGGAGGACTGTCAGTATGATCACCATGAACACGATTATCAGGATGACAAATATCGCGATCGATGCTCCTGACGGGATCTCCCTTGGCCTGGAAAGGGTATCCCTGGGATCGGTCGAGTCATCCTCCTCCCCCCAAGCCCTGTCATTTCCAAGGAACTCCTCGAGATTGGTGAAACCGTCCTCGTCGGGGTCCAGATCGCTGTCGAAGAAGAAAGGGTTCAACCAGTAAAGGTATTCCCACCAGTCCGGAACACCGTCGTTGTCCGAATCCAGTGAGTCCGTGATCACATTTACCGAGATGCTGCCAGTGGCGATATTGCCCGCCGCATCGGTCGCTCGGACTGTGACATCAGAGAGTCCAGTACGCATATCGCCGGTATCGATGGCGAAATCGAGTTCGGCCACGTCGAGGTGGTCGGTGATATCGATCTCACCCGATCCGCTGATGAGAAGGACAATGCTGGCGATCTCGCCATCATCATCGATCAACATCCTCAGGTCGAGCATGTCCCCCTTCATCACGTAGGAAGGTGATTCTTCGAAATCCAGAGTGGGCGCCTTTCCATCCACAGTTATCCTGATCTCCTCCTCGACCATCCATCCAACGCTGTCATATCCCCGGAACAAGACGATGTTCTCCCCCTCGTTAAGATCGAAGTTCGAATCGAGCTCAAGGGAGAAGGTCCCGGATCCCCTGTTCAAACGGACCTCCTGGCTGTCGGCTTCGTTCACGATGGCCTCCACATATCCTATGCCGTGGTCATCTCGGAGCATACCGGAAATCTCGAGATCCGTATTCGGAGCCACCACCATGTTCTCAGAATTATCGAGTTCCATTTTCGGCCTCTCACCGTCAAGTATGATCGTTCGAACTTCCTCCGCAAGGTTGTAGGCGGTATCCACCGCCGAGATCGCCAGGTCCTGTTCTCCCTCATCCAGGGAGCTGGTCGAGTAATCGATCGTGTGGGTGAAGTATCCCTGATCGTCGATCATATCGACATCGAACTCATCGGCCCTCATGTTCCCGAGCGAGATCCATAATTGCCCGATTGCGGAATTGTCCCTGACCCTCCCTTTGACTTCGATGGGACCGCCGTACCTGTGAACGGTCAGGGTCCCGGGTGAAAGGATCTCGATTCTTGGAGGGTCCCCTTCGAGTATCTTGAAGGTCAGGTTCATTCGAGCGTGATTTTCGTAGAGGTCCTCGGCCGAGATCCAGATCTGGTGGATTCCGGGTGTCATTCCTGCGGTTGAGACCTCCATCTCGTATTCTGTACCGTTCACGAGATCGAGCCTTCGGCCGCCTCCGCTTGAATCTATGGAATAATATGCGGACTCCACTGCCATGTTGTCCCAGATCCTTCCTTTCACCACGATGACATCTCCCTGATGGACAACTGATCTGTCCAGCTCTCCCTGGATCTCCGGATCGATGTCGTCGACCCAGAGGATGGAAGAAGAGACTATGGTCCCGTTCTTTCCCGCTATCCTCGCCATGATCCTCCCTTCCATGGGGAGGTTCGTTATCTTTGCTGGATCGGCCGGTATGATGCTCATGGTCGTGGTGTAACGATATGTTCCGTTCTCCGCGGTTTCCACAGTACTCGGTCTCCAGTTGTGGCCGTTATCAAGGGATATCTCGACGAGCGGTTCGACCATCGAGGTCATTACGATACCCGAGATATCGAAAATCTCGCCGAAGGAGATCCTCTGTCCCTCGATTGGGGTCTCGATGTTGATATAGGTCTCCGTCATGACGGCAGCCTTCAATTTCACTATCTTGTAGGTCTGCTGAGAGAAACCGTTGGACAGGACATAGAACCATGTCAGATTGGAGGCGACCCGATAGCTGACGTTCTGAGCGGTGGTCCTCTGATGGAACTCCCAACCGGTAACGGGAAGATCGTTGTGATATGCGGCCATATGCAACTCGTTTGTGATGAAGAAATCTATGTTGCCCCCTTCCTTGTAGAGATCGTACCTGCCCGGGGCTACCCTTGCATCTCCTCGGGTTATCTGCCCCACCACCTCGAAATCGATGGAGAAGATGGGATCGTCGTTCTCAGACGGAAGAGGTCGATGACCGGACACTCCGACCATGAGGCTGGGAGCCGACCTGGGGACGCGGAAGTGGATGTCGTATTCCTCGCCCGCAGTGGTGTTCATCGCCATCTCGTTCTGGGAGATCGGATTGGTGGGGTCCGATCCGAGGTCGGATGTATCGGCCCTTCCCCAGTAGTTCCTGAGATCACCGAGCTCTATGGAGACCCTTCCGTTGCTGTCGGTTACTGAACCGAAGGTCTCGGACCTGATCTCTGGTTGATAGAAGTTCTCGGTGTACACGCTGACCTCTGCCCCGTCAACAGGCATGAAGGAGGAGTCATCGACGATGATGTCGAAGACAGCCGTTTCCGAATATCTCGAGGTCACGGACCAAGCATAGCCGTCACCCCTGCTGTTCCAAACCGATGAGAGTGTCTTACCCCATCCCTTCTCGTAAGCGTGAGGATTATCGATCATGCCGTCCCAATGGTGCCACCCGAGGTCCCAGAACTCGTTCCAAACATGGTCTTCCGCGGGATTGCTTGTCGCTATGACGGGTATCAGTGCAGCCCTTGCGGCCGCTGACCTCATGTCCTGATATTCTCCGCATCGCCCCTGTCCCTTGACATAGATCCTGACAGGCTGAACCGGGCGCTCGTTATCCGATGTGAAGACCATGGAAGCGCCTATCCACCCGTTTATGGCCCTTATTGCATCCAGGGTAGTATTCATTCCTCGAAGCTGGTCGAGCAGGAGCGGCTTTCCGGTCTTGTTGTACTCGAAGAACCATTCCCTCCAGTACTTGCCGGTTGGGGGTGCGACACCATGGTTCCTGTCGAAGGGAGGATCGCTCGTATAATCATAGTTCGGGTCTATGTACGTCGGAAGTTCGTCCCCGAGCTTCGGATGTACCACGAACCAGTAGTAGTCGTCCCTTGACAGCTCGACCCAGGAATCGTCGGACTGTCTGTAGGAAAGTGTTGTGTGATCGTCCTTCTCCATTATCCTGACGTAATCCAGGAGTTTCTCATGCTCGTAGATGAGCTGTGCGTTGTGGGTGATGATCTGGGGGAAGAAGTCATCATCGGTCAGGGTCTCCGGGGTCGAATGGGCGATTACGAAACCGATCTCATCGCGGTAGCTCTCGTTGGGTGAGTTCAGTATAAGATTCGCCATGGCTATCCTGTCCAGGCCCGATAGGAGCCGAAACTTGTGTGTAAGGTTCATCCTCATCCATTCCGGGACGAGCTCGATGGCCTCCAGGCAGGGTGCCTCGAGGGGAGGGATGTCCTTGGGGATCAATTCACCCCGGGATGGATCGAAGGCCACGAAGAAATCCTCACCCGGTGGTATCAGGACCAGTGTCTCGTAGGTGAGCACCTCGTCCACGAGCTCTATCTCCCTGGGATGGTCCCCGACCGCCCCTCCGAGCATCATGGCGACCAACTGTGACAGGATGAGCAGCGAGACCATGGATATTGTTTTAGCTCTCATTTCACCACACCTTCTCCGGTACCTTCACAAGACCCTTGGTATTCTCTAGTACCCACGAGTATAAATAATCAACCAGAACCAGCGGACATAATCACGAAAGTATTATTCCCCGATAAACCCTAACCGGGAGCGTCATGGCTTTCGAACCTCCCGAATATCGAAACATATTCAGATACATGGTGGAGCATTACCAGGATCTTACTAAGTCATCGCCGGAGGAGAAGTTCTGGGTGACGGACATCGAGGAGAACCAGTATACGAGCCTGGACGGACCGGTGAACACGGAGAGGATCGAATTCTCCTCACCGGAGGAGGCTGCAGGGAGATTGAGGCAATTCTCGATGGCCGCCGGGGCATCTGTCATAGGTTTCACAAGGATACTGCCGGGCATGGTCTTCAAGGGGGCCGAGGTTCCGGGAGATTTCGCCGTGGTTCTCGGTCTGGAGATGGACCATTCCGCCATCGATACGGCTCCTGATCCTCCTGCGGGAAAGGAGGCATTGCGCGCCTACTGGAGGCTGGGCTGGATCGTCCAGAAATCTGCAGAGTTCATAAGGTCCATGGGTTACCGGGCGAGGGGGCATCAGGTCAGGACCTTCCTCGGGGATCCCCCGACCGTATTGAATCCGATTGCCGCTGTCCATGCAGGCCTGGGTGAGGTGGGAATGCTGGGCCTGCTGATCACACCGGAGTTCGGTCCAAGAGTGAGATTGGGTGTCATCTCCACCGAGCTTCAGCTCCCCCAGGGTCACCGGATCGACATGGGCGTTCAGGAATTCTGTGAGAGATGCCAGATATGCGCCGATGAATGCCTGGGCGATGCGATCTCAAGGACAATGTCCATGGAAAGAGGCCATCTGAAATACACGATCGATCCCTACAGATGCCTTCCCGAGTTCGCGAAATATGACGGATGCGGTATCTGCATCAAGGTCTGTCCTTTCAACAGAAAGCACGAGGATATGGGCAGATTTTTAGATGCCGTCAAGAGGTTGAACGCCCATTACAGGGAACACCCAGAAAAGGTACCGAGGAAGCTTCCGGGAAGCGTTTGACGCTGGCTTAGGACCACTTCACCCATTTGATATCTTCATGGAGGTTAACGTTCGTCCATGGTGTAATTGACTATTATGGAGGTTTTTACCCGCGGCCAGAAGGTTTGAGACCTTTATTACCGTTAATTCACTCATTGATACAATTATGTTAAGATGTTGTCGTCCTTTTCATTCCATTTTTTTATTGTTTTCTTCGACATCGAGTTAAAAAAGTAAAAAAAATCATTACTAATAGAACATAATTTTTATTAACCATTTCATGTTAGGGGAAAATGCGCATTCAACGTTGAGTGAATTGCCTTCCCTGGTGAGACCATGAGTTCAGGAACGGACAGAGTTAGTGTTGAGACAGTAGGCTCTCTACTTCGTACAAGTATGGACATAATTGTCTATAATCCTCCCGGGCAGACCGACCCAGGACTCGCCATGGCCGCTTCCAAGGCCGGAGCCATGGGGGTCATCGACCTGGAGTACGTCGATTCAAATGGAATAGCGGAACTCCTGAGGGCAATGGACGGATCATCGGTGGATTTCGGGGTCCGCGTGGACCCGATGAGCGAGAAGCTCCAATCCCTGATAACCGGCGAGCTTCCCGACGGAATGAAACTCCTCGTATCCATGCCGAAGGAGACCATACCCGACATGGTCAGGTCGACCATATACGAGACGGCCCGGTCCATGGGGCTGAAGGTCTTCCAGGAGGTATGTACAGTTGAGGAGGCGGAGGCGTCCTCGCAGGCAGGGGCGGATGCATTGATACTCAGGGGCCGGGAGGGTGGAGGAAGGGTTTCCGAACTCAGCACAAAAGACCTCCTGGCCGAGGTCCTCAAGGAGGTCGATGACAGGCCTCTGATCGTGAGAGGAGGCATACCCCTCTCCGACCTCGGGAAGGCCCGGGACCTCGGGATATCCGGTCTGGTGATGGATTCCCAGCTGTTCTCCACATCGGAGGCCTCTCTCCCGGAAGCACTCAGGGAACTGATTGATGCCCACAGGAGCGGGGACACGTTCCTTGTCGGAGAGTCCATCGGAAGGCCGCACAGGTTCATTGCCGATGATGCCACGAGGAGCGACCTGACAAATCTCGAGAAGGCAATGGTCGATCAGGATGAGGATCCGAAGACCGTATACATTACTTTGAAGGAGAGCATGAAGGAGCTCGTCGCTTCTTCCCTGAAGGGAGGGGGCGGCATATTGTATCCGGCGGGCGAGGAACTGTCGGAAGCGAGGGAGCTTGAATCCTACGGCGGTGTCGAGGAGGCACTGTCTGACCTTGCCCCGGTGTCGGCAACGGAGAAAGCTGTCAAGGATGCGATTGAAACGGAATATACAAAGGAGGGGGAAAAATTGGACAGAAGTGAGATCACGGTAGATGGAATGCCCGTCCCGGAGGACTATCACGACAGGTCGATCGCCGTCGTGGGTATCGGCTCGGTTTTCCCGAAGGGCATCGGGACCGATAATTTCTGGAAGGCGGTCCTGGATGGTGTGGACGCGTCCATGGAGGTGCCCAAGGACAGGTGGGACTGGAAGTACTATTACGATCCTGACAGGAAGAAGCCTGACAAGACCTATACCAAGATCGGAGCTTTCATAACCGATCTCGACATGGATTTCAGGGAGTTCAGGCTTCCCCCAAAACTCTTCGAGCAGATCGATCGCTACCAGAGGTACGCCATGAAGGCCTGCAAGGAGGCTTTGATAGATTCCGGGCTTATCGACAACAGCGAGGTGGACAGGACACGGATAGGGGTCATCGTCTCCAACTCCGGCGGTGGAGAGAACAGGGACTGGGGGGCGCTCAGGGTTTCCTTCGACAATCTTTATGCCTGGATGGACGAGGTCGAGGAGTGGAAGAACCTTCCCCAGGATGCCAGGGTCAGGATAAAGAACGCGGTTCATGGGATAATGGACGAAAAAATTATTCAGATAAACGAGGATTCCATGCCGGGCTGCCTTCCGAACATCGCTTCCGGAAGGCTCGCCAATCTCTTCAATCTGAAGGGTCCCAACTTCATCACCGACGCAGCATGCGCGTCCTCTCTGGCAGCGGTCCATACGGCAAGGAACGCACTGCTTCTTGACCAGATAGACATCGCCGTATCCGGCGGAACCGATTCGGTCATGACCTCCCAGAGCTTCGTGGAATTCTGCAAGATAGGCGCCCTGACCCCGGACGGATCGCGTCCATTCGCAGAAGGAGCCAACGGTTTCCTTATGGGAGAGGGATCGGGAATAATAATACTCAAACGCCTGGATGATGCCGTGAACGACGGGGACAAGATCTACGGTGTCGTGAGAGGAATAGGTGCATCCAGTGACGGAAAGGCCAAGGGGATAACTGCCCCCAATCCCGAGGGGCAGACCCTCGCCCTGAAGAACGCCTATGCGGACGCCGGGGTGGATATCGACACCATATCCTTCATCGAGGCGCATGGAACCTCCACAGCCGTTGGAGATGTTGCGGAGCTCAATTCCCTGGACCAGTTCTTCAAGGATATGCCCAATGGATCCATCGGACTGACGTCCATCAAATCCCAGATCGGGCACCTGAAATCCGCAGCGGGAGCCGCCGGTATGATAAAATCACTTCTGGCGATAAAGAATAAGATACTGCCTCCCCAGATAAATTTCGAGAGACCGAATCCTTACTATGATTGGGGCACTTCCCCCTTCTTCGTCATCACCGAAGCGAAGGAGTGGGTTCGCAAGAAAGAGGATGTACCGAGAAGGTGCGGTGTTTCCGCATTCGGGTTCGGAGGGACCAACTTTCATGTGATACTCGAGGAGTTCGACAGCGAGATCTATGAAGCTTGGAAGGCTGCAAAGGGGGCATCGGAAGGCGTACGGGAATGCGACGAGCCAGGATCCCCGGTACAGGACCCGGGCGAGGCCGGAAGGGAAGTTGACCTTGAGGGTGTAAGATCATACCTGAAGGAGCACCAGGAGGAGGAGGCCGAATATTTCCTGTTTTCATCCGACAATCCCCTCGATCTTCTGAGGCAGGCAGAAGATTCTGTCAAGAAGGCAAGCGAATTGTTCGAATCGGGAGGCAGGCTGAGAGATGCCTTCACGATGCCGTCCTACGAAGGCAGGTACCGGCTCGGCATATCCGCAAGGGACCACGAGCATCTGGCGAAACAGGTCGAAATGCTCAAGAAGGTGGGAATGAACGAGAAGGGACTGCTGGCTCTTGCCGCAAAGGGGATATTCGTTGGCGACAGGGAGAGAATGGACCACGGCAAGGTTTGCTTCATGTTCCCGGGACAGGGTTCCCAGTACATCAACATGTTCAGGGAGCTTCGCAACAAGTTCAAAATGGTCAGGGAAACCTTCGACGAGGCCGACAGCGTGATGGAGGACCTGATCCCTGAGCCGCTGTCGACCTACGTATTCCGGGATGTGGAACCGAAGACACCTGAATACAAGGAGGCCTCCGAGACCCTCAGGAGGACTGAGTTCAATCAGCCCTCCATGCTGACAGTGGATACCGCCATGTACAAGCTACTTCAGAGGCTTGGTGTGAAACCCGATCTTGCCATGGGGCATTCCCTCGGGGAGTACGGTGCGCTGATAGCATCGGGAGTGATGGATTTCGGGGACGCCCTGAAAGCCGTCTCGGCAAGGGGTAGGGAGATGAGGGACCTAAAGGTCGACGATCCCGGAAAGATGGCCTCGGTGATGGCCGGACTGGATGTGGTGGAGGAAGTTATCTCGGAGGTCGATGGATATGTGATTCCCGCAAACAAGAACTGTCTGGTCCAGACGGTCATCGCGGGGCAGTCGGAAGCCGTTGACCAGGCCATCAGGAAGTTCGAGGAGCGCGGCATAGAAGCGGTCCAGCTTCCCGTCTCGCATGCTTTCCACTCCGGTGTGGTTGCACCCGTGAAGGATATACTTCGTGATTACCTCTCGAAGCTGACGATAAATCCCCCGAAGATACCTCTCCTTTCCAACGTTACCGGTGACTACTATCCGATGGAGGGCGATCCGAAAAGGATAAAGGAGGATATACTCGACCTTTTAAAAGAGCAGGTAGCCTCATCGGTGGAGTGGATCTCCCAGGTGGAAAGGGCCTACGCGGACGGCTGCAGGACCTTCATCGAGGTGGGACCGAAAAGGGCCCTCACTTCCTTCGCCTACAATCTCATGGAAGACGAGGTCAAAAAGGGCATGGTCTTTCCGATAACTTCCAACCATCCGAAGAAGGGCGGGATGTCCACCTTCAACGAGATGGTCTCCTTCCTTTGGTCCCTCGGTTTCGACCTGAGGATCCCCGCGAAGGATGACCGCGAATTCTTCACCTCCGAGTTCCTCGACGCCCTGGACGGCTTCGTCAAGGATATGCCCACAAGCAGAGGGTCAGAGGGCCTTGGCCCGTCCGAGTCATCCATCCCACCCGTCGTCCAAGGTGCCACAGGTGCTCCATCGGTCAGCGACAGATCACCTTCCTTCGATGAGTTCCTGTCCTCCAACAAGGAAGCCATCGACAGGTTCCTGAGGGAGATACATGGGTCCGTTCCCGGCAAGGCAGCCATAGAGGAACCCTTCCGGGATGACGTGGACCTTTCCGGCACCGGGACCACGGCACCGACCAGGAGAGGAGCAAGGGTGGTGATCTCGGGTGCCGCATTCGGTCTCCCCGGGAGTTTTAAAAAGGTATTCGCGGAGGAGAACCTGGACCTCCTGGTTCAGGGGAGGAATCTCATAGAGGCCCTAACGGAAGAACAGAAGACCGGATTCATCGACAAGAACATCATCAGGCTCGACAAGAAGCCGGACGGTTCCGCCGAGATGGTCAAACTGGACGATGGTACGAAGGTGGCACAGTTCGCAGGAAGACTGAGTCCCTTCGATCTCAACGAGGAGTTCGGTGTTCCCGAGAGTCTGATCGATTCACTGGATATCACCTCGCAGCTTGCCTTCGGTGCGGGACTCCTCTCCCTGAAGGATGCCGGCATACCTCTTGTGAAGAGATATTCGCAGACCTCCACGGGGTCCTTCCTGCCCGAGGATTGGGAACTTCCGCTGGAGCTTCAGGAGGACACTGGGATCATTTTCGCATCGGCGTTCCCCGGGATCGACAGGCTGTTGACCGAACTTGCGCAGTACTACACGGCAAAGATACACAAGGCGATCGGAAAGGAAAGGGAAAGGCTCATCGAGGCTGTCAGGAAAAGGGTGAAGGATACGGAACTCCAGGAAGAGTTCGAAGCCCTCGGCATGAACGAGGGGGTTAAGGAATACCATTTCCCGAGGAATTTCATGTTCAGGGTCCTTGCCATGGGGCATTCGCAGTTCGCACAGTACATCAAGGCCAAAGGTCCGAACATCCATGTTAACTCCGCATGCGCGACATCGACCATCGCTGTGGGCATTGCACAGGATTGGATCCAATCCGGAAGGTGCAAACGCGTTATCGTACTTGGAGCCGATGACCCGGCCTCGGATGCCAATATGGAATGGTTCGGCTCTTCCTTGCTGGCGATGGGAGCCCTGACGAACGAGAAGGATATCAAGAATGCAGCGATCCCCTTCGATGAGCGAAGGAAGGGGATGATACTCGGTTCCGGCGTCGCCGCGCTGGTCGTGGAAGCCGAGGAAGAGCCGCGAAGAAGGGGTATGAACCCGATAGTCGAGGTTCTGGGCTCGCATATCGGGAACTCCGCATTCCACGGTTCCAGGCTGGACGTGGCGCATATCGCTAGGTCAATGGACAGGTTCATCCACAAGATGGAAAGGATGCACGGTCTGAAGAGGGAGGAGATAGCCTCCGATATGCTTTTCATGTCCCATGAGACGTACACCCCTGCAAGGGGCGGTTCCTCGGCGGCCGAGGTGGAGTCGCTGAGGCGGACCTTCGGGGAGAATTTCAGGGACATCGTCATTCTTAACACGAAAGGTTACACAGGGCATGCCTTCGGAGCGTGTCTTGAGGACCCTGTGCTTGTCAAATGCCTCGAGAACGGTTTCGAGATACCCATTGCGAACCTCGATCCCCATCACATTGACAGGCAGTTCGAGGGCATGCAGCTTTCAAGGGGAGGCAAGCATGACCGACATTACGGATTGAGACTGGCAGCCGGTTTCGGATCCCAGCTGTCCTTCCTGCTCATGAAGAGGCCGGATTCGAGAGACCGGTACATTTCTCGTGATCGTTACGAGGCATGGCTTCGTTCGGTAGCAACCACAGAACCCGTCGAGCTGGAGGTAGAAAGGAACGTGCTGAGGCTCAAGGACTCGGGAAGGGACCATCTTATCCCCCACAGGGCTGTGAGAAGGGAATCCTCCGAGATAGGATATCAGAGGAAGATAGCGGAGACCGTTGACGAGGCGATCTTCAGGGAGGTCAAGGAGCAGGTTGTCGGGATATTCGCCCGGAAGATGGGATTCCCGGAGGACACGATCGACATAGATGCTGACCTCGAGGCCGATCTCGGCATCGACACCGTGAAACAGGTGGAACTGTTCGGAGCTGCTAGGATTCATTTCGAACTTCCCAAGGACGAGGGCGTGAACCTGAGGGACTTTCCAACATTGAGACATATAATCAATTACATCATCCACAAGAAGGAGATCAAATCTGGCAAAGGACGGGTCGCGGAGGAGAGAAGACCGGTCCACATCACCGAGGAGGTCGAGGTGGAGGTAGACAGTGGTGACAAGGAGAAGAAGATTGAGGTGGAAGCCGAGGAGGAGATCGACCGGTGGGACCAGGTCAAGGACAAGGTCGTGGCACTGGTATCCGAGAAAACAGGTTATCCCGATGACATGCTGGAGCTGGACCTCGATCTCGAGGCCGATCTCGGTATAGACACGGTGAAGCAGGTGGAGCTCTTTGCACTTGCAAGGGAGGATTTCGATCTTCCCAGGGATGATGCCATCAATCTGCAGGACCTCAATACACTGAGAAAGATCATCGACTATGTTATCGAGAAGATGGGAGGGGAGATCCCGATCAGAGAGGAGAAAAAGGCGCTCCCTTCCGGGGGGACGGAGGTCGAGGATGCCGCCCCTGCTCGGGAGGCCGAACCCGAACCCCAACCAGAACCAGAACCGGAACCTGAACATGAAACAGCTCCCCGGCCTTCCTCTAGCCAGGAGGTCTGGGACAATGCGAAGGATATCGTGATATCACTTGTGGCCGAGAAGACAGGCTATCCTGAGGATATGCTCGAGCTCGACCTGGACCTCGAGGCCGATCTCGGTATAGACACGGTGAAACAGGTGGAGCTGTTCGCCACCGCCCGGGAGGATTTCTCTCTGCCCAAGGATGATTCCGTTAACCTCTCCGAGCTCAACACCCTGAGAAAGATCATAGATTATGTTGTAGGCAAGATCTGGTCCGTTACAACGGTAACCGAGCCAGTGCAGATATCAGCCATTTCCCGAGAACCGGCGCCGGTCGTGGAGAAGGCGGTCGAGAAGAAGGAACCACCGGAGGCGAGTTCCGAAACGGGAAGCTCCGATCACTGGGAGAACGTCAAGACGAAGGTCATCGAGATCGTGGCCGAGAAGACAGGCTATCCTGAAGATATGCTCGAGCTCGACCTGGACCTCGAGGCCGATCTCGGTATAGACACGGTGAAACAGGTGGAGCTATTCGCGATGGCAAGGGAGAAGTTCAACCTGCCGAGGGACGACTCTATCAATCTCACGGACCTCAATACTCTAAGGAAGATCATCGATTACGTTGTTTCGACAGGCGTGGCGGAGCAGCGGGAGCAACCCTCCGTCGATGAAGAGGAGGAAGTGAGTGTGGAACAGCTATCCGAGGAGCAGCTGAAAGGGAGGATAAACAGATGGGTCCTCCAATCGGACGAGGCTCCGATGCTGGAGACCGGGAAAAGTCCGGTCAGGGGGAGGAAGGCGCTCATTATCGGCGGGGACGAGGGTTCGGCCCTTGTAGTGGAGGAGAAGCTGGGGATCGATGCATTCCATATCCCCCAGGGTATGTTCGATTACGACGAGGAAGCCATAGGTGAGATCGAGGGGATCGTCTGCATCTCCCCGCTGTTCCTGGAAGCCGATCCGGACCCGGAGGACTGGGAAAGACTGTCGGCATCCACATCGAAATTGCTGTTTCGGACCTGCAAGTCCCTGGACAGGAGGCTGAAGGAGGGAGGATTCCTCTACTCCATCACCGGAATGGGTGGCAGGTTCGCCCTGGACCGAAGTGTGAATCCGTTCAACGGCAGCATCTCGGGTTTCACCAAGGCGGTGGGTCGTGAATATCCGGATGCCGACGTGATATCCCTTGACGTGGACCCCGGGATCGGGGTCGAGAGTGCATGTGATCTCCTACTTGCAGAGGTTTCCAATGAGGGCCATCCCCTAGAGGTGGGGAGCGATGGCATCAGGAGGTATCTCCCGGCTATGAGGATATTCTTACCTCCGAGACGGCCCAATATCGATCTGGTTGACGGCATGTCGATACTCGTATCCGGTGGCGGGGGAGGCATTACGGCGGAGATCATTAAGGGACTTGCCAAGAGGGCCAAGCTGAAGTTCCACATAATAGACATCGCAGAGCTTCTTCCGGATACGGAGGAACTGTCCGAACTGGATGAGGAGGGGCTTGCAGCGAAGAAGGAGGAGATCAGAAAGGCGCTGATCGACGAAGGAAAGAAGGTAACACCGGTAATGCTCGATCGCGAATTCTCGAGGATAACGAGGAGCATCGGTGTCCACAAACTCCTGAAGGAGCTGGAATCCATGGGTTCCGAGCCTCATTATCACAGATCAGATATCAGGGATGCGGAGGCCATATCCAGGATCGCAGCCGAGGCCGGCCGGATAGATGGGATCATCCATGCGGCGGGGATTGAGCAGTCGAAATCCCTGCTTTCCAAGAAAGAGGAGGATTTCGACAGGGTTTTCGATATCAAGGTTCAGGGAGCGAAGGCTGTCATCGGAGCAACAAGGGACCATCCCGTGAAGTTCTTCCTTACCTTCACCTCTGTAGCTGGCAGGTTCGGCAACGCCGGACAGGTGGACTACAGCAGTGCGAATGATACCATTGCCAAATTGAGGGGCGCCCTGCTCAAATACCATCCTGACTGCATATTCAAGGCAGTTGGGTGGTCAGCATGGGCAAATGTTGGCATGGCCTCAAGAGGAGCTGTCAAGACCCTCCTCGAGATGGGCGGCATAACCTTCATACCAGCCGATGACGGGATCGAATATGCAATATCGGAGATCCTTCACGGGAAGGAGAGGGAGATATATTACTCAGGATCCCTTGGACCGATGGACAAGGGTGGTATCCTGAAATGGTCCGAGGGAATTCATCCACCTATGAAGGAAGAGTCGTCTCCGGAGTTGCCGAACGAAGTCGATAAGGAACCTTCGATCCCCAAAGGTCCGGGGCCTCTCCTGGACGAGGTGATAGAGAACACCGGGACCAGGATTCATGTCAGAAGATCCCTGGATGGGAAAAGGGAAAGGTTCCTTCCGGACCATTCGATAATGGGTACGATGGTTCTTCCGGGAGTGATGGGGATGGAGCTTTTCGCGGAGACTGCCAAAACGCTTTGCTCCGACAAGGAGGTCGTCGAGCTTCGGGATATCCGGTTCAAGAAAGCTGTGAACGTAAAGGAGCAGCTCGACCTCTTCGTGGAGGGCGGAATTGAATCGGAAGGTGATGACGAGACGATAGTCACCCTCAGGGTGTATTCGATCCTCCGATCCAAGAAGACTGGGAAGGAGGTCCAGGTGGAACATTACAACGGTAGTGTCGTTATGGGAACTAGATCCCGGGAGTGCCAGAAGGTCATGGACCATCCCCTGAAACCCCGGAACGTGCTCGCCCAGGTCCTGAGGCCCGAGATATATGAACACCTCTTCCACGGTCCGCGATTCCAGGTCCTCGAGGGGATGGAGGTCCTGAAGGACGGTGAGCTCGTTGGCGTCTACAGACCGGCGCCCTCCGACATGTTCGATCCTGCAACAGGATGGACCAACAGCGACATACTCACCGCTCCGATGCAGACCGAATGCGGTTTCCAGACCGCGGGGGCGTACGTTCTTGACAGGTTCAAGTTGATGGCGCTTCCCACCAAGGTGGGTTCTATCGAATATCACGTCGATACCTTCACATCGGAACCCGGCCTCGCCTGGGTAAGGTTCGAGGGCAGGGAGGACACCACGTTCAAGTTCGACGTGGACTTCGTGGACGGGGATGGGAACGTTCGCTTCTCCTTCAGGGATTACCAGCTGAAGTCCATGATGGCCTACGAGGGAGAGCTGAAGGGGGACCACTCCGTCCATTACGAGGAGTTTCACAGTCCCGGTGAGGGAGCCAGGGTCTTCAGGATAGATCTGGATTCAGCCCCGGAGGACCTAGAGAACTACGTGAAATATTTCGATGAGGAAGAATGGAAAGGATTGGTCAACGAGAAGATGACCCAGAAGAGGAGAAGGGAGCATACGATGGGGAGGGTCTGCGCAAAGATGGCCGTCCTCTGGTATCTCGCCACCGAGAAATACAGGGTTGTACCCACACGGTCGATAAAGATAATGACCGAGGAGGGGGGGAAACCCTACGCCCTTGCAGAAGGCAAGAAGATAGAGATATCGATCTCACATTCCCACAGATGGGCCGTTTGCTCCGTTTCCGACAGCGTCCACGGGGTCGATATAGAACTGGCCGAGCATAGGGATCTGTCCTTCGTGGATGAGGCATTCACCATCGAAGAGGCCGAATTGATCAAGAGGAAGCAGAAGGAATACGACGTGGGCGAGAATGTAATGCAGACCCTGTTCTTCTCTGCCAAGGAATCATATCTGAAGATGAAGGGCTTGGGTCTTTCGGTCGACCTTCGGTCCGTCCAGTGCACCGAGGTGGTCAAACTTCCGAACAAGGGCGGAATATCATTCGAGGTCTTCGTGAACCATGGGGATGAAGAAAGCAAGGTCCAGGCACATGTTCCATCTGCCTACGTGCTGACGGTCTGTATCGAGGGGAAATGAGCATCATTCATTGATCGGGTGTGAATTGCCATGCCAAAGAAGCATAGGATACTTGGAGCAGCTGGTGACAAGGTCCTGCTCACGGGGAACGAGGCTGTCGCCAGAGGTTGTCTGGAAGCGGGAGTGGTCGTGTCAGCTGCCTATCCTGGAACGCCGGCATCGACAATAATGGAGAGATTGGGCGATGTGGCCCCGGAAATCGGTTTCCACGCCGAGTTCTCGGTCAATGAGGCCGTCGCCTTCGAGGTCGCAGCAGGTGGGGCGCTCGCCGGTGTGAGGTCCCTGATGACGACCAAGATGCTGGGTGTGAACCTTATCGCAGATGCACTTACAGTCATATCGGTCACCGGTGTCAGAGGGGGTCTTGTGGTCGTGACAGCCGATGATCCGCAGCAGTTCTCCTCTCAGAATGCCGAGGATACGAGATTCTTCGGAATGCTGGCGAAGGTTCCCGTTCTGGAACCCGT
>JBLIRL010000195.1:0-5014 GCA_049472275.1 Thermoplasmatota archaeon | reverse complement strand
CTGTATCCGCTGACGGGCGATCCTCCGTCCGATATGGGTGTCTCCCAGACAAGTTCGACCTTTGAAGGTTTGCCCGTCGCCATGAAATTGAGGGGGGCGCCGGGGAGGGTCATCGGAACTGCGTCGAGGGTATCGGAGGGAACCGATTCACCTATGATGTTCACGGCAACCACATAGTACGAGTACTCGAGACCGTTGTGGACAGTCGTATCATTATATCTCTTGACGTTCGCCCCCATGTTCTTCAGAAGCGCGGGGGCGGCTCCCGATACCCCTCTGTAGATGTTGTACTCCCTGATGGTCATACCTCCGTCATTTTCGGACCCTTCCCATGATATCTCCACGAACGCGTCCCCGGACCTCAGGGTCAGGTTCAAGGGGGATGAAGGCTCGGAGAAGGGGGTTGCGGGGATTGCGGCGGAGGGAAGGGATGTTCCCACGATGTTCTTCGCCCTGACGACGTACATGTAGTCGGTTCCGGCTTCGATCTCATCATCGGTATGCTCGAACCTCTCGGGAGGGACATCGATTGTGAACTCCTCCTCTCCAGACGTCCTTGTGATGGAGAATCCCGTCACCGGGGTACCTCCGTCTGCAAGAGGAGGATCCCAGGAAAGCTCGACCTTCATGTATCCGCTCTCCGCTCTGAAGTTCGAAGGGGCCGAAGGGGGCCCCAGGGGTGTAGCCTGGACCTCGATGCTCGGGAGTGAATCCAGAGCCAGGTTCTTTGCGCGGATATGATAGAAGTACGTGATCCCGTTCTCCACATCCGTATCGTTGTAGTGGAGATCCTTTCCTATCGTGGTCAAGAATGTTTTCGTCGAGGACTTCTCGCCTCTGAAGATGTCATATCCTGTCAGGTCCAGGCTACCGGGGTTTTCGGGTGTGTTCCAGGTAAGATTGACGAATCCGTCCCCGGAGACGGCCATCAGGTCCCTGGGTGGAGTGGGGGGAGTATCAAGCGATATCGAGAATACGTAGGCATCCTCGAAGCCGTTGTTGTTCTCGTTGAAGGATCCCGGTGTGGTCGGAAAGTTAGCGTTATCGGTGGAACCGGCAGCGAATATCCTACCGGTATCATCCGCACCCGCTCCGGCGAGCTGGTCCATTCTTCCGCCTCCCATGATGGTGGAGTACTGGATGTCCGACCAATCGGATAATACAGTGATAAGGAAATCATCGGAATGGTCCGCAACGGAGCTGAGCAGCGCATCCTGGGAAACGGGGAAGGAGCTGGAAGAGGTGGAACCGGCTATGGTCACCCTTCCCGCGGGTCCGATATCAAGGAAGGTCGGCCTCTCGTATCCCGAACTCCCGATATACGTACATCTCTTGACCTGGGTGCAGTTGATGTCCATCTCCGCGAGGAAGATGTCCGCATCTCCGATATGGGTGTTCGATATCAATCCGGATGATGCGGGAAGGTCCGGGGAATATGTCAGTCCCGTGAAGACAAGGTCACCCTCGTCGTCCATGGCCAGATCGTAGATGCCGTCCCCCTCCGAACCGCCGAAAAGCGTGGAATAGACTGCAGTCTTCCCGTTTGTGGCCACCTTCATGATGTAAGCATCGCTGGACCCTTCAGGCGTGGTATCGTATGCCCCTTGGGTCAGGATGAAATCGGAGGACCTCGTGAAACCAGTGATGTAGGCGAAACCCTGATCGTCGACGACCAGCCCCGTCACCCTGTCATCATGGTCGCCTCCGATGTAGGTGGAATACTGAATCTGGCTTCCCTGCGGGTTCAGCTTGAAAAGGAAACCATCAATATCTCCCCCGCCGTAGGAACCCACCAGTGCTTCATCGCTTGTCGGGAATCCAATGCCGTTCGAGATGCCGCCCACGAAGACGCTGCCCGCTTTGTCGCACACGATGTTCTGGGGCCACTCCGAGCTCTGACCCCCGACATACGTCGAGTATAGAAGGTTGGATGCCGTTGAGTCGAACTTGCTCACGAAGACATCGTATCCCCCCGAATGCGTCCTGCTGTAGGCGTTGGGCGAGAAGGGAAAATCATCGGAGAAGACCCTGCCGGAAAGATAGATGTTACCTGTGTCGTCCAGGTCGATCACCATTCCCGCTTCATCGGCGCTACCGCCTATCAACGTGCAGAAATCGATCCCCTTTCCCGTATCGTTCATCCTGAAGAGGTATGCGTCCTGGGATCCCTGCCATTCCTTCTCGTATGCTCCGTCCGTGACGGGAAACTGCCTTGCCGTTGTGGCTCCGGTGACATAGGTGTTCCCGGCTCCGTCGACCTTCATCCCCCATGCCTGGTCGCTGCCGAGTCCACCGATCCATGTGGAGAATATGACGGGATCGATGACAATGGTCTTTGTGATGTCGTAGTCCGCAAGGGAGAAAGTGAAGGTGTTCTCGTCGATGAGTGTGAAGGAGGCAGGAACGGTGATTCCCGTATCCCTGTAAAAAACGTGCAGCCCTCTCTCGCGAACAAAGGTCCCGTCCGAAAGCTCAATCACCAGTTCGTTGTCGATCACCTCGAGGGATTCGTGCCCTTTCACGGTCAGCATGATGCTCGATGGATCGGACCCCGGATGAAGGACCAGGTCGTACTTCAGGTCGCCAGTATCCGTGTGGAAGACCATATCGATCCCGGGGTAGATCCTCTCGTAGATCACCGAGCTGTAGCCATCGACATTCGTGAACCATCCTTTTGGATCGTTCCCGAAGAAGAAGTTGTAGACGGTCGATGTGCGGTCAACGGGCTCCGCTTCGGTCTGTGATGAACCCGTGAACTGGACCTCCCAGCAATCCGTTCTCACTGTATCTTCTTCCGTTTTTCTCTCCATGGAATACCTGATGAAATCATCGCCCAGGGCAGCCCTCATCCTTCCAAGTGTGTAGAAACGGATGCTTTCATCGTCAAGCTGGCCCCGGTTCTCGATCAGGTCCCGGGATATCACCGGGTCCTTCATCTCAATGTTTGGGTTATCGGGGCCGTCATCCGAAGCCGATATGCCCGGAACGACGAGCAGAAGCATTACAGTAGCTAGCAGGGGAACAACTCTCTCCATCATCATATTGATCCCTCGTTTTCAGGCGAACGAGCGGTTATCACTCCGAAGACTTCGAAGTGAGGGGATTATTAAAGGACCTTTGTCACCCTTTTTTATTTTATTAATAGCTATTGGTGGGGTTTTTGGCATGATACTTAAGGTTTATAATCCGAATTGCATCAAAATCGTAAGATCTATAATGGGGGGTGGGGCTGGATGTGATCCAGCCCCGTTTTTAAGAACTCGCGGATGTATCCAGGCATTCATTCTTCCAGGTTCTCGAGTTCCTTGATCTGATCTCCGATGAACTCCTTCAGCTCCTTCGTCGTCATACCTTCTTCATCCGTTTCGGGTTTGGGGGTTCCGTATAGGCTTTCATATGTCACCTTCTGCCTTACCTTGTCTTTGATATGCGCCTCGTTGGCATCGATGGTGACGGAACTGTACCTGCTGGAAATCGGTTCCACATCCTTCTGTTTCTCATCATCATCC
The DNA here is from genome assembly GCA_049472275.1 of Thermoplasmatota archaeon. Classification (GTDB taxonomy): domain Archaea; phylum Thermoplasmatota; class Penumbrarchaeia; order Penumbrarchaeales; family Penumbrarchaeaceae; genus JAFGLL01. Next base: position 1,505 of record JBLIRL010000195.1, on the reverse strand, counting down.
TCGAATGCATCCTCCAGCTTCATATTCTCACCATCCTCGTTGGCCTTCCTCTTTCTAAGGTAGATAAGCGCCATTAACATTACCAATACCAAAGAGGCTATTCCAGCTCCGACACCCGCGAATATGATTAACATCCCGCCTTTGTCCGAGGTCCCGCTCCCGGATCCAACTACATCGATCGTCATTGTCAATTCGGTCGAATCCGTCCCGTCAGAGATCCTGAAACGTGCTTGATGAAGCATGATATCATCGGTCCCCGGTTCCCATTTGACAAGACCAGTGACCGGATCGAATACCATGCCATCGGGACCCTCGATCATTTCCAATGTCAATTCGTTCCTTTCATCGTCTTCATCCTCTCCCGAGAGGAGTATCTTGAAGGTCTTTCCGACCTCGGCTTCCTGGATCCCGACATCCTTGAAAGTGGGTGGATTGTTCAGGGTGAAGGATCTCACCCCGGAAGAACATGTACCTTCCGAGCAGCCATCGTACGGAATGACCACCCAGAAATATGTTTTTCCCGAATCCAGACTCTCCAATCCCACCTCGGTTCCCGTATAATCTTCAAGGTACAGGGTATCAGCCTTGAGGTTCTCGACGAATGCCTTTGTCTTTCCTATATAGATATCATATGTGATGTTGTCACCTTCAAGATCGAATCCCGACCATGACAAGGTAGCACTGCGTATGGACACCTTCGCCTCATCCTCCGGTAGGAGAAGTTTCGCGGTAGGAGGGATCGACGGTCTGACATTGATCTCGAACTCCCTGATAGCATCGAACTCACCATCGCTGAGGGTTGCTTTCACCTTGAGAATATAACTGCTCCCTGCGAACCATTCAATGGAAGCCCTCCAAAAGATCTCTCCCGTATCGGGATTCACACTCATGTCCGATTTCGGATCGGTGGATATCGAGTATGTCAATCCTTCCTCCCCGTCTATATCGGTCCCGTCCATATCAAATAAGAACACATCACCGTGGTTGATGTCCGTATTATAAGGCACATCCGTGAACTGGGGTGGATCGTTGACATTGTTGACAACGAGGGCAAACTCATGAAAGTCATCTAGGCCCCCGCTATCGGTTACCGTGATCTTCACCTGATGAACTCCGACGTCCAATGGTCCTGGGGTGCCACTTAGAATACCCGTTTCTTCTTCCATGGAGAGCCACGAAGGTCCAGTTTCAAGAGACCACATATGGACATCTTCGGCATCAATGTCTTCCACCTCGTAATCCCTTCGAAAATTATCACCCTGATCAAGTTCGGTAACATCCTCTGTAATGATCGAGGGAGGATCGTTCTTGTTGATTACGGTGAGGGTGATGTCTCTGGTATCCCTGCCGTCATTTCCATCGAGTACCCAAATGCTAACCGAGTATTCACCGACATCATCATTGGTCGGCGTCCCGAATAGCTCTCCGGTTCCCCCGTTCAATGACAACCAATCAGCATCGGATATGTAATGCCAGGATGTCATTCCGGTATGGTCCTCGTTGCT
>JBLIRL010000194.1:0-5150 GCA_049472275.1 Thermoplasmatota archaeon | reverse complement strand
CTCGTAGGGCTTGAAGTTGACGAACAGCGGGGACTCCTCATCGACCCATATGTTGTAGTCCTGGGATTCCGTCCATCCGTTGCCAGCAACATCCTTTGCCCTGAACTTGATGTAGTTGTTCTTGCCGTTGAGGAAGGTGTCCTTCACGGAGACCCTGACCTCGGGGGCATCCCTCGGTACCTTGGTTCCCTTCCACGAGGAATACTCGTTGACAGAGGAGGTCGAGATGGCATACTGCACCGTCTTTGCGGACACACCGGATCCCTCTCCGTCGTGGATAAGAACAGATATGATGGGTGTGTGGGTGTTGACCCAGACCTGGTTCCCGGGGGAGAACTCGGAATACTGGACCTCGTCTGCGTCGATCTTGATGACCTCGTAGTTGGGGACGGAGGGGTTACCCGCCTTGTCAACGGCCCAGACCCAGATCTTCATGGTCCCCTCCATCTCGAAGATCATCTTCGCCGATGTGTCCGGGCTCTCGACCCATGTCGCGGTTCCCAAGGATTCAGGGTCCAGCGGATCGAAGGTGGATACGTAGTAGCCCAGGATCCCGGATTCGTAATCATCGGAAGGCTCCCATGTCACATAGACCTCGTTGTCGTCGTCGAAGTTCAGGTTAAGGTCGTCGAACGAATCCGCATGTACCTTGATCTCCTGGGGCGTCAGAGGTCTGAAGGGATCTATGTTGATCGTGTACGTGAGCTCCTCGGAGAACAGGGTCCCGAGCGGGACGTTCGAGATCGACAGGTTGTACTGCTTCCTTATGAGGTCGTTCTCGGCTATGACGTCTATCATGGCATATTCCTCGACATACTCCTGATGCCAGGGTGTACCGACCTCGTCGGTCATCGTGAACACGATGGCGCCGGGCCTCGGGGACATCGTCGTTCCGGGATAGATCGCCTTGATCCCCCTGAACTGGAAATGCTCGTTCCCGTGAACCCATCCGCCGTTTCCTAAAAAGCCCCTTTCGAATGAATATGCGTACATCGATCCCGCGAAGTCCAGGCTGTTCTCCACCCAGTAGGCGTCCTGTATCCGCATCATGCCGAGTATGGCGCCGGCACCCAGGCCGACCACCGTCAGGGACTGGAACAGCGACGTGGGGTAATTGAAGGTCGGAGAGAACTTGAATATGACACGCAAACTGTCCCCTTCTATCATGACCTTGGATTCCTCGTAGTTGATGGTGACGTAGTCATCGACATCTAGTTCGGAGAAGGCGTAGGTCCCCTCGGCGTTGTAATACATCATTAACTCGCAAAGACCGTTCCCGAAGGATGCGGAGACCGCCTTGATCTCGGTGTAGCTCACGGGGTGATTGACCAGGGCGGAGATCTCGTAATCCCTGTACTGGGCATACAGAGCGCCTCCCTCGTCCGTCTCTATCGTCGCCTCCTGAACATCCATGATGTTCTTGCCGTACATGATGGCAAGTCCGTCGGGGATATTTGTTTCCTGGAAGCCCGAATACTGCAGCCCCACGGTTCCGTCGTGGTTCTCGATGCCCACGGTGGCATAGTAGCCGTTGGAGTAGGATGAATAGGTACCAGTACTCGTCGTGTCCTTGTACTGCATCTTGATCAGGCCGGATTCGTAGATGATGCACTGGTAGGTGATCTCGTCTCCCTCATCGCCATAATAGGAAGCGAAGTAGTAGCAGTAGGCCCTGTCCCACTGGAAGCAGACGTACCTCTCGCCGAAGGCCTTTCCCTCGAATGCGTATACCTTGAAGTTCCCGGGTCCGTAATAGTAGTAGGCGCCGGAATATCCCCAGTAGACACCGATGAAACCGTTCTGATAGCCTGTGTACGGAATGCCGTTTCCACCGTAATAATAATCATAGAAACTGCCGAAATCGAGGTAGCCAGCGGCATGGACCTCGACCTCGTCGAAATACTCGCCGTAGAAGGGGAACTGGAAGGGTAGTTCGTACTTCTCGTGGGTGTCCTGGGACATAGTGGATTTGATCTTGGTCAGCTGCCTTCCTTGCGTTGCGTCTATCCACTGGTAGTCGACCTTCGGGGTCGGGTCCTGGTTGTCGACCCATGTATAACCGTACTCGTCGATCTTCGGTGAGGCCTTCGCATCCGCCGAGGATTCATCTCCGGCGAAAAGTCCGATAACGAAGACCCCCGACACCACCATGATCATGATCATCGTCAAGCTAAGAGACTTTCTAGACAGTTCTCTCATGTTATGCACCTCTATTAGGCCTTAGGGAAAGTACCAGCCCGATACTTTATAAAGACGAATTTGTCTAACGATTTTGCATTATAAATCTTTTTTGCAATTCCCTTTTCCTTATATTTAATACCAGGGGTTCTCAGTCAGATACATCCCCCGTGTATTTTGACTGTCCAGAGGGCGTTTCATGCGGACTTACTTTCGCCTCACTCCCTTTATAAGCACTTCTTATCTCTTCAGACACAATCCAGAGGGGACCGTACTTCGGGTCCGCTGGCTTGTTATCCCTGTGTTGATACGGGTATCTTTCCGTAGCAGGAAGATATTGCAGGAGCGGTTTGGGCTGGTAGCACCCGGGGGTAGATTATTTCTATTTTGGTCTTATATTGTCGGTCATCGAGGATGATGGTGCCGAAATGAGGATCATCGCTGTCTGCGGAATGCCCGGCTGCGGGAAAGGAGAGTTCACGGGGATCGTGAAGGACCTCGGTTTCCCCGTCTATTCGATGGGTGATGTCGTTAGGTTCCATTTCAGAAATGAGTTCCCGGGAAGGGATCCCATCGAGACGGGGATCTTCGCCGATATGGAGCGCAAGAAACACGGAAGTGACATCTGGGCGAAGAGACTGGTGCAGCTGGTGGATTCCCGGCTGGGACCCGGAGACGAGATCGTGTTGATCGACGGCCTGAGAAGCAGGCACGAAAAAGAGCTCTTCAGGGATCACTGGGGCCCCGATTTCAGGGTCCTTGCCCTTCATTCTTCGCCGGAAACGAGGTTCAGGAGGCTCTCGGAAAGGGGGAGAGGCGATGATTCCCCGGACAGAAAGGTCTTCGATCAGAGGGATAAAAGGGAACTTGGGTGGGGTCTCGGTGACGTCATAGCACAGGCGGACCGCGTTCTTGTCAACGAGGGGACTCTCGAGGAGCTGAGGTCAGCCGCGAGGTCCCTGATCGATAGTGAGGTGCTGATCGGATGAGGCTGTTCGTAGCAGTGGATATCCCGCACGATCCGATCTTCCACAGACTGCACAGCGAACTGAAGGGTATCTCGAGAAGGTTGAGACCGGTGGATCCGGCCAATCAACACATAAGCCTGAAGTTCCTCGGTGATCCCGGAGTATCCCAAAAGAAGGTGATCGATGTTCTGAAGGGGATCGACATCAGGGGAGAAGAGGAGGCACTGGTCACGGACAGGATAGGTGCGTTCCCCTCCTGGAAAAAGGCCTCTGTCCTATGGATCGGATTCTCGGGATCCGGCCTGCTGGAGCGGCTTTCGGCAGGTATCGATGAAGCCCTCCATGAACGTATCGGCACACCGAGGGAGTCGCGGTCTTTCAGACCCCACATCACCATCGCCAGGATCAAAGGCAGGGACGCCTTCGAAACGGAGGAAGCCTCCGCGGTGATGCAAAGAGCGCTTGACGATCTGATCTCGAAGGATTATTCAATTCCTCTGAAAGGATTTCATCTCTACAACTCCACGCTCACACCGGATGGTCCTGTCTACAGAAAGATTGCATCGTTCGGGATACGGACAGAGGAATAGTCTTATTATCCCCTGAGGGCCTTCGATTCCCGTGGTGGTCCGCAAATGACGATGGAGAAGAAATGGATCAAGGAGATCGTGGAAACGGGGGAAGCTCCGGCCGCAGTGGGACCTTATTCCCAGGCAGTGGCGGCGGGGCCCCTGATCTTCGTTTCGGGTCAGATCGGGCTGGTCCCGGGAACGAAGCGGCTGGCGGGTGATACGATCGAGGAGCAGACCAGACAGGCGATGGAGAACATTGCGGCCATACTGGATGCGGCAGGGTCCTCGCTGGACCTAGTCCTCAAGATGACGGTGACTCTGAGGGACATCAGGGATTTTCCCAGGTTCAACGAGGTCTACGGAAGGTTCTTCGAGGACGGACCTCCCGCCAGGGCGGCGTACGAGTCGTCCGGCCTCCCCCTCTCCGCGCTGGTGGAGATAGAGACGGTTGCCCTGAGGGATTGAGTTATCATTCCTCGTATTCCATCCCTTTCCGGGCAGATCTGGACGCCCACAGAACGACCACTCCCACGATCAGGAGGAATCCCACTGCGATCAGGACAAGCCACAGCCATATGCTGTCATCGGATGAGGCATCCTTCCTGCCGGGATAGTCCTCGCTGTCGTTGGGATCGGTCCCTGCATTGAACTCGTCCCAGTCATAGTGACCGTCTCCGTCGGAATCCATATCGTACCTGGCAGGGTCCCGCGGATATCCATCCCACCGGTCGGGAACGCCGTCATCATCGGAATCGGGGTCCCTGGGATCGGTCCCGAGTTCATACTCCCGAAGGTTGGTTAGATCGTCGGAATCAAGATCCATGGAGGCATCGTCGGCAAAGGTATCCGAGAGACCGTATTTGTCCTCCCAGAACTTGGGAATGCCGTCCCCGTCCTGGTCGAAACTGATGTTCTCCGATACAGAGAACGAAAGCTCTACGGATGAGAATCCGCCGTCCTCGTCGGACACGTTTATGGTCAGGGTGTAATTCCTCGCCTCTATGAAGATCAGGGCAAGTGATGCCCCATCATCGAACGTGTAGTTGCTGAGACCGTCATCCGGATCTATTGTCCACACTATGGTGAAGATGTCGTCGGACGATGGATCGAACACATCGGAGACCCTGACCGTGACGTTCTCCCCCTGGACAACATCGAGGTCCCCTTCCACCCCTTCCTCGTAAATCCTGTGAACAAATGTGGGGGCGACGTTCTCTGCCTCGATGGAGACCTCTGCAATATCGCTTGCATTGTCATCGTCCGTCACCCTTACCTGGAAGGTTAGGGGTCCGTCATCCTCCAAGACATGGGACATCGTCATGTTGTCCTCCGTGAGGTTCATCACCGGACCGAATTCGCCGCCGACCGCCCATTCCAGCCGAAGGGGGTCCATTTCCACGTCCGTGGCATTGGCGACCAGCTCGACGGTATC
>JBLIRL010000193.1:0-5254 GCA_049472275.1 Thermoplasmatota archaeon | reverse complement strand
GGAATCATACTTGTTTCTTATTTATCTGGCCTTTCAGGTTTTAATTCTCGTCATTTAATGGCCAACCTCAAAGTCCCCTCCTCTGCGCCATTTTCTTCCTGTCAATTGATGGGCAACCTCAAAATTCCCCTCTCTGCACCATTCATGGAACCGTTGGATGGGTCCATGATCCGGTCGAGGAAATTCCATCCCAGGTCTCACGGTGGTATGTTGTTTCAGAGTATCCGACAACAGACATAATAAACGATAAGTCCGATACTCGGTCGATCAATTTGATTGGAAGACCGGTCAGGATAATCACAAACATAATCGCAGCGATATTTCTCCTACAATTCCTGGTCCTGCTATCATTGTATACCCTGGGTTTCTTCGGGGCAGGATTCCTGGAGGAGATCTCCGATTTCTTTGTGAACGATCCCATTGGGTGGATCCTCATAATGTTCATCGGTTTCATCGCCCTTCTCTTCATGATACTCATGGTAGCCTTCTGGATGATGGACATGAGATGGAAGGACCTCCGATACAAGATGGTGTTCTTCCTCTATCATTCGAAGGTCAAGCACAATGAGAAGATACCACTTCAATATCTGGCCAGGGTAGGTGTTTGCGACATTGAATCGATCACCACGACACTTGAGAATATGATCGCAAGAGGTGAGCTCAGGGCGGTGGTCGACAGGGAGGAAGGGGTCTACATCCACAAAGGTCTCACAAGAAGAGGGATACGTGTTCTAACCGCACTTCCTCCGGTGGGGGTCACCGGCCTGAAGGAGGTAAGGAAATGGGCCTTGAAGGGGCACACCTGGGAGGATGAGAGGCGGGACAAAGAAACGGATCAGAGCGAGGACATGGATGATCTCGAGGAATTCGATGAGATCGAGGAGGCCCCCTCGGTATCCGACCTGATGAGAAGGAAGGACCGAAAGAGGACGAGATGCCCCCACTGCGGTCGGATGAACATCAGGGACCATCAGTTCTGCACGTTCTGCGGGGAGATAGTTTGATCCAAAAAGCTTTCGCTGGCATCGGCAGAATGAGATGATATAAAGAGAGAAAAGGAGAAGCCGAAGTGTGTCTCGAGTAGGAGGACCTCAGCTTCTCAGTACGATCTCTATGTTGACGTCGTCGGGGACCTTGATCCTCATTAACGACCTCAGGGCCCTGTCGTCGGCATCGAGATATATCAACCTCTTGTGGACCCTCATCTCCCAGCGGTCCCAGGTCTCTGAACCTTCGCCGTCCGGGGATTTCCTGCAGGGAACCACAAGTCTTTTTGTCGGGAGTGGGATGGGGCCTGATAGGTTGACACCGGTCCTCTCCGAGATCTGCTTTATCTGACTGCAGACACCGTCCAAGGACTTGGCGTCAGTTCCCGTCAATGATATCCTTGCTTTTGCTACCAATCCCATTCCTCCGGTGGAGACCCATCGGTCTAATCCTTCTTCTCTATGTCAAGGCACATACCGGCGGCCACAGTGGTTCCCATATCTCTTATTGCGAACCTGCCCAGCTGCGGGATCTCCTTGACCTTCTCGATGACCAGCGGCCTTGTGGGCCTGATCTTCACTATCGCGATATCGCCTGTCCTGATGAAATCAGGGTTCTCCTCCTTCACCTGACCGGTCTTGGGATCGAGCTTTTTCTGGATCTCCTCGAAGGTGCAGGCCACCTGAGCCGTGTGAAGGTGGAAGACAGGGGTGTAACCCACCGCTATGACAGACGGATGCTGAAGGACGGCTATCTGGGCTGTGAAGGTCTTGGCCACTGTCGGTTTGGAGGACGTTGCTCCGCAGACATCACCCCTCCTGATATCGTTCTTCCCGACACCCCTCACGTTGAAGCCGACGTTGTCGCCTGGCTCGGCCTTGGGCATGGTCTCGTGATGCATCTCGATTGTCTTGACCTCGCCACCAGCTCCGGACGGGGAGAACACGACGTTATCTCCGACCTTCAGAATACCGGTCTCGACCCTGCCGACAGGGACGGTACCGATGCCGGTGATGGTGTAGACATCCTGGACCGGAAGTCTCAACGGAAGCTCGGTGGGCTTCTGGGGTATCTGGAGATTGTCGAGACACTGGAGAAGTGTCGGTCCGGTCCACCAGCTCATCTTGTCGGTCTTGTTGACGACGTTGTCCCCCACGAAGGCGGAAGAGGGGCAGAACTGCACCATCTCGTCCTTGTAACCGACCATCCTCAGGAGCTTGCTGACATCTTCCTTGACCTGATTGAACCTCTCCTGGCTGTATTCCGGTTTGGTGGCATCCATCTTGTTCACGTTGATGATTATCTGGTTGACGCCAAGGGTCTTTGCAAGGAAGACGTGCTCCTTGGTCTGCGCCATGACACCCTCCGGGGCCGCCACCACGAGGACAGCCGCATCAGCCTGTGATGTCCCGGTGATCATGTTCTTCACGAAATCCCTGTGTCCGGGTGCATCGATGATGGTGAAGTAGTATTTGTCCGAGGTGAACTTCTTGTGCGCCACATCGATGGTCACACCGCGCTCCCTCTCTTCCTTGAGGTTGTCCATCACCCACGCGAACTCGAAGGAGCCCTTACCCTTTGCTTCGGCCTCCTTCCGGTATTTCTCTATCAGATGCTTCTCTACATGCCCCGTATCCAGGAGGATCCTGCCGACGGAGGTGGACTTACCGTGGTCGACGTGACCGATGAATACGAGGTTCATATGGGGTTTTTCTGCTGCCATTGATATTCCCTCCTACTCGGATTATTCCCTTATTTACTCCTCATATTTAACCTTTGATGTTCAATGTACTATGTTCAGGCTGCATAGTAGTCCGCTGTGGGTGGTTCGGGTTTCAGTCCCTTCCTGGTCCTGATCTCCTTGGTGACGTTATCGAGAAGTTCTCTGGGTATGGGGCTGAACCCGAGGAACTCCGTAGTCCACAATGCCCTGCCCTGGGTCGCCCCCCTGATAGCACCGGCGAAACCGAACAGCTCGGAAACCGGAGCAGCCGCGATGACGGTTACCTGATCTCCCTCCATGGGCATGTCCTCGATGGTGCATCTCCTCGAGTTGAGCTCACGGTTGACACCTCCCATTAGTTCGTTCGGAACAGAGACGAAGAGTTTCTGCTTCGGCTCGAGAAGTGTGGTCTGTGCTTCAACCATGGCTCCGTAGATGCCGGACCTTCCAGCAGGTATGACCTGGCCGGGTCCTCTGTGGATCGCATCCTCATGGAGCTTGGCATCCATGAGCTTCACACAAACGCCCATGCATGGCTCCCATGCCCTCGGACCCTTTGTCATGGCCTCCTTGAAGGAATCTATGAGAAGCTCCTTCGTCTCGTGGAGATACTGGATACCCTTGGTGCAGTTCAGAAAGATATTGGATCCGGAGATCCAGTACACGTGTTTGACGTCATCTTTTTCCATTCCAAGTGATTCGAGCTGCTTGGCCATGGCCTTCGCATCCTTGATCCTCTCGTCCGAGGGGACCTCTCCGGACCTTATTGCATCCACCACCTTTCCGGGCAGGGGCTCGACCCGGAAGTAAAAGCGATTGTGCTTGTTGGGCGATTTTCCCTCGAACTCCCTCTCGGAGGTCTTCAGGATGGCCTCACGGTAGACCACGATCGGGGGCGAGGTCTTGATCTCGATCCCCTGTTCCTTCTCTATCCTGTATTCGGTGATCTCGAGATGCAGCTCTCCCATTCCGGACAGGAGATGCTCACCCGTTTCCTGATTGATCTCGACCCTCAGCGAGGGATCCGCTTTGGCGACCATCCTCAGGACCTCGACCAGTTTCGGCAGGTCCTTCATGTGCTTGGCCTCCACGGCAACCGTGACAACGGGTTCTGACACGTGCACGATCCTCTCGAAAGCGTCGATATCGGGTTCTCCCGAGACGGTTGATCCGGCTATTGCGGATTTGAGACCCGATACCATCACGATATTCCCCGCGATCGCCTTGTCCACCGTGATCCGGTCAGGACCAACTGCGACAGATACAGCCTGTGCCCTGGCAACGCCCGGCATTCCTATCACATAGAGTTCCTGACCTCTCTCCACGGAGCCAGAGAACAGTCTGCCCGAAGCGATCTCTCCGGCATGGGGGTCTATAATTATCTTCGTAACCATCAATACGGGTTTGGAGCCCGGAGAGCAGTTCACCATGGCCTTCCCCAGCTCGCTTTCGGTATCTCCATGCCAGATGTGGGGTATCCTGTACTTCTGGGCTTCAACCGGATTTGGAAGATGCATGATGATCATGTCAAGCAGAACCTGGTGGAGAGGGGCTTTTTTCGCAAGCTCCTTCTGCCTGCCCTGGTGTAGGAAATCATATATGTCCTTGAACGTGACTCCCTGTTTCTGCATGTAGGGGACCGATATCGCCCAATTGTGATATGCGGAGCCAAAGGCGACGGTGCCGTTCTCCGGGGTCATGAACCACTTGCCGCGAAATTCCGGGGGCACTATCTTTGTCACGAGTTCGTTGACGTGCTTTATGATCTTCACGAACCTCTTCTGCATTTCCTCGGGGGTCACCTTGAGCTCGTTTATCAACCTGTCAACCTTGTTTATGAAGAGAACGGGCTTGACCTTCTCCTTGAGGGCCTGTCTGATGACGGTTTCCGTCTGGGGCATTACACCCTCGACGGCGCAGCAGACTATCACACAGCCATCCACTGCCCTCATTGCCCTCGTGACATCCCCACCGAAGTCGACGTGTCCTGGGGTGTCTATGAGGTTTATGAGATGGTTCTCTCCCTTGTATTTGTGGACCATGGATGCATTGGCGGCGTTGATCGTAATGCCCCTTGCCTGCTCCTGTTCGTCGAAATCGAGTAGCAGCTGCTTCCCGGCAAGCTCCTCAGACATCATACCCGCCCCGGCAATAAGATTGTCGGAAAGTGTGGTCTTCCCGTGGTCTATGTGCGCCGCTATGCCGATGTTCCTGATGTACTTGGGCTTGTCCATGATCTTCTGGGCTTCTCTTATGTTATCTTCTCTTCTTCCCATGGTCACCAACTCTGGTCTTAGGATTCAACGGTCATTCGTTGCTCGATCAATATCAATGGGCCGATTTTGCGACCCGCTCCACCTCGTCTCTTTTCGAAACCGCAAAGCTCTGTATATCTCCCTTGGATGCGGCTATGAGCTCCCCCGCAAGGCATTCAGATATGGATTTCTTGTTCTTGTGAGATGCCTTGACCGTCCCTATGGAGATGTTTCGAAGTGCGATATCCAGTCTCCTGGTGGGTGCTGTATCGACCGACTTTGGGACGGA
>JBLIRL010000192.1:0-5295 GCA_049472275.1 Thermoplasmatota archaeon | reverse complement strand
CTTCGCGAGCGGCGGCCACATCGGGCGGCTCTTCGATCCGGCGTGGGGGAGGCAGCTCCTCCGGACGCGGTTCCACGAGGAGGCGGTCGACACGCTCCTCTTCGCCCCCGGCGGCGAGACGCTCCTCTCCGGCAGCATCTTCAACGTCTGATGGTCCCGTATCTTGATCAGATGGTCCAGGACCAGTCTCGCTCCCAACCTTCGTCGGGCCTCAATCGCTATCAGCAAAGGCGGTCCGGCCCCACCGAATATCTTCATGGCTGATAACGGCTGATCGAGTTCAAGGAGGTTCTTCGAGATACCTACGTACTTGCTGTCGGCCTTGGATGTCATGACGAAAGCGGATGATATCAAGAACAGGAGCATTCCCGGAAAGAAGAACATTGGCCCCTCGATATAATATTCCAGGTCAAATCCCTGGAGCATGAAGGCCATCGGGAACAGGGGGATTGCAACGAATGCGATAACCATCAGGAAGAGGGATCTCTTTCCTGGTGCTCTTCCCGGATCAAAGAACATCCTGTGCCTGATCTGATATGTTCTGACGAATATCAGGACTACCAGCAGTGAGAGAAGAATTACCGCGGCAATGGAAAGTTGGGAGAGAAAATCCGCGTCATCGGTCAGGGAGGGTATATATTTGTACCCCTCTCCGAACAATATCACAAGGTCCATTGAGATGACAAGGCCCATCGGGATCCCGGATACAATGAAGAACCATCTCCATTTTTTGCCCGAACCCAGCAATCTTCCCGCAGTGAGGATAAGGATCACGGATGTCACGATACCAACAGCACCAAGGATCAGAAATACCTCCCACAAAACCGGCTGGTCGTAGAAGACGACGGGTGACAGCCAATCATCTATCGCGCTTTTGGGGTAAGGGAGACTCTGATTGACCTCGTGGTCGGCCGGGATGAAGAACCATGGAAAAGCGAACGAAACGGATATCAGAAAGAAAGAGATGAAAGTGAGATGCAGAAAGACGGATTCCCTTCTGAATTTCATTTCCGACATTCCTCCATTTCCGCGCAGGATCGATCGATGGTGCAGCGATCCGCCGGGATAGTATTGTTCAACCTATTCCCCCGTCGATATGAATGAAGGTTCAGGTTAAATAATCTGTGATCTCATACATTATTCCACCAGATCGAAATGCAGCAAAATGGCTGTGAGCTATCCAGTCGAGGAAACAGGTCTATATGCTGAAAGGTACATACATACTCAGCATTCCATTGTGGGGGAGCGCCTTTGGTCAACATAGCTCTGGTCATAGCCCCGGTCCTCATCGGGGTCATCCTGACAGCAGGCATCATAATCCTGATATGGTGGACCAGGAGGAGAAAGAGGCCATCGGAAGAGGAGAAAACACCTGAAACCACCGGTGAGGGCGACATCTCAGAGAGCATGGAGGCAGCCTCCGCATTCATGGTCGGGAACGAATCCCTGCAGATACCGGAGATCACGGAGGACCCAGTTGTATCGGAGAAGATCTATCAACCAGCACCTGCCGTCATACCGGACAGCGAGCCTTTCTTCGCCAGGACCGATGTTGACACCGGTCGCTACCAGGGCCATGATGTTGAGGTCAAGGAACTCCCGATCCCCGTGGAGGAGGAGATGGACGTATCATGGGTAGATCTTGACGTGAAAAGGGAACTCAAGCATATTCTCAAGGAACTGGACCGAAAGAACGTCAACTGCTATCAGATCTTGAACATCCCCAAGAACTCCGACAGGAAGGAGATACAGAAGGCCTACAGGAAGCTTGCTTCGATGTACCATCCCGACAGGGGAACACAAATAGGGAACCTCAATCCCGGGGAGATCACCGATCGGATCCGTGAGATCAACTTCTCCAAGGAGATCCTCCTCGATCCCAACATGAGGGCGCTTCATGATCAGATGATCCGACAGAAACAGGACCCGGATGATACCGGATCCGATGATGAGGGATTCGATGCATCCATGCTCGGCATTTTCTCCGAAGAGGTCCGACCGATGGAGATAACGGATAGAAAACCCACGATTGCCGTGATAGACGACGATGATGCGAAGACCGGGAACATAGGTGTACTTTTCTTTCGAAAGTGGGGAGAGGGATCCGAGCACTTCAGCCAGGAATTCCTCGATTACATAGTCTCCCTGGACGACGGTGGATATCTTGACTACGGTGAGGTCCTCAAGGGGGACCTGACGGATATGGACGAGATATCGAGACTCAAGAAGGTCTCGAACTTCTCCCAGGCCGCCAACAACGCACTCTTCGAGATATGGATCCGTCCCCCGTTATATTACATGGCTGTCCCGGTACTCAGCAGGGACTACGTCCAGGAGATCTGTGACATGCTCAAGGATTCCTTCAACGTCGAGAGCATCTTTTTCACCTACCCGAGGGTGTGACCGAATGGATGATGATGAATTCCACGGCAACTTCGCCGAAAACTACGACGTGATGGCAGATCAGTTCCGGTCCCTTGGTGGACAGGTTATGTTCGGACTGCATTTCGATCACATTTCACCCGATGAAAGGATCATCGATATAGGCATAGGAACGGGACTTGGCTCCTTCAGGTACCACAGGTTCGGACTGGAGGTATACGGTGTCGACATATCGAAGCGGATGCTCGAAGAATGCGAGCGCAAGGGATTTGCAAGAGAACTGAGGGCTCTCGACATTACCTCTGAATCCCTCCCTTACCCCGACGCTCATTTCGAACATGCAATATGCCATGGAGTACTGCATTTATTCGGTGATCTATCCGGGATCTTCAAGGAGGCGGTCAGGGTTATCAGGCCGGGAGGGACCTTCGCCTTCAACACCATGTGCTATCCCAATGGAGGTCCTCTCGGTGAGGAGGTCATGAGGAAGGATACTCGATGGGGGAAGAAGGTATCCTACCATGGAAAGGGATACATCAGGGAGATCTCAAATCTCCACGGGCTCGAGGAGCTCGCATCCCTGTTATACGTCGGAGGGATCGATACCGAGACCGATGAACGGTATTTCAACCGAGCTTACCTCATGAGATTTTCAGGAAAATTAAAAGGTACCGATCCTGCATGAACAGGAAAGATGGAGATGACGGAGGGTGCGGGAACAACCATCGGGAGGTTGAAAAATCCACTGAACATGGGAATTCCCGGGACATTGAGGGAAACCATTATATTGTAATAACAACAAGAGAATAGCATGAAAGCAAAATGCCCATCGTGTGAATCGAAAACAATATCCTTCACAACCAACGATATGACAAGTGAGAGGGTCTTTTCCTGCATCGACTGCGGGAACGAGTGGAACATGTCGCTGATCTCGGATGAGCCGAAGAAGTCCAGGTGGCGATCGCTACTGGGACTGGACAGCTGATGTGGAAAGCTTCCAGCTCTCTCATTAGCTGATAGAATTCAACAGAATACAAAGATACCGACCCAGTTTTAAATGGACCGGAGATAGGGCCCGGTCACGTTCAACATACCATGCAAAGGATAATAGAGTAGAAGGGGATGGGCCCGTCATGTCGAGAAGACCGAAGGGAAACGATGCTTCGAGGTTCAGGTCGCTTCAGAGAGACCTGAAGGAAGGCAGGGGCCTCATTCAGGCAAGGAGTTCCCTGAGGTCGATCAACGACCCTTACTTCAGGTCCAGATCTCTGATGGCAATGGCGGCCTCCCAGAGAGCAAAGAACAGCGAGAAGAAAGACCTGCTTGAGGAAAGTCTTGCGGAATCCAGGAAGACCGAACCTCTCTGGAGAAGGGGGGAGCTCTTCTCCTACCTCTTCAAGGATTGCGGAGATCTTCCCGACGAACTCAGGCACCAGCTCCATGGGACCATACTCGATCAGCTCAGGGATTTCAGGAAAGGGGAAGGTCTCTCGGAAGCACTGACAAAGGTTGCGAGAACCGCTCCCTGCACCCTGATCATGGACCTCATGGAGACAGCCCTCACGAACGAACCGGAATTCGCCAGCAAGGATGCGAAGGTCCTTGTGAAGAACTGGTCGAGGAGATGCTCTCGAAACAGCGACCAGCTCGAAGCCTTGTACCTGAGGACACTCGAGATCGCCGATACCGGGGAGAGGGGCGAGCTTCTCGGATATATACATCTCCAGCTCTTCAATGCGGACCCGAAGAACGAAAGCGGACATATCTTCGCCTCGGCACTCTCTGCGGCGATGGAGCTCGAGGGTGCCGACAGATTGAAGCTGATCTCGTACCTCTCGAGCATCGCCTACACGGGATACGCGCTCCAGATGCTCGTGGGAACAATTGAAGAGTTCGACGATATCGTCGACCGGATCAAGGCCTCGACTTACATCTCCTCGGGGGCTGACCGTGGAGGGAACCCGGACCTAGCCAACAGGCTGATGGACGACGTTCTGAAGGAGGTCGGTTCGGTGGAGGATGCTGGAACGAGGACAGGTCTCGAGCTTGGAATCGCCAGGGACCTCCTTAGGCTTGGCAGGAAGGAGCTCGCACATGACCTTGTCCGCGGGATAATCGAGCATGCGACCAGTGACGATCCCATAAGGACGGTAGCAGAGATCCTTCTCAGGGAGGAAAGACCGATGAAGAAGAAGGAAGATCAGGACCCTCCCAACCTCAGATCCGATGTGAGAAGACATATCCTTGCGCTTTACGATACATACGAAGGCTCGATCAAACAGGTCCATCTGAGAGCGATCGCGAGGGCTGCACCTCTCTGCTATGCCTTCGATCTCGATCTTTCCCTGATCGGGTTCCCTTCAACGAACCCCGAAGATCTTGTGGACATGGTTAAGAAGGAGACAAATGTGGGAAAGGGTGGGGATTATCTCATCAAATTGCTAAAGGAAAAAAGGATCATCAGTATTCCCGCATCGAAGAAGGATCCGCCCCGGAGCTGGAAGGAGCTGGGCCTCCCCGTTGCGACAACATCGAAACCGGCGAAGGAAAAGACCATTGACATGAAAGATGCAATGAAGATCGCAAGATCGAAACACGGTCGGAAGGTTGTGTGTCTGGTTATGGGACTGGGGCGTCAGGGGCTCCCGAGATCTCTTCTTTCTTCCGTTCCTTACCATCTGGAACTGACGGGATCTGGGATTCCTCTGGAGACCGCGACAGCGATGGGTGTGATGGTCCAGCAGCTCTCAAACTGCACCAAATGATAATATACCATCGAGGGGAATTATCATCGGGAGAACGATGAGGAACGGAAAATTGCTATGCATCCTTTTTATTCTTCTATCCGTTTTCATTCAGCCCCTTATTGTCGAGGCGAATCCGGCCCCGATAACCCGGCTCCTACAGCCGAAC
>JBLIRL010000191.1:0-5324 GCA_049472275.1 Thermoplasmatota archaeon | reverse complement strand
GTTGGTATAATTGGAGGTTCCAATCAACTGGCAATCCCTGATCACGAAATGAACATCCGTATTGTCGATCCTGATACAGTGGCGTTCACCTTCCGCGTCCACAAGATATCCTTCAATGATGTAAGGATCGGATAACGAGCCGGAGCCTGACCAGCCTTCACTCGAAGCCATGGTGGCGAACTCATCGTTCCCGTCTATCTCGATACGATCGGTGGTGGTCAGCGATGAGATCGATTCCGAGGTCGGATCCGATGAACCTTGGTCCAAAACGGATAAACCACCGGAGAGAATGAGAACTGCTATTGTCAGGACCCGGTATCTAACGAACCTCTTCACCTCCCATCGGGAAATCAGTATTGTTTCTTTATTATAAATTGTGGTACATATGTGCCCTCATTGCGTCTTTGACATATCCGAGATGGTGGATGTAAAGATCCATGAATTTCCGGACCTGCCGGATAAAACAGCCATCTATCACTCCTCGGCATAAGTACCTCTGCTTTCCCTTACCCTCTCGATGGCCCCCCTGATCAAGGCGAAAAGTATGATCAGTGCAATGATAGCGAGAATGACCAGTACAGCGATCCTGTATGGGCCGAAATCCTTGTCCCCATCCCCCTCGGGATCGGGAGGAGGGGGCTCGTCATCATCATCCGATGTGTCCTCATCCGCGGCATCGTCATCGGAGCCGTCATCATCATCGGTGGTATCTCTGTTCATGATGGTGAATCTTCCGGAATCAGCTATTGTTGTTTCCACCCCATCGCTGACCGTAAATCTCAGGAAATGGTCCCCGTCCTGATACAGAGTGGTGTTCATGGAAAGGACCATCAATTCAGGCATGGGTCCGTTCAGGAGAATCACCGAAGCATTACCTATCCATTCGATGATTTCTATTCTGATGATGAGCGGATCCTCATCCTCGTCGGAGGCTTCCCAGGCAATGTCAACAATACCCGATAATACCGAACCCTCGACCGGCGAGAGCACCCTGGCAGAGGGAGGTGTGTTCTCGATCGGGTCCGTGATATTGACATCATCCTCCACAACGGTCACCTTGACGGTATCCGGGGAAGACCAAAGACCGCCGTCGTCCATCACCCTCAGCCTGAATATAAGCTCCCCTGCTTCTTCTGCTATGAAGTAGGGTGCAGAGGAATTCGTATCGAATATCTCGATGGAAGGTTCGGTAACACAGGTCCATTCCCATGTCACTATCATACCATCCCCGTCCCTCGACAGGTAGCCGTTCAGCACAACCGTATCGTTGATGTGGACAGTCAGGTTCTTCCCCGCGTTCGCCACGGGCGGGTAATTATCGGGAAGGACCCCGACCTCGACAGTATCTGGATCGGATGCCCCGAACCTGTCATCTATGACGACAAGCGAGAAGGAATAGGTTCCCGGAAAGATCGGCCGGAACGACGGAGAGGAAGTGTTCTCGTTGTCAAGCTCGATCCCTTCATGCGAGGTGCAGTCCCATTCCCATTTCACGATCATACCGTCCGGGTCGAATGATCCGCTTCCATCGAGATGGATGGAGCTGTTCGTTACACCTTCCATTTCATCGCCTGCATCAGCGGTTGGGGGGATGTTGGGTCTCAGGACCAGAGTGACATTGACATGGTCGGGTTCCGATATCTCTCCCAGAGAATCCTCCACCACGAGCCGGAACGAATATACCCCGGGTACATCCGGAGCAATGAACGAGGGCCTTGAGGTTGAGGAGTTCGCAAGTATGACTTGTGTTGGATTCGAATCAAGAGCTGTCCAGTTGAACAGAAGCTGGTCGATAGTGTCCTCCGCATCTCTTGAGCCGCTGCCGTTGAGGATTATCGATTCGCCCACATGATCGGTGATGTCCGGTCCCGCATCGGATATCGGTGGAGTGTTCACGAGTATCACCGAGATCCTGACCTCATCCTCACCGAGGCTGTGATATCCGTCGGTATCCCTGACGCTAAGGGAGAAAGTATAGTTCCCAGGATGTGTTGGTGTGAATAATGGTGATGCGACCTTGTCCGAGGGTGTGAGGTCCGAATCGGACATGGTCGATCCCGGGGGCTGACCGGTGAGGTTCCATTCGTAGGAGAGAATGGAGCCAGCCATGTCCCCATCTGGGCAGTCCTGAGCATCGGAGGAGTTCTTACCGTCAATAAAGGTCGTGTTCCCCAGGAAGATGGTGATATCCCTGCTGGCCTGCGCTATGGGATGCGGTGGTTGGGTGATGTTGTTCCGGTAGACCCTCGCACCATTCCCCCAGGTGCATCCTGCAATGTCAAGGTCGCCGTCGTTATCGAGGTCCAGATAGTTACTGCCGTAGAACTTCATATCGCTCGGGAGGCCCTTGTTCAGAACCTCGTCCCAGCCGAAGTCGTATCCCGGGTTCTCGGATCCGTTTCCCAGATATAGGTGCAGGCCAAAATTCTCGGTGGCGGCGAGGAGGTCGAGGTCCCCATCATCGTCCACATCCCGGAGGTTCATCTGATAGAAACTCCCTGTTGGCCTCGATTCCCAGGAATGGTTAAGGTAGGTCCACCTGAGATCGGTTCCCGATGACCCGCCTCCGTTTCCCATGAGGAGGAACAAACCGTTGGGAGGCGTCCTCCTGCAATAGATGATATCGACATTTCCGTCGTTGTTGACGTCTCCGGATACGAGTCCGAGTATCCTTCCCGAGTTCTCCACCGATGGGAGCGTCCCCGAAACATCGGTCCACGAGGTCCCGGAACTGTCCTGGGTGAACAGAAACAGACCGTCACCGTACTGCCCGGCGATTATGTCGGTCCTGCCATCATTGTTGATGTCGTTCACGTCCATCGAGGTGCAGAGTCCAGAGCTCCTGAGACCCGTCGAATATTCTGTCCAGGATATCGGAGAACTGCCGCTCCCCTGAAAATAGCGGACCCCCCTGTTGGTCGCGGCTGCCAAATCGAGTCCGGGGGTCCCGGTGATGTTCTCTATCCTGATGTAATTGACGTTACCGCTGGTGATCGGGGAGGCGATCCCGGTGGTGAGGAAACGGGTGCCGTTCCATTCCCATGCCCCGATACCGCCGGTATTTTCCTGATGACCTGCAAAGACCTCCCGGTTCCCGTCATTGTCCGTATCCCTTATCTCGATGGCCGCATACGAGCCTGAAGAGGTTATTGTGCTTTCTGTCCAGGTTCCCTCACCGTTGCCAAAATAGGCATACAGTCCCTTTGTTCCCAGGGTTCCGTAGTTCTCCTCGGCACCTATGACCATGTCCACCCACCGGTCCTTGTTGATGTCACCCACACCTATGAAATTGTAATCCCCGGTGGCAGGGAGCCCCACCGAAACACCTCCTCCGAAATCCTCGATATCCGCCCGGGTATCGGCGGGATGGGAACCTTCAGTTTGAAAGAGGGACGGGAGGGACAATGAAGCGAGAAGAACGAAAGCGATGCATAAAAATGGTCTTGTGTCTTTCATTCGGACCTCTCCGGGGATCCCTCTTGATCTGATGAGGTGGAATATCGATTCATTCCTGTTAAATATGTTCTCCAGTCATTATCAGACGGTTCTCCATTTGAAGGCCAATTGATAATTCGTGGGCCCATAGGGCACCCTGGTGCAAATTCCCCGAATTTGCACATACAATCTGTTTTAACCCCCACACCCGGATAACGGGCAACATCGTCCACACAAATGAACATGAAAGAGTTTATAGGCTCCATTACATTTCGCCTACAAACTATGGGCCCATAGGGTAGCCTGGATATCCTGCTGGCCTTCGGAGCCGGTGACGGGGGTTCGAATCCCTCTGGGTCCGCTTGTTTTTTTTTTAAGGATTGCATGCAATCACTGACAATTCAGGGGGTCAATATATGCAAATCGATTTTGTAAGAGAAAACGTTCAGGGTGAGAAGTGCATTCCTCATTCATATCCATGAGGGAACCTTCCAAACAAAGGACCCACCCAAGGTGATCAAGGATGCCACCTGCCAAGATAGAATCCCTGATGCAGGCCTGCTCGGCCGATCCCACATGCAACTACAAGGAACTGGATCTCGAACTTCGATCCGTCATCCACAATGTGGCAACGAGGCTCCCGACCGCAGACGGCAATTTCTACATCCACCTCTTCACGGATTCAGACAGCAAGGAGCACATCGCCCTGGTCAAGGGTGAAGTGTACAGGGCCGAGAACGTCCTGACCAGGGTACACTCGGAGTGCATGACGGGAGACCTGTTCGGGTCGCTGAGATGTGACTGCGGGCCCCAGCTGCACCACGCGATGAGGATGATAGACGAGGAGGAAACGGGCATCATCCTCTACCTCAGACAGGAGGGGAGGGGTATCGGCCTGAAAGAGAAGCTGAAGGCCTACAACCTGCAGGACCAGGGACTCGACACCGTCGATGCGAACGTGGAGCTGGGTCACAGGGCCGAGGAGAGGAAGTACGACATCGCTGCAAGGATGCTCGAGATACTGGGGGTCTCTTCCATCAGGCTGCTCTCGAACAATCCCGACAAGGTACAGAAGCTCCGGGCCCTCGGCGTCCACATCACGGAGAGGATACCGATAGAACCGAAGGTCCATCGTGAGAACCTGAAATACCTCACAACCAAGGTGGAGAGGATGGGGCATATCCTCGACACACGGGAACTTCACCCTTTCCTGCCGGAGATCGATGATATCATCAGGTTCGTAAAGAAAGAGAAGGAGAACAAGACTGGGATGCCATTCATAAGCGTATTGAACCTGAGGACCCTCAATGGCAGATATCCGGAACTTGACGGAGGCGGCTCCGGCGAGCGGGAGACCGGTATCAGGGTGCTCAAGGAACGGCTGTCCAATCTCCATGACGCCCTGTTGCTGGGTCCATCCGACATGGAGGTGTTCCAGGGATTCAAAGATGAGATCGGACCGATAAGGAACATTCTGATATTCGATCCCCAGGGAGTGGTCGAGCTCTGCTCCTCGAACGATGTCAGGGACCAGTTGAACATCAGGTTCCTGCACCTTGGAGGCCTTCCCAAGAAGAAATTGGAACAGATCGGAGAGTGCGGTTTCGATACCTTCGATATCAGCGATGGAAAGGGCTCCATTTCCATCGAGAGAACTCTGGATATGATCCAGTCCCTCGGAATTTCCTCGCTCCTTACGGAGGGCACCAACGAGGTCGCAAGTTTCCTTCGAATGAGAAAGATGGCCGATACTGTCGTACACGTTATCGTACCGAGCTTCGATGGAAAGGAGCTGGATGTATCTGACCGGGGACCGGACCTTTTCTCCCCGAGGACGGTGAAACTGGGGGATACGACCGTTTATTTCAGTGCACCCTCTTGATATGTAT
>JBLIRL010000190.1:0-5330 GCA_049472275.1 Thermoplasmatota archaeon | reverse complement strand
CATTCTCCGATTGTGGAGGGTCCGTTTGAAGAGGTCCGTGATCTTATCAGCATCCATAACGATCCCGATCATCGTGATGCTCACGGTCGTCAACATCTATCAGGAGAATGAAACCGATCCCGACCATGACAGAATCTATCCAGGCGACAGGGAGATAAGAAGGATATATGGTACCGAAGAGGAGAGACTCGCCCTCGAGAGAGCAGAACTTCTGCCGCTTCCGGAATATCTCAATATGACCCGTTTCGAGAGCGTGGAGGGCTCGAACGATCCGTCTGCCTGTGAAGGATCGCTCTGTTTCTTCAATCTGATAGACAAGGTCACAATCGATGCGTACATCGAAAGATTCGACAGGTTTTTCTGGTCGAACGAGACCTATAATTCCTCGTTTCATTATACAGCTAGTTCCGAAAGGAAGGAGAACCTGAGGATAGTGTACAACAATCTTTCGAATGAACTGTTTATCGGAAAGGAGCGGATCGAGATATTCGGATGGAGAAGCTATCTGAACATCAGCGGGAGCACCCGGATCATCTCGTGGAGTCCGATATCAAGGATGGAAACCCTTCCTCCCCCGAACCTTTCCATGGAGTTGGACCAAGCATACATGATCAACCAGCGGATGTCATATCATCAGTGGTGGTTCGAATATTCGGATTACGGAAGCAGTGTCCTGCAGATCGTAGTCATGAACAGCAACCTGGAACCCGTCCTGATACATGTCAGCCTATTGGGACATTCCTTCTATGAATGACTGAAAATCGTGGA
Source organism: Thermoplasmatota archaeon (assembly GCA_049472275.1). Taxonomy (GTDB): domain Archaea; phylum Thermoplasmatota; class Penumbrarchaeia; order Penumbrarchaeales; family Penumbrarchaeaceae; genus JAFGLL01. Next base: position 4,562 of record JBLIRL010000190.1, on the reverse strand, counting down.
CTATCTATCTCTGTTGCATGAAGTTTTCCGATCGGAAAGAGAGTTTCATATCTCGATGTCGAATTCCTTCAGGGCTTTTCTTCCCTCCCGGGTCACATAGTACTTCGCAAGCCGCCCTTCGCCGGTCTTCTCAAGCCAACCCTTCTTATCGCAGTAGTTGAGGAAGGCTCTCTCTATGACATAGGGATCGACAGGTCTGAGAGCCTCGTACTCGAGCTCATCCATCTTGCCACCGGATATTATTTGGATGAAGACCTAAATAAATTTATGGTGATCCATGGATCATCTGGAGCTCCCGCGGTCATTCATTTCTTCTCTTGGCTTTTTCATACTTTCGGATGATCTCTCTCGATATCCTGTAGCCTACCATGTAGAACCTGTGCTCCCCACCGTGATCGTCCGTGATCATGATCTGGTAGGACCTCTCCCCTCTCGGAAGCTCTATTTCGCGGATCCTGTTGTAGGGAATGCTCTGGGTCCTTCCCGGGATGATGCTGACGAACTGGACGCTGTTATCGTGTACCTCCACCTTGAGCGGGGAGAGCAGGGTTCCGGCCATCCAGATCATCAATATGAAGAGGTAGACCGGTACGATGCAGATCGACATCATACACTGCAGGTTCCCTTCCATTCTCGAAACGGCGATGATGTACAAAAAGAGCAGGAGGATGAGGAAGAATGCTGTGGATTGGAAGAAAATCAGGGTTCTGTTAATGAAAACCTTCATCATCCGTCCCTCACGGTCTTGTGCTAATCCAAATGGAAAATATCTATCATATATCAAAGCTGTCTCGGGATCGATGCCGACCCGGGAATCGGGCCATCTCCGGGAAGCTCGAAGTCCTGGACCCATGTTATTACATTCTCGACATCGTGTTTGAGAATTGGGTCCTCCTTGAGAACCCTCAGGTTCCACTTCTCCATGAACTCCGCCTCCCTATCCTTGCCGTTCGCCCTCAGCATGGGTATGAAATAATACTGCCAGTTCAACCATTCCTTGGGGGTCATCATGTTCTTGGCATACGGATTTCTCTCGACGGCCACCTTTGTCTGGGAAACCCAGAGCTTGAGCATCTTGTCGTACACGAATCCGAAAGATAGAGCGAAAGATAGTATCACCATGAAAATGATCGCCATGATGAGAAGGTCCCAGGTCTTTGGGATCCCTATGTCTTCGAATATTCGAATGAACCTCCAGCTCACATAGGGATACAGTGCAAGCGTTATGGCAACGGTGAGCATGGTAACGCTGTACAAAGCACCTATCTGCTGCAGTCTCCACACGTGCTTCATCATGAACTTCTTGAGGTCTAGCATATCTTTACCTCCGTCTCCCGTACCCCGAAAAATGCCTTCCATAGTATAATTAATCATTCGAGATATGTCAAAAAATAAATCATATGCGTCAGAGGTACCGATGCCATATAATCCCGGAATCAACACATTGATATGCTACTATATTGGGATCGGAGTACTTCCATTTGACCACGACGCATCCGGATCTGTCATGAACTATGCAGAAACGAGCGTGCTTGGAATGCTTGCAGGAGGGATTGGTCAAGCCGTCACCAGGAATATCAATCCAGTATTATCATATATAATTCCTAAGTGATTTTTCTTGTTTTTAGATAATTTATGGATCATTCTAAGGTAGGTCCCCGAGAAGTTTTTCGATGGTGGAATCATCCACCATGTTCGGTTGTGTGATATGTCCTCTTTCCCCGTTTTGGATGTTCCATTCCCTCACGACCTTCATGGAATTCTCGTTTCGGGCCCATGACCTCCTCGAGACCCCGACCATGACATCCCATTCGAGTGCGCTTCGAATTACCCCGTCCACGTATTCCGACCCGTCGAGGACCAGACCGTAACCGCTGTTCCTTACCTTTCCTATCCCGACACCCCCGCCGTTGCTGAGTACTACCATTGTCATGCCCCGGGCAATGTTGCCGGCGAAGCACTGGGTCGCCATATCCGTGGTTACGTTGCTTCCATCCTTGATATTTGCCGTCTCCCTGTAGGGGGAGTCCGTTCCACCCGGGTCGTGGTGGTCCCTCCCGATCATGATGGGCCCCACGTCCCCGTTGCGGACCATCTCGTTGAACCTCAATGCTATCTTCACCCTTCCATGTGCATCCTGATACAGGATCCTTGCCTGGGAGCCCACGACCAAATTGTTCCTTCCCGCCTCGCTTATCCACTTGTGGTTGTCGAAATCCTGCGGGCATCTGTCCGGGTCGATACACGCCTTTGCGGCCGCATCCGTCTTCTCGAGGTCCTTGGGGTTCCCCGAGAGGCATATCCATCGGAACGGTCCGTAACCGTAGTCGAAGACCATTGGTCCCATGAGATCCTCGATATATGACGGGAACACGAATCCCTCGGCAGGATTCTCCGGATTCGATGCGATGTCCCTGGCTCCCGCATCGTAGACCGATTTGAGGAACGAGTTGCCGTAGTCCCAGAAGAACATTCCCCTTTCCTTCATCCTCCTGATAAGTTCGTACTGTGTTATCAGCGAGGCATCGACCATCTTTCTGAACATGGCCGGATCGGTCTCCATCATGCCTCTTGTATCACCCTCACCAACGGCCTCCTCGTACGTCAAGCCCTGTGGGGTGTAACCCCCATCGTATACGGCATGACATGATGTCTGGTCCGATCCGAGTTCGACCTCGATATCGTTGTCAACGCAGTACTGCCATACGTCGACGATATTTCCCCTGTAACCGATGGAAACCGGCTCCTTTTTCACCCTGTATTCATCTACCCATGAGAATACCTCGTCAAGGTCGTCTGATACCAGTGAAACCCATCCCTGTTCATGCCTCTTGAACGTCTGTTTGTCGTTAACCTCGGCAATTACCCCTATTCCCCCTGCGATCTCGATGGCCTTCGCCTGTGCACCGGACATCCCGCCGAGTCCCGATGTTATGAAAAGCTTCCCTTTGAGGTCATCCTTTTCTCCTATCTTGAGATATCTCCTCCCCGCGTTGAGTATCGTTATGTAGGTCCCGTGGACGATCCCCTGGGGGCCGATGTACATCCACCCTCCGGCGGTCATCTGGCCGTAGTTGGACACACCAAGTGCGGCGGCTCTGTTGAACTCCTTCTGATTATCATATTCTCCGATCAAGAGACCGTTGGTCATTATTACCCGCGGCGCCTCCTTCCTCGACGGGAAAAGCCCCAGTGGGTGACCGGAAAATACTACAAGGGTCTGGTTCTCGGTCAGGTTCTCGAGATACCGTTTGATCTGATTGTACTGCATCCAGTTCTGGCAGACCTGCCCTGTTGATCCGTATGTGACAAGTTCGTAGGGGAATAGGGCTACATCGAAATCGAGATTGTTGTCGATCATCAGTTGGACGGCCTTCCCCTGAAGTGTCTTTCCTTTGTACTCATCGACGGGTCTGGCCCGTATTTCTCCATCGGGCCTGAATCTGTAGCCGTATATCCTCCCTTTCTCAACGAGCTCAGATAGGAATTCGGGGGCCATCCTTTGGTGAAGTTCCGCGGGCAGATACCTCAGGGCGTTCCTGATGGCAAGTTCCGTCTCTTTCCTGGTCAGTGTGTAGCCCCTGGACGGAGCCCTGTCGATCCCCTCTGCGAATTCCGGCTTGACAGGAAGTTCATTCAGGTCGTACACTACTTCAACATCCTTCATTTGCTCATCTCCAGTCCGGTGCAGCGGAAGGATCATCGGTTGGAGATCTCATCCTCCGGTTCCGGTTCGACGTCCATTTCGGATATCAGGTAGGTGATGGCAATGGATATCTCGTATTCGTTGCCGGAATCCCTCAGTCCAATTACACCGGGACCGATGATAGGCACCCATAATCCTGCGTCCATCATATAGACATCGACATTTATCGTGTATTCCCCGCTTGTATTGAGGATCATCGCGTCTGTCATGGCCACCTCGAGCTCTATGGTTCCTGTACCATCCTGGGGATTCTCGGCTGTCTCCTCCACGGTCTCATTGAGATAAGTGATCACCATCCTGAACTCGTCGGGAGTGTTCTCATGAGGCCGTATCCTGTTTGCGGGAGGGTTAGTTTCGTCGGTCCAGCTCAGATCCACAGCGAGTCTTTGAACAATCATCGATGCTGTGGATACATAGGTGTAGTTCTGGGTCCCTCCCTCTTCGAGGTTCTGGATGTCCCTTTCCACGATATCCTCTTTGATATATTTCGTGAGATCGAGCTCTCCTTCCGTATCATCTCCGGTATCCGAGGGGGCGATCGCAGAAAGGTCATCCACCCCCAGTCCAGTTGATATTACGAAAAGGATAACGAGCACGATAGCCGTTACTCCACCCAGGGATCCCCCTGTCAATCCGACCTTCTTCTGGGCTGTGTCATGTTTGAAGAAGAACTGCTGAATATTCATGAGCTTGCCGCCGAAGGCCGCCTCCCCCCTCTGCTGAGGAGCCCAGTAGAACCTGTGTATGAGATAGAATACGAAGATCATGAAGGCATTCTTTGGATTGGGCACTGGCTTTCCGGGTTGAGCAGATTTGACCCGGTAAATGAAATCTTTGAGCGATATCGCCATCAACC
>JBLIRL010000019.1:0-25706 GCA_049472275.1 Thermoplasmatota archaeon | reverse complement strand
AATCTATTGGGTCCTTCATTCCCGCCTTCGAAAATCCCTTCAGCCTGTATCGGCAGGAATCACATTTCCCGCAGGCCCTGTCCCCTCCCCGATAACAAGACCATGTGAGGGAAAGGTCGAGTCCGAGTTCAGAACCCTTGCCGATTATCTCAGCCTTGTCCATGTGCAGCAGGGGGGCGATGATGCGGATCGGCCTGCCCTCCACACCTCTTCTGGTGCCAAGGTCCATGGTTTTCTGGAATGACCTGATGAACTCCGGTCTGCAGTCCGGATAACCTGAATAATCCATAGCGGTGGCCCCTATGAAGACAGCTTCAGCATCAATCGCCTCGGCCCAGCCCGATGCCATTGATAGGAAGATCAGGTTTCTGGCAGGTACGTAAGTTACCGGTATGTCATCTTGGTCCTCAAGATCTCGCTCCATGGGTATATCCATATCTCCGGTAAGAGCGCTGCCGGAAAACATACCCTCCGGAAGCTCCATTATCCGGTGTTCGACAACTTCCTGAGAACTCGCGACGTTCCTCGCCGACAATATCTCTCGCGAATGGATCTGACCGTATAGCAGGGTCAAAGCGAAGCATTCGTATCCCTCTGACCTGGCAATGGCCAGAGTCGTGCTTGAATCGATACCTCCCGAGAGCAGAACAACGGCCTTCATGCAACCACTACCGGATCTTTCTTTCTGACCATGCTCCCTGGCCCCATCCCTCGTCAATCCCGAGAGATACCTTCCCAACACCCTCGGGCAGTTCTAAGGAATCCAGCAGCTTTTCAAGCAGGTAGGTTGAAAGCTCTTCCACGGTAGTTGCGGGCACAGGGATCCTGATCGTGTCGCAAATCGGAAAGGTATAGACCTTTCCCTGCATGTTGACGGTGATGCTTTCTTTGGCAAGGTCCTCTGTTATGATGATGTCCGGATCCCCGGTTGGTATGATTATTCTGTGATCCAATTCGTCCGTAATCTTCCTCAGCGCTCTCTTCAACTCACCGAAATCCGCAAGCATATGGTTCTCGTCAAGATCTCCATCCACCTTGAGATGAACTGCGTATGAATGGCCGTGGAGTCTCGAGCATTTGTCATGTCTCAGCAGCATATGACATGAGGAGAATCTAACGTTGGACCTCCAACCATCGATCTCTAGATGATGCTCCATGTCGGCCACAATGGAAAGGTCAGTTATTAATATTAATCCCCGGCCGGATCACTCTCTCTTGAGGAAATATCTTCTCACGGGCAGTGCGATGAAGATCATGAGAAGGGGAGCGAGAAGAAGAGGTGAGGGAGAGGGGAGGCTCGCCAGTTCCTGCTGTGTTCCTGGAAGGTTCCCCTCGGTGAACGGTCTGTCAGTATAGACCTTGATGGAGCCATGCCTCTCGAACCTGTTGCTTACCGTGCTCGGATTTGGGTCCACATCGACTCCGGGGGGGGTCTGCGAGCTGAAATAATTGTAATAATAGTCGAGGTTGTAAACTCGCTTTCCGTTAATATCCATGTATGTTCCGTCATCGACCCAATCTGTGAACCTGTATGGGTCCCTGAACAGGAACTCGTGATTGACCGGGTCGATATTGGCGATCACGTAATCGTTCGTTCCCGCAAGGGGAATGAGGACATTGAACCATCCATGTCCTCCCCATTTCTTTGTATTATCGTTATTGAGCGGGTTCGGATCGTAAAGATAACCTATCTCCAGCCAAGCCGGGATTCCAACTGCCCGGCACAGGGACGCCATGAGTAGCGACTGATCATCGCAGTCCCCGTACCAGTCCGCGAGGCAGCCCGTTGCCCATTTCGGATATTCGCCGTAAACGAGTCGGTCTCGCTGCCGCTCCTCCTGGGAAGTGTAGTTGAACCTATCCTGCATCCAGTCATAGATCGCCTTCACCTTTCCCAGAACGGTGGGTTCATCCTTGGTAAGGGTGTGCGCAGTCCTGTTTATCAGTTGATCGTCGGGTTCGTATCTGTAATGTTCGATATCTCCGTCACCGTTCAGATCGACTGGCCATGCATTGACATTGTACCTGTCCTTGTATTGCTGGGGGATATCATCAACGGTACCGGAATCCTCTTCCTCGAGGTCCCACTTGTACGCATGGAGCGTCATCTCCAGAGTGACCTCGTAGCGAAGCTCTCCGATGACATTGCTGACCTTCCAACCCGAAATAGTGTTCTTTGTTGTCTGGAAATCTTGAAGGGGAATGTGGTTCTCCGGAGAGAAATCTATGCTTCTCACATCCTGGATGACGAAATCCTTGGTATCTCCGGGTTCCTGAGGTTCGAAGGGAATATCAAACGGCGGGGCCACATGTATCTCGATCTCGTTTGCCCTTCCTCCGGATATCACAACGTCGTAGACCAGAGTGACCGATACGTTGGTCCATTCCGGAAATGGAAGATATGGTCTCATAAGGTTCTTGAGCGAATTGATCCCCGAGGCTTCCCTTATCTCATGAAAGGGAGGCCATGGAGCGAAAAGCAGAAGCACCACGAGACCCACGACAATGATCCTGGCTGTCCAGACGATGCCTTTCTTGGCCTTGGGATTCATCGGTTTGCCTCCGGTCCTTTTTCTGGGTCGTCCGATCGGGGGGGACCTTATCTTGGCGGGTTTGGCCGTTTCATCGGAGATGTCCGCATCTTCCTCATCATCCTCATCATCGATGATGTCATCGACCTCCTCTTCCTCCCACTCGTCCCATTCTTCATCCTCCTCTATCCGGAGCTTCTTCGCTTTCTTGGGAGTCATCTGTCGGACCACCTGGCCTGTCATGGATTACTCACGTTGCCACTATTAAGTTTTATGGGATAAAAACTTAGATGGTTTCCCTAGAACTTGATCTTGAAGGAATATTCTTTCTCTGAATAATTATTCCAGGTGTCCCATACCCTGTAGATGACCTTCAAGTGCCAACCATCCTTGACTGCAGGTATCTCACTCTTTATTTTTTGGGCGTCGATATCGATCGTCCATAGGTTATCCTTCCAAGCTTCGGGATCCGTTTGAAGCCAGGTGCCATCAACCTCATCTTCCAGATCTCCCTTCGGTACGAACTCTGAATCCTTCGTCAGGTTGATGCCTATAGCCCCTGGTTCTTCTATGTCAACGAATGCACCATCGAATTTTTGCTGGAATTTGATTTCCACCCTATCGACCTTGTTATTATCGGAAATCACAGTATGTATAACTATATGATCGATCTCAATGGTGGTGTTTTCTATTGATTGATTCTCTATATTGGACGGAGGAATGTAATCATTCAATTGGTCATTGATGAATAGATTTCCCTGGACATATGTGTAATTCATTCCCTGGACCGTTTTTATATCAAGAATCGGTTCTTGAATCTGGGGGTCGGAAAAATCGCTGATCGGCGGATTCATCGATATCATCCACACCACGAACCATGCAAGGAGGAACATGAACCCGTTCTCGAGCCATTTCTTCCATTCGAGCTCCCTGACATTTATCCCGAACCTGTTGAAGAGGTAGACCACAAGGATGGCAAATCCGACTGGTGAAATAAGCGGTATCGTGAAATGCATTCCTGTATCCAGGGAATAAAGCACCCGCATGAGAATGAAGGAGACGATCCCCGCAACTACGGCAGCTCCGAGAGATATGTATATCATCTTTGCGGATTTGTTCTCGGTCTGAAGGAATTCTGTCTCGTTGAACTCCTTTGGCTGAAAGGCTGGCTTCTTGTCCTTCTCCTTCTCCTCCACTTCCTCTTCCTCGTGGATTATCCTTCTTCTTGCCAAAGAACCGCACCAGCCTAAAGAGGTCCAATCAGTACTGTAATAAAACCTTTTCCCACCCTATTCCCAGTTTTCCACGATACCCTTCAGAAGATGCGATATCTTCCTGTCCAGCCTTCCTCCCACACCATCGACGGCGAGGTATCTTGTCCTGCCCTCGCCCTTTATCCGCACCACGTATATCGGATATCGTACAATGTCATGCTCGATGATGGTGATCTCCCGGGAAAGTTTCTCCAGTACCAGCTTCGCATCGCTCTGTACCACCTTCGGAGGGATCATCCTCTCGTTCAGACCAGTGACGAACTCAGTCCTGAAACCATGCTCCGAACTCCATGGTCTGTGATAGAACCTAATACCATCGTCCAGGGAGTAAAGGTCCAGGTTGCCTTCCTTCCTTATTCGCCTCACAAGTTTCTTCTTTTCCAGCGATGAAAGCGCCCTCTTAATCCTTGCCATATCTATTCTGGTGACCTTCGATATCCAGGCAGGATCCCTCGGAGATCTTCCCATACCCATGATGATATCCATCTCAAGGTCCGTTGATCTGATCAATCGAAGAAGACCTTCGCTCCTTCTCAACCCGGTCCTTCCCTGGTTGACCACTTCCCCCGTAAGGGAATCGATGTAGACATCAGCTTCCCTTACGTTCTTCATGATCCCGCCCCTGTAATTAAGAAGGAAGCGATGAAGCTGAATGTAGCAGGGGGTGATGTCCTCTATTGATTCCCTGGGCCCCTTAAGAAGGCTCCTCTTGAGGCTCCTCTTTGCGATCTCAAGGGCTGTCTGGGCTCCTATCCTTGGAAGGACCGCAGCGACCTCATCCTCCCGTTTCAATACCCTCTTTTTTAGAACCCTGGAGCGTGTACTTGCTCCGGTTCGATCCGAGGGACGCGGGGCTTCCTTCACAACCCTCAATTTCATGACCTTCCTTGAAGCTTCCAGCTGCTTTCTCTGCTCACCCAGCTCATCGCGGAGTGAATCCATTTCAAGGTGAAGGACGTTCTCTAATCTGTTCAATCTTTCGCGATATTCCTCTTTCTCCTCGTCAAGTTTCTCCATCAGTTTCGAGAACAGCGTTTCATCACTGCCTGGGGTATTCGCTCCGGCCATTTCGTCCTCTATCTCATTTCTGAGATCCTCAACCTCCTGGATAAGGTCCTCGAACTTCTCCTTCTGCTCCTCATCGTCCTCCCAAACGAGAACAAGGCGTTTGGAGTCCTTTCGATGGTCTGCCTTCTTTCCCGTTTCGACCTTCCTTCTTCCCGGCCTATCAAGTCCGGCCTCAGATTCCAGTTCATCCAGTCTCGATCGAAGTCTCTCGTTCTCCTCCCTGGCGAAGGATGATTCCTTCATTACCTGTTTCAGAAGATCTATCCTTATATCCTCACCGATTTTCTTATCCATGAGTTCCGGTTCTGATCCCATAAGTCTGTTAAGAAGTTCGCTCTCATCCCCATCCGCGGGCAGCCCCATCACTTTGCACATCCATCTTAGCTCATCATGAGACAAGGACCCGTTTGGTGATGAACGGCTCCCAATATCCTCCGGGGGAGAGATCGTATCCGCAGGCCCTTCATCTTGACTCGTGGTCTCATCCCACGAGAAGAAGCCCTCCATCAGGGACCGATCGATAGGTCTATCGGACCTTATGACTAGGAGATCGCCGTTGTTGTGGATGCTTTCCTGGAGGTCATGGAGGTGTTTCTTCAAAGTTTCCATAGTATCCGTCTCATATACGGACGATATACCATCGATGACCACTACCCATGAACCCACACTCCCCGGAAGCATCTTTGCCTCTTTGACGAGATCCTCGAGTACCTCTGGATTTGATGGCTCTCCCGAAGTGGGAATATCAAAGCTTCTATCGATACGTTCGATACCCTGCGGCAGAATGTAGGTTGACGGGTCCGAACCAGTGAAGAGCAGGAAACCTCTCGCACCATCGACATTGGCAAGAAAGATCTCAAGGTCCTCCTTGGACCTATTATCGAGCAGTATGGTAGAACCCCAGGGAAGGTCGGGCAATGGCTCCTCTGACACATCATCAACAATCTCAGGGGGGCCTTCCTCCGGGAGATGGTCGTGAGAATCAGGCATGACCTCCTCCCTTTCCTCATCCTCGTGTGGTCTCGGTACGGGTGTTGGATCGAGAACCGATGGAAGTTCTCTGGGGATATATGCCCCCGTCATCGGGACCTTCTTCTTCTTTTTCTTCCTCCTGTCTTGAAAGGCCTTGGGCATGGCGGAACTGCCCGCGTGGTGCGAAAGGCGGGGCCGCAATCTCATCAGGAAGGACCTCTGCTGCGTCTTCTGATCGGCGATGATCGCTGTTCCCACAGGGATTCCCCTGATGAAATCGGATACCGAGAACTCCTGAGGAAGTTTGGCTGGCACCCTTCTTCTAAGGGCTGACATGTCGTCCTCGAGAGCTAGATTGTGCCCGATGAGGATATCGACCTGTGAGAGGATCTCATCCGATGTCGAAGCCGGTCTCTGGGTGGCAAGGACCATGGCACATCCTGGTTTCCTTCCCTGCTTGGCGAACTCTATCAAGGCCTCGGAGGCGGGTGTCTGCCTGCTGTGGGGCAGGATCGTGTGAGCCTCGTCAATAAGAAGCCAGGTAAGCGGTATCATGTTGGGATCTGAATCATCGAACCCGTGGTGCTCCTCCACCCTCGCGCTCTGTATTCTTCCTTCTAGGACCTTCCTGGCGACGATCCCTGTTATGAGGCTTCTCTTCGAATCTCCGAGATTCGTATCGCTGATGTCCAGGACCGTGACCCTGTTGGGTGAGGTCAGCTCCCTAAGAGGAGTTCCATCGATACTGAAGATCCCCCAACCCGCAGCCGCCATGAACCTTGCAACGATCGACCGTCTGGTCTGGGGATTGTAGCCTCCGGTCTTGCTTGTTATGGTAGCGGATGTCTCGATGCATTGAACGATATCTCCAATGGAGAAGCGTTCAGGTCTTCCAGGAACCTCCACCATCACGTCGTCAACGATTGCTCTGTATCCCATTCTGACCTGGTCGATTGCGGTCCCGATGAGAAGTCCCTGTGTCTTGAAACGGTCCATATCAAATACCTGGCACCAGTCCTCCGCAGTCATCTCATTGATCCCGATGGTGAAAGGACCATCGCAATTCGTTGGCAATGAGTTTGGATCGTTGGCGGGGGCGAGCACCTTGACCTCCGGAAAGGAGGTAGGATTAAGGCCCCATTTCGAAAGCGCCTTCTTCTCGGACCTCGAAGTGTTCTCCGTCTTGAGGGACCAGAATATTCCGATGGGATCCACGAGGATCACCCCAACCCCTATCGCCGACCTGATCAGCTCCTCGGCGAATATTCCGAGCGTGTAGGATTTACCACTTCCTCTCTTCCCGCATATGAAGACTATATGGGGGAATGCTGCATCAATGTAGACCTCCCTGCCGTAAAGATCATCACTGGAATCCTGGACCTCACCCACAGCTCCGATCTGAAGAAGGCCCTTCCTCCTCCATTTCCGATGAGCTGATGTGCTTCTTCCCAGAACTATGTAGCCGCTCTTCTCGTCAACCAGTGGTCTCAACTGCGATCCGACCAACATACCATCCCGAGGATCGAGGTCTACCCTGTGAAGTTCCGATCCTTTTTTATCAATGTTTCCTTCCTCGAGATTGCCCGCCAAGTGATCCCACACTCCTCCATTCCCAGATGGTAACTCATATGAAAACCTTTTCCATGGGAAAGGTGAAACATTGAATGTACGTTTCATTATCGCAATTTAAAGATAGTTGCATCATCCTATGCCAGTAATGGATTATTTCTTGAAAAAAGATATATAACATCCATGATATATGAAGGCCGAAGTACCAGAGTGCATTCTCTCAATAAAGGGGTGATTATCTTGCCTAGGAAATCCAAGGTAGATTGGTCTGACGATGACGTTGACACTAAGAAGAAGAGAAAAGGAAGGAAAAAGGCTCCGAAGATCGAGTTCGAGGATGATGAGGAGGAGGAGATCGTCGTCCCGAAGAAGAAGAAGGCCGTTGTTGTGGAGGAGGAGCCGGAACCCGAAGAGGAAGAGATGGAAGAGGTCGAGGAACTCGAAGAGGAAGAGGAGATCCCGAAAAAAGGAAGAGAACAGGACCTCGACCACTACAGACTTGATGAGGAATTGAGGGCCGTTCTCGGCAAGAAAGAGGAGATAGAGAAGGGTTACGACTCCATCGCGAAGAAACGAAGAGAACTCGTCGATGAGGAGTCAGATATCCTCTCCCTTATGGAGAAGTTCATCAAGGCAAACCTGATCTCCATGCAGGCCGACAAGGAGGATCTGGAATCCAGGGAGGCGAGGCTCAACAGGGAGCGCAAGGAACTCATGGACAAGAGGGAGGAGATTCTGAAGGAGATCAAATCCCTCGAGGAGGAGCGCGACGAGTTCCTCGCCATGAAGAAGGAGATCGAGGAGGAAAAGACAACCTTCGATGCCCAGAAAGCCGAGATCGAGAAGGATAGGAAGAAGCTGGAAAAGGACCAGACTGAGCAGGAGGAGAGGGAGAACCGGTTCTTCGAGGAAAAACAGGAACTCAAGAAGCAGGAGGAAGAGCTCAAGGAGAGAGAGGCCAAACTCAAGAAGGAGCGCGTTCTCCTCGACAAGGAGAGCGACGGCATCGATCGCAAGAGAGAGCTCTTCGAGAAGGACCTGCAGGACTTCAATTCCACCAGAAAGGCTCACGAGAAGGAATGGGACGAGTTCCAGGAACGCTACAACAAGTTCAGGATCGAGTTCAGGGAATACGAGAAGGGCAAAGAGAAGCTCGAGGCCTGGGAGAAGAAGCTGGAGGACCGTGAGCTCGATATCAAGAACGAGGAGAAGACCATCAAGGGCGAGAGGGACTCCCTCATCAAGGAACAGATGGACCTTGACAAGAAACGAGACGAGCTCATGACGGAGAAGAAGGACCTCGAGAACGAGAAACGCATCTTCGAGAAAGAAAGGAAGAAGGCCCTGGAGATGAAGGAAGAGGCCGATGCAGAGCTGCGCTCCATCGAGAAGGAGAAATCATCTCTAAAGAAGGAACTCAGCGAATTCGAGAAGAGCAAGGACGACATGATACCGCTCGATGAGCATGAGAGAGAGCTCAGAAGACTGAGGGACAAGATAGGCGAACTCGAGGATGAACTCGCTTCGACCATGGAAGAGAAGAAGGCCAGGACAAAGAAGAAGGCCAAAATCGAGGAGGAACCGGAAGAGGAGGAGGAAGAGATCCCGGTGAGGAAAAAGAAGAAGAAGAAGGCCGTCGTGATCGATGAGGAGGAGGAGGAGGAACCTGAGGAGGATGAGAACGAGTTCATGGTCAAGAAACCGAGAAAGGCTCCAGAGTTGGAGGAGGAAGAGGAGCCGATCAAGGAAGAACCCAAGGAAGAAGAGGAGAAAACCTCCTACAAACCCAAGATAGTCAAGTGCAAGGGATGTGGTGAGAAGATACTTGTCAAATCACCGAAGAGACCAATAATCATCACCTGTCCAAAGTGCGGAAAGAAAGGAAAACTATCCAAATAGTCCCGAACCATGGGACCTGCCCGCTCCCGGGGAGCGGGCTTTTTTTTTAAAAAAAATCAACTTCACGTATGCAGCTGATTGTACTTGCGGTAAATCGGAGATCATCCGCCGCGAATGTCCTTCAGGATATCATCCCTGGCCATCGCTGCCTCCCTGAACATGGGATTTAGGGCCAGAGCCCTCTCGAAGGATTCCTTTGCCCGGATCAACCTGCCCTTCTCGTAGAGAAGAACACCTTTGTTGTAATAATACTCGAAATTATCAGGCTCCAGTGAGATCGCCCTGTCAAAGCACTGGATAGCCCTCCTGAACTTGCCCAGTGCATCGTATGAATTACCCAGGTTGAACCAGGCCATGGAATTCTTCGGATTGTGGTCGAGAACCTTCTCGTAAACCTTTATCGCCTCCTCGATCCGGCCTAGGTTCTTCAACGCCGCTCCCTTGTTCGCCAGGGCATCCCATTTATGTGGATTGAGTGCAAGGGATTTGTCAAAACACTCTATGGCCTTGTGGAGCTTCTTGAGGTCCATGAACACGTTTCCCATGTTGTACCAGGTCTCAGATTTCTTGGGTTTGATCTGGAGCGACCGCTTGTAGCACTCCAGCGCTTCCTCGAGCTTACCTATCTGATGCATGGCGTTTCCATAGGCGAACCAGGCATCGGGATTCTCCGGATTCAGTTCAAGCGCCTTGTTGAAACAGAATATGGCCCTGTCTATATCGTTGTCCAGCTGGAATTTCGAACCCCTGTCAAGCCACTCTATATCCGAGATCTGACGACCCTCCTCGTCGACATCATGCATTGAGAAGACATCAACCGAGTATCTCTTGTAGGAATCCTCGTCTATGGAAACCCTTTCCGAGAGTGCCTTCTCGAACCAGGTCTCCGCTTCCTGCTTGTTTCCCTGTGCTTCCAGGACGACCCCCTTGTTGTACATGGTTTCGGTGTCTCTGGGATCGAGTTTCAGCACCGCGTCGAAACAGACAAGTGCATCTGCCACCCTGCCGTATTTCGATAGCATAATGCCCTTGTTGAACCATGCTTGAGTGCATGACCTGTCAAGCTCGGTCGCCCGATCAAGACACCTCATGGCGTCCTTCGGCTCCTGCATCTTCCCAAGAAGCGCACCGAGGTTCGACCAGGCCTTCACATGCTTCTTATCCAGCTTGATCGTGTGTTTGTAGGCCTCGACGGATTCCTCGTTCCTCATGAGGTTCTGCAATGTCACGGCCTTGTTGAACCAGGCATCTGCCTCCGAATCATTCTCCTTGATGGCGGAATTGTACTCTTCAAGAGCCTTGAAGTAATCCTGGTTGTTGAAGGCAATTCCGCCCCTGGCCATCCTGGCTTCATACTCGGAAGAAGGCATATCGCTCCACCCGATGGACTGAAAGCTGTGATTGGTATTTAATTTTAGGGTGGACGCGGGGAGAGTTCAGCCACGGGGGGGGACACGGGCGACCACTATCAGTATGTCGATAATTCTCATCTCTTCCGTATGGAAATGGAAGCGGTGCGGGATATCCATCCTGCCCTCGAAGACATCAAGCTCGCCCGCACCCATCCTATCGTATTCGTTCATAACGAAATCCCGGGTTCCCCCGTTATGGATCCCGTAAACGACCGAACCCTTCCTGCATGCCGTCCTTATGAAATCCCTGTCAGCATGTCTCTTCTGTGCCCCAAAGGGTGGATTCATGAACACGGTATCATGATCCTGGATGTCAATGGAAGGATCGGATACATCACCGAGGATCAGCTGAAGGGGCATGGACCCGTCTATCCAACCTTTCTCTATGCAGCTCCGCAGGTTGGAACCTGCTAGGGAAAGACATCTCGGGTCCTTGTCGACCCCCGAGGTCCTAGCTGCTCCAAGCATCATTGAGCCCAGAGCGAAAGGAGCCCCCCCGCATCCCAGTTCCAGAACGGTCCTGTTATTGATGTCGCCGTTCTCCAGAGCCTGCCATAGGATGTCGCATACGAGCCGTGGTGGGGTCCTGTACTGCTCGAGGCCGGGGTCTGGATCCTCGAGGTCCGGTAATTTCGAAAGTGCCATCTCAAGATGACGCTTCCTCATCATCCCACCCCCAGCTGATCGAGCAATGAACATGCCTTGCAGAGGTTTCCTTCGTCATTTTTACTGACAGGTTCTGAACATCTGGGACATTCATTCGAAACTGCATCACCGGTCGGCACATACCGTGCCAGATGCTCGTGGAATCTTAACAGGGAATGTCTCGTACCAGGGGTCTCCCTCTCTGCCATCATGATGATGTCCCTGAATGTGCCTCGATGGGCAGCCTCGGCGTAAGGACATTCCAACTCATGTAAGGGGAGGCCAAGGAGAGTTGCCGTGAGGTAGGTCTCCGTTTCAGGTGTCGTCCTCAGGGGCATGGCCCTGGGGATGAAACCGGGAACCGTCCTGCCATGTGGGCCCATCCTTGCGAACCTCTGAACATCCGCCGAGAGAACGTTCATGAGTACCGTCTGCGCCATATCGTCAAGATTATGCCCCGTCACCAGTATGTCAGAACCGGAGCTCTTTGCCGCCCTGTTCAGGGCCTGTCTTCTTAGTGTACCGCAGATCGTGCAGGGTCCGAGTTCGGATGATTTCACCATATCGTCAAGTGCCATACCGAAGAGCTCCCTGAAGTTCAACAAGGTCCATTCCACGCCGATCTCTTCGGTGTACTTCTTCCCGATGTCAACGGAGGTTTCGCGGTATCCCCCTATGCCCTCATCTATCGTTATGGCAACAATCTCCTTTCCCCTGATTTTTCCTGCCAGATCATGAAGCAGTTTGAGCACCAATATCGAATCCTTTCCCCCGGATAGGGCCACGCCGATCCTGGACCGGTCCTTGATCAAACCCTGAGATCTAGCCTCTTTGCCGAACCGTCTCCTTATGAGGTCTACAAAGTGGTCACCGCAAAGATGCTGTCCGCTGTAGCGAATGAAGATCACAGGAACTCTCTTGCACCTGTCACACACGGCGGACATGGGTTTGCCAAGGAAGGATGATTACTTAACGATTGTTCCGTCACCTCTCTCCGAGGTCCTCCGTTATCAGATTGTTGCACCAGGTGCATCTGTGGTTCCACAGGCCCGAGAAGGAAGTGTCACCGGGTGCAAGCACTCTGTAGGGAGCATCGCATCTCGGGCAGTGACCCACTCTGATCCTGCGATAATCGAGCATGACCTTCTCCCTGGGTTTCGGTTCCTCAACGATCCTTCGCGGAATGAATTTCGGTCTCTCCTCCTCAACGATCGCAATATCCTCGATGACGAGTGTCTTCGAAATATGGTCCATGAGCTTCTGCCTGTCATCCTTCGCGACAGACCTACCAATCGCATAGTCGAAGATCGGCAGGATGACGGGTACAATCTCCAGCAGGTTCCTGACCAGTGATTCGCCAACGGTGACCTTGCCGTAGGCATCCGTGACCTTCAGACCCATTATCCCCTTGCCAATGGATTCTCCCCTCATTCCCTCCATAACCGATTTTATCAACCAATTGAACAACCCGGATATGAGCAGTATGATGATCCAAACCCCATAATCGGCCAGGTTCACAGCGAGAAGGATGTAGACGAAGATCACACCGAGAAGTACTATGATCTGGTCGATCAGGTAGGCGAATAATCTCTTGATATCGTAGCTCTCCGTCTTCGGATAGCTCTCGAAATCCAGATAAACCTCTTCCAGGGCATCTTCCATTGAACACACCATGTGGATATTAAAATGTCATATATTTAACATATTGGGCAGGAATTTGCCATATTGAAATTCGGTCCGCTCATTCGTTGGTCTTCGAGTCCCTTTTGAGTTCGAAAAGCAGTTCCTGTTCCAACCTTTCGGTTTCTTCTTCTAGGTCCAGGTCCTGATCCGAGTACGGACTCCTCTGGGGGACCGGGATCTGGATCCCCGACATCAGTTCATGCCGCTCTTCCCCCTCCTCATCCTCGACCTTGGATGGATGGACCTTGAGGAGTATCCCCTCGAGTACCTTTCTCACTAGCGATACCGTAACAGGTTCTTTCATGAGGGTCGCATAGGCCGTCACCCTGTTGAAGCCACCCTCGAGCTCCCTCACGCTGGAATCAAGATAGAAGGCCATGTAATCCAGGACCTCCGTCGACAGCGTTATTCCTTCATCATGCGCAAGGTTGACAAGGATCTGCCTCCTTCCTTCGAATGTAGGGACCTTGATATCTATTATCAATCCGCCCTCGAACCTGGACCTCAGTCTCCCTTCAAGCTCCTTTATCTCAGAAGGAGGCCTGTCCGAACAGAGTACTATCTGCTTGCTGGAATTGTAGAGGTGGTTGAACATGTGGAAGAATTCGGTCTGGGTTGCCTCCTTTCCCGAAAGCATCTGTATGTCATCCACGAGAAGAACATCGATGTTGCGATAACGTTTCCTGAAGCCATCAAGATCGTCCCTTTCCAGTGCTTTAAGCAGCTCATCGGTGAACTTCTCCGTCGAGGAGTAAAGCAAGGTCTTGCTAGGGTCGACCTCTCTTATCTTGTTCGCGATGGCATGAAGGAGATGGGTCTTGCCCACACCCACGTTTCCGTAGATGAACAGAGGATTGTACCGTCGACCGACCCCGGTTGCAACGGCTTCTGCGGCAAGGTAAGGGAACCTGTTCGCGTCATCCACAACGAAGTTCTTGAAGGTCTTGTCTTCCAGTATTGGGTTCGAGAGCGGGGCGGGCACCCCGGCTCCTGTGGCCCTCTCCTCCTTTGACCTTTTTGCAGGAGCCTTCTTAACCCCTTCGAGTTTGGCCTTCTCCTCCATCAGTCTATCAAGGGCCAACTGCTGCTTCTGAAGCATCTCCGACCAGTTCTCCTGCATCATTGAGAACTTGGCCTCCATCTCCCTCAATCTCTTCTGCTGGGTCTTTGTTGTTTTCCTTTCCTGTTCGAGCTCTGCAATTACCTTATCCAAGGGTGGGGTTGTCTCGGGGGCCTTATCGCGGTCCTCCGTCAACTGCCCGGCAGGGGGTTTTCTGGTCTTCTTTTCCCTGCGACCGAACTTGAACCATTCCAACAGACCCATGGTGCATCCCTTTTTCCGTTCAGAGGAATTCTTCTTCTATCGGTTTATTATCCCTCCGGCTGTTTTTTATATGTTTGCTTTAAAATCTACCGTAATCAGAAAAATATTCCATTATCTCAAATACTCAGAGATATCCCCTGCAGGTATTCCCTTGTCGGTCCCGTCAAAATATATCTGGACCTGGACCTATCCTTGATCGACCCGATGCCGGAGAGGAAGAAACCGATTCTTATCTCCTCGATGATGCGGGAGATCTCCCCCCTGAGCGCATCGTATCCCTTGGATGCCTGCATCAGGAGAGGCCATGCCATACCTCCGAGATCGGCTCCCATGGATATTGCCCTCACAACGTCATGGCCATTTCTGAGACCGCCGCTGCCGATCATCGGAAGGCCAACATTGGCCATTACTAGTGATGCGGGAGAGGGTATCCCCCAGTCCCAGTAGGTTATCCCAGCTCTCCTCGAATCCGTCAATCCTCCTGGATCCCTGTAGGACTCCACCGCAGCGAAGGAAGTACCAGAGGAACCTCCCACATCAATGGCGGAAACATGGGCTTCCTTAAGCGAGATGGCCGTTTCCCTGGATATTCCCGCTCCGGTCTCCTTCACTACTATCTTCAGCTCCTTTGATAGATCCTTGAGATTGTCGAGAAGACCCTTCGCATTCGTGTCCCCCTCGGGCTGGACAACCTCCTGAAGATAGTTGAGATGTATGCATAATGCATCTCCACCTATCATTTCCAGCGCTCGCTTCGCCTCCACAATGGAGTATTGAGATCGTCCCTTTCCCGGCGCCAGTGAGAACTGGGGAGCGCCAAGGTTCCCCAGTACCAGAGGTACTTCGAATTCCTTGACTACCGAATATGAAGACTCATGTTCCTTTGTCTCCAGGCCCGCTCTCTGGGACCCGACCCCAAAACCTATTCCGAACTCCTCGGCAGCCCGGGCCAGCAACCTGTTGTATTCCTTTGCCTTGGAGCTCCCTCCGGTCATCGCGGAGATCATTAATGGTGCGGATAGTTCCCTGCCCAGGAAGGAGGTTGAGATATCGATCTCCTCCAGATCGCACATCGGTATAGCCTGATGGACCAAAATGACGTCATCCCAGTGATTATACGTTGTCCTCACGTTTTCCCTGAGACAGATGTCGATATGATCGTTCTTTCGCTCTTCGATGGTCATTATTGATCACCTCTCCCCGAGGAGACAACTTCCTTCGATACATTCACTGGTGCCCTTGAAACCTCTGAAAAGTGTCCCGGAATGGCCTCCCTGGAGTATCGGTCCGAGGGAGCTGTCAAGATCACCTCCGGTTAACCAGGCATCACATTCCATGGCAGCGATCCTGTGACATGCGCTGACCTTTCTCAATATGCCTCCGGTAACATCCCCCTTCGTCTCACCCGTGGGGATGTCGGATCTCCAGAGAGGCATGTTCCTATGATACAGGTCACGGGTTATCTCGTCATGGACCTTCTCACCTTCGCCTCCGAGGTCCTCGTAGAAACCTTCGATATCGAGGCACATGATGGCCTTCTCGGACCTGGGCAGGGTTCCTTCAATACCCTTCTTCACCAGTTCAACCATTATCTCGTCCCCTGATACAACGGACCATCCGCCTTCGGTATCGGCTGCCAGGTCGCCACGAAGAACGGGTACACATCCCGCTTCGAGTATCTCCCTGATGGAAGATGGATCGAACCTATCGATCGATCCCTTCCTTACCCTCAATATATCCGATGGGGAAACGGAAACTGCCGGTAGTCCTTTCTGACCCAGTATTCGAACGACCGACTCCGTAAGCTGAAGCATCCTCCATTTTACCTCCCATATCCTTCTGGGTTCATCCCCCTTGACAACTCCCGAGGACCATCTTTTAACGGTCCTGTGGCCGTGCGTACCCCCACCGTGTATGATAACGATCCTGTCGCTTGAAAAAGGACCCAGCAGAGCTGCCGCGGACTTGATGGAGTTCTCCTTGATACGATATCTGATGCTTATCTCGTTCCATCTGTAAGGGGGGAGCGAATCCGATCCCTTGTACGTTATCAATGATCCACCGAGCTTAACAACGATCATTTCCAACCCTTTCGGCTCAGATGCACTTCATTATGATATAACTGTTCTCAATGAAACAATATCAATCCTTGCGGGCAATCATCAGGACCTCGAACGACTCACCGTAGATATCCCTCTCCCATCGGTTCCCCTCCTCTATCTTCATTCCGGATCTCCCCACCACTTCAGAGAGTTTCCATTCCCTGCACGAGAGAAGGAGACACCTTCCGTTTTCTGAGAGATATTTTCCAAGATCAAGAAGGAACCTATGAACTGTTGCCTGACCGCCATCCAATCCCTGCAAGGGGAGCTCTACCCTTCTGTCTGCCATTTCATCGATGATCTCCAGATACGGAGGATTGAAAACAGCGAGGTCTATCCTGTTCCTGAAGCGGTTCGGAACACCTTCGAACAGATCGCTCAGGTAGATCTCGGCCTTCAATCCGTTCAGATCCAGATTTCTTCTCAGAAGTGATAGTGCGCGCGGTTCCCTATCGATCGATACGACCTTCCATCCCCTGGAGGAAGCCAGAAGTGAGGCCATTCCAGTGCCGCACCCGACATCCAGAAAATATCCCGGTCTCCCACCCAAGAAATGTTCAATGGCTGACACCAGCATGAGGGTGTCCTCTCGAACAGGGTATACCTCTTTTTCTTCCCTGTAGATAAGACCCTTATATTCGTGAAAGATGTCCACGGTGGATCACAAGGACACATTAAAATTTGGGCTTTTCGGTCCCTCTTTTATCTAGAGACATCTTTTGACATTTTTTTGTGATGAAACGATATTTTTGCGGGAAACATGATTATCTAAAATTTTTTATAAGGAAGGTCGATAAAACTTATATCCACCTATAACCTGACCCGTTTGGTAAGTTCCTTGAGCCCGAAGCTGTTCATGAAGGATCCGCTGGACAAAGCGGAATACGCCCCAAAAAGGTTCAGGGCCTTCATCGACCTGGTCAGACCCTTCACACTTCTCGCTCCAGCCCTGGGGGGCATATCGGGTTCCCTCATGGCGCTGCTGGTCCAGAACGAGCTGTCCAGACCATTTATTTCTCTCCGGTGGCCGTTTCTCCATATACCCGGTCTGCCGATGTTGACGATAATATCAGGGGTGACCTCCCTGGTTTTCCTGAACGCGGCATCAAATACCCTCAACCAGGTTTATGACAGGGATATCGACATCATCAACAAATCCTATCGACCGATACCCACGGGAGTTGTCACCCCCAAAGAAGGTATATGGTTGTCGGTTCTTCTATACGGCATCGCGCTATGGCGAGCCGCAATGGTGAACAGATACTTCCTGCTCATGGCCTCTATTCTTATCCTCTTCACCATCGCCTACTCGGTTCCCCCATTCCGCTTGAAGAAACGCCTGTGGCTTTCGAACATATCCGTCGCTATACCAAGAGGGATGCTCGGAATAGTGGCTGCCTGGACCATCACCGGAGATATCTATGATCCCATCCCTTGGCTTATTGGTTCGGTGATCGCCGTATTTCTAGTCGGTTCCACCACCACAAAGGACATAACAGACATTCCCGGAGATGACCTGTTCGGAATGAGGACCCTTCCAGTTTACTACGGGAAGAAAAAAGCCATAGCTCTCTCTTCTCCGTTCTTCGTCTTCCCTTTCGTAATGATGGTCGTGTACGCTTATCTTGGCCTTCTTCCAAGATATTCCCTGTACATGGCCTTCATATTCCTTATCTGGTCATCACTGGTTATCTATCTGCTATACAAGGAGGGAGACAAGGAAGATGAACATTTCGAGAACTCGCCCGCCTGGAAACAGATGTATCTGATGCTCATGGGTATGCAGATAGGTTTCCTGACCCTTTTTCTTATATGACGACTAGGCAAGGATTATATCGGTCCTCGACCTCACTGCAGAAGGAGTTCGAACGATGGAAGAATACAAGCGTATCCTGACGAATGCAGCATCGATCCTCGATACAGCGATGATTGCTTTGGACCACACGCTATGCGACCGATGCCTCGGCAGGCAGTTCGGAAAAGCGGGATACGGTCTGTCCAACGAAGAAAGAGGAAAGGCGATCAGGATAGTCATGGCACTTTCGCACGAATTGTTGAGCGAAACGGAGCAGGGAGAAGTACTTCCAGTATCATGGGGCCTTCCCATCCATCCATCTGGACGGTCCGATGTATCCACCGTAGATGAACCTCGAAAGGACGATGAATGGAACCTTACAGGAACCCCGTCGATGGATTCATACCTTCAGGATGGAAAGGATGATGGGAAATGCTGGCTTTGTCAGGATGTATTCGATTCGGTGGATGAGCTATCCCAACTGGTCCTTGAATCATCAAAGGAACAGGAGTTCAAAACCTTCGTTATCGGATGCAGGATGGATCCCGGAACGCTGGAAAGGGAAAGGATCCTGTGGGAGAAGATCGCTCCAACATCCGCGGAGCCCCTAAAGGAAGAGATTAACAGGGAGATCGGAAAAAGATACTCGGACCTGGAACCAGACAAGGATTTCGACAGGAACAACCCGGAAGTTGCCTTCATCGTCGATCCATTGTTTAAGACCGTAGAGGTTTCGATCAAACCGGTGTTCATTAAGGGAAGATACAGAAAATTGCAAAGAGGCATACCTCAAACCCGTTGGATATGCAAGGATTGCAGGGGGAAGGGATGCGATAGATGCGATGGTAGGGGCAAGATGTACGAGACCTCTGTCGAAGAGATCATTGGGGAGAGGATCTCCGAATCCCTGAAAGGATCCGATTACAAACTCCACGGAATGGGCAGAGAGGATGTCGACGTCCTAACCCTTGGAAGAGGCAGGCCGTTCGTACTGGAGATTTCCTCACCCAGGATACGGACATTTGATATCGGTTCGATCGCTGCTATCATCAACGAGGAGGGTTCCGGCAAGGTTGAGGTCCTAGAACTTGAACCCTCCGAAAGGAGGGAGGTCGCCCATGTCAAGGACGGGGCATCATTGAAGAGATACAGGGCCAGAATCAGCCTGGAAGGGGATATCGATGAAGAAACCCTTAAATACAATATCTCTTTACTTGCCCAAAGTCCCATCAATCAGCGAACTCCGTGGCGTGTCTCGCACAGAAGGGCTGACAAGGTAAGGGTCCGCAAGGTTCACGAGGCTTCGGTATCCCTCGAAGAGGATGGCGGGGTCCTGGTGAACCTTCTGACTGACGGGGGCCTCTATATCAAGGAGCTCCTTCATGGTGATAGGGGAAGGACCGAACCCTCTCTCTCCTCCTTGCTCGGCGTCGGAGTGAATGTTGAAAGACTTGATGTCATGGATGTGCTGGATGATGCAGGGTCCAGGATGGACCAGGGGTGAACGAGATGGTAAAGAGATCCAAGGGAACCATGGTGAAGACCCGGAACATTCTCAAGAAGAGGCCGAGGGACAGGGGCATGCCCCCTATAACCACCTACCTGAAGAAGTTCGAGATAGGGGAGAAGGCCAACATCGTGATCGATCCGTCAAGCCAGAAGGGACAGCCCCACAGAAGATACCAGGGCAGAGTGGGTGTTGTTGTGGACAAGAAGGGGGATGCCTTCGTGGTCCGTGTGGATATGGACAAGACCCACAAGGACCTGGTGATCAGGCCTGAACACCTAAGGAAGGTCAAGTGAGACCGGTCGGTTGTGTGAGGGCGCACCTTGCAAAGTATTTAATATCAACTTGCTTCTTCACCCGAAATCCGGAATCGCCAGATATATTCGAAGTTGTTATGAGGCATTGACATGTCACCCGAAGATGAAAACGAGAGATTGATGACACATTCCGAGGTCAAGAAGATAATGGAGGATGCACTTCAGAAACCCAGTGTAATCTATACCGGACCCGAAGATGATGGACTCACACCTCGGAGATACTCCAATGAGGAGGGAGGAGTGGATTCCGAGGAGGGGGAGATGGACCCGTTGGAGGCATTGAGCTTTGAAAAAAGGGCAACTGTCGAGCATGTCGGCAATTTCCAGCGGATTGATGAGAAGAAGGCCACCAAGATGATCAAGGAGCTTGTCAAGTTGGAGAGGGTGACGGAGGTCCATGCCTTCAAGATCGCTGAATTGATGCCCCGGGATGAGACAGAGCTCAGACCCATATTCGCAAAGGACAGATTCACATTAACCCCGGAAGAATTAAAACAGATATTGGATATTATCGATTCACATAGGATCTGAATTTCCTGTAGTTAGGAGGGACTCTCTTGGAGGACTATGCATACATTCTGGACTATCTTCCCCAGGGCCATCCAGATAGAAAGACCTTCAAGAGGGAGCCTATCGCTTTCGGTCTGGGAGAGCTGGAATTCAAATTGCTCGAGCTTTCCCCAAGACCTGGTGTCACCATGAACATTGGTGAGAAGGTCTACATCGGGAAGGAAATGGACGACCGGCACAAGATACAGCATGTCAAAAGGAGGATCAATTTCTCCGATCTGACTGCTGCCGCACAATCTGAGCTCCCATTCATTCTCGAGGAGATCATAAAGATGAACGAGGAGCGTTTCATTCGCTTCTTCAATGAAGCTCAGGCCATATCAACCAGATTACATATGCTGGAACTCCTCCCCGGACTTGGGAAGAAGACAATGTGGCACATCATAGAGGAGAGGAAGAAGAAACCTTTCATCGGTTTTCAGGACCTGATGGATAGGATAAGTACCATACATCAACCCGAGAAACTCCTCACGAAGAGGATAATTCAGGAGATGGAGGATACATCCATCAAGTACCATATGTTCATAAAGCGGTAGCAGTCCGACCGCTGACCCTTCAAGAATGTGATAATTGGTCAGACTTTTTAGTACATTCAATACTTTCACCCACCCTGTATTTAAAAGAACAGGCAAGTTTTATTTATCAAGCCCACAATGTCAAAGTCGGACATTGTCTTACCATGGACATGTTCGCACAGGAATATGGGATGCACTGTGGGGGTCAAGCGGCCCGTTTCCAAGACAGGCCACCAAAGGTGAAGCCATGCCAAAGATGACCAGTAAAATTACAATGAAGATCGAACCCAAGCTCCTCGAAAGGATCCAGTCCAGGGCTGATTCCGAGGGGCTTGCGGTCAGCAGCTATATCCGCAAAGCAGTCATCAGCTACATCGGAGAGCGGAAGGAAGACCCCAGGACCATTAGGTTCGAGATGACACCACTGGAGATCCGGGCGATCAACAAATTAAGGGGTTTGGGTGTTGTGAGGTCCAAGGAGGACGCATATCACAATGCCTTTGACGTTTACCTCAAACTGGAGTACGACAATGTCGTATCCCGGGCCAAGGAGATGATAATCGAGGATCATCTTGCCAGAGGTGTGGACCTACCGGGTCCTCAAGCCGCGGAAACCCGAAACGACCCTGAGGGCAGGGTTGACATGGACCTCGTCCTTGAGGATGAGGATATCTGAAAAGGTAGGGGGAAACGGGGACTGAAATGATGGGATTCGGTCTCCGTCCCCACTCTTTATATCGGTCATCCACCATCAACAAGGTGAGCGTATGCCAACAGACAGGGGCAGGAGCACTGAGAGACGCCGATCCGAACTCGATGCAAAGAGCTCATCCCTCCAGATGCTATGCATGGAGGGAGATGTCGAGGAGATCCTTGACAGGGTCATGACTTTGAAGGGCAAGAAGAAGGCAGTGCTCAGAAGGACGCTGGACATTCTCATCGCTCTTTCCCTGAAAGGATACGAGGGGAAACCGGTGGGAGCGATCTTCCTCGTTGGCGACATCGATGGTATTCGAAGACACACCAGCCAGATGATAATCAATCCTTTCAAGGGATGGAGGGATGTGAATATACTCGACGAAAAACAGAGACCGACGTTCGAGGCGTTCTGCCAGCTCGACGGAGCTTTCATTCTCGATCACAGGGGTTTTGCTCATTACGCGGGAAGGATGATCCACGTAAAGGGTGATATGGATTGTGATATGGACGGAGGAGGCAGACAAACGATCGACAGGACAGGAACGGGTACAAGGTCCAGAGCAGCAAGGTACATTACCGAGAGGACAAAGACCGTCGCCGTGTCACTTTCTCACAGCGGTGAGATATCGATGTTCGAGAGGGGAAAGGAGATAGGCCGGGTCACCAGAAGGATCATCAGGGTGGACCCTAAGAAGCTGCAGCACTTGGCAGTTACGGATGGAAATCCATAGGGCCGTTCTCAGTTCGATGAAATCAACTTTTACTAGGAAAACATTATAACCTATGTAGAGGAAATGGCTAGGGACTTGTTTCAGGATCGTCGGTGGGTGAGCGGATTGATCGAAGAGGAAGGAAGCAAGGATAACAAGGAGGACGAATCTCACGGGCAGGCAGATGAGGTCAGTGAGGAAGATAATCCTCAAAGTGAAGAGCAAAAGGATGTCTTCGACGAGGATGAGAAAGACCTATTCAACAAGCTCATGAAGAAGATCCAGGATGCCGGAGACCTCGAGAAGGACCTGGAAAGTGATTTCGAATCCTTCGAGCAGAGGGTGGAATCCGTTATTGATTCCGTCGATAGGATAGAGAACCTTGAAAGATCCTCAATCGAAGATCTGGTTTACAAACAGGTAGGAACGGTTGAGGAAGAGACGGCCGGGACATCCTCGGAGGACGATTCTACCAGGGAGAAGATCGATAAGCCTCCCGAACCCGGAGTTGAAAAAGAGGGAACGGAAGAAGAAGGCGATACCGAAATCGAGAAAGCCCCTACACCTTACGATTCTCCCGTGGATGGTATGCCTGGCCAGGTTTACCTGCCCGCTGACAAACCCTATGAGGAGGTCAAGAAGGGCGAGGTGAAATTCGACTATAAGGGAGAATTCCTCGATGCATACGGTACCGAGGTCGAAACGATTCTCGGGAAGATGCTCAAGCTCATCACGATCAAGATCGACAAGAACGAGCTTGAGAACGCCAAAAACCTCTTCATGGTCTCGGCAAATATCGGAGGAGGATCGAGGATATTCCAGAACGAGTTCATACCCATCGCGGATATTCTGGATATCAAGGTTCCCGAGGACCGGTTCATGCGGGACGGAAAAAGCGTCAGGCCAACCTCCATCGATGACTACGATGAAACGGAGGTACTCGATCCGGACCTGGCGGAGGAGATAGGCGTCCTCCAGAAGAAGGCTTCATCAGCCTTGAAGCAGCTGGATTCCCTGATCAACTCATCGGAGCTGAGTTCCGAGGAGATCAAGAAGATGAAACTCCAGTTCGTCAAATCAATGGAACTCTACAGGGAAAAGAGATTCCACAAAGCATACGAGGTAGCGTTGGAAACGCTCGAGAGCATCAAGAACAAGGTGGCGGATGGAATAGATACCCGGATACAGAGCGATCTCTACAAGACCAGGGAACTTCTCGAAGATTATTCCAAGAAAGAAGGATCCAAGGACACAAAGAAGGTCGAGGAGCTGAATACCACCCTTGACAGGGCCATGAAGGCATACCTCACAAATGAATTCGAAAAAGCGACACTTCTAACCAAGAAGGTCATGAACACGATACTCGATATCCGGGGCGAGGGTGGCGGAGAGCTCAAGAAGAAGGCCGACGACCTAAAGAAGGAACTCCGGGAGCTAAAGGAGCTCAATCTTCCGACCCGTGAGATCGATCACATGATGGAGGCAGTCAGGTCGGCTGAGAACTTCATCGACAGAAGAGACAATAAAAATGCTGAGAAGATCTTCGCCCGAATAAAGGATTCCATAGAAGAACTCAGGGAAAAGAGCAATAAATATGTCTCCGCGAAGGAACTGGAGATCAAGTTGAACAACAGGATGGAGCGCCTTGATATCTCCGGCCCGGAACTCGAATCATTGAGGAAGAAGTTCGATTTTGTCGGGAAATATTTCAAAGAGGAGAGGTACGACGACATTCTTGTGGTCGGCAAGGAGATAGAGAACGAGATCGACCGGCTGGAGGAATTCGTGAAGGACACCGAAAGCAAGGAGATACTCGAGGAATTGAAGGACCTCATGGGCAGAGTGGAGGAGTTCGAGGATGCAGATCTTTACAAAAGAACCTATGAGGGGATCGTTGAAGCCGGCAAGAAAGGTGATATTGCCTATCTGAAATCCATGGGAAGGGAGCTGATCGAGACCCTTACGGGCAAGTACAAGACCGTCGGTGTTATCAGAGCAAGACGCATCGCAAGGTCGGTGGTCGAGGGGCGGATGCTAATGACCAAGCTCCAATCTTTGAGCATCGACACGACGAAATTCGACAGAGACCTGAGAAAATCAAGGAGTCATCTCAAAGAAGGCAATTTTGCCAAGGGTCTGGAGCTGATGGAGGACATCAATGACCGCATGAAGAAGACCTATGCGGACAAGATGGAGTATATCAGGGATTTCACCAACATCTACCGCGACTCTCTTGAGGTCCTGATGGACAGGCATAAAGATGAACCGATCGTCTATTTCATCAAGAAGAAGCAGGTTCCTATCCTAAGGAAATTGGCCGAACTCGGCAATTTCAACAAGGCTTTGGAACATTATCGGGAACTGGAATCCAGATTCACCGATGTCATCATATCGGAAGATAAGAAGGATTCCGTCGAGAGCGAGCTGAACGATATCAAGTTTGAAATATACAAAAGGAAAGAAGAAGGCATGGATATCACCGAACCACTTTCGATCTACACGCAGGCCCAGAAGAGATATAACGAAGGACAGGTGGTCCCGGCGGAGTTCCTCATCGAGGTAAGCCGGAGATACTGCGAGACCTTCATGCCGACATAGTTCGAATCCTGCTTTCGATCCCGGTCCAAGGTGCCCTACATGGAGGAAAGGTTCAGGGCCCGCTATTCGATCGGATTCTGGATCTACTCTCTGTTTATAGCAGCCATCCTCATCACGGGAGCACTTCCGCTATTATTGTTCTGGCCCGGTGGAATAGGGATATCCGCTTTCATAATGGTATTTTGTTTACTGGGGCTCTTCGTAAACTTCTCCAACCGCGATGTCTACGTGATCGAAGGCGGTAAAATCCGGATCGAATCCGGATTGTTCGGATCGGGTTTGAGCCATACCTTGGACAGGCCAATTATTATGAAGGATCTGAAACTTGATCGGGGTGAGACCCTGAAGGAAATCGAGTTGGAAAGGGTATAGGTGCATGATTCGACCAAGCGCAGAAGAGAAGGCATTCTGGTGATGATCCTCAGACACGGGGCAAATCGGGCGGATGTTTATTTCCTCACTCCAAGAAGTCAAAATGAGTTCATAGAATCCATCGCTGCCAGAAGCAGGTTCACC
>JBLIRL010000189.1:0-5111 GCA_049472275.1 Thermoplasmatota archaeon | reverse complement strand
CGACGCCCTGCCTGCGCTCGAGGAGCTCACCGGCAGGCGGATGCCCCTCGACGAGCTCCTGCTGCGTGAGGTCCCGAAACGATCGCTCTACGGATATGGCAGCAGTTTCGGCGTGCGCCTGGGCGTGGTCCGCCTTGCGGTAGTGCCATGCCAGGGAATGGCTCTTCTCCTCTATCAGGGCCCCCGGGGTCTTTATCACGTAGGATCGGAGGACCGGTCTGATCTTGTCCTTCCATGCATCCTCCATGTCCTCGATCAATTTCCAACGGGAGCCTTTCCGTCTGATCCAGACCCCATGCTCGGCGATGAGATTGATGTCCAGGTCCCCGAACCATCTTTCCAGTGTGTCCCGGTCCCTTCCGGAGACGATCACCAGTTCGTTCCCTTTCCGGGAGGCCAATTTGTCGAGAAGGCTCCTGATCTCCTCATCGGGGACCGCATCCTCGGGAGATCCCTTGAACTTGGTGAGGGTCCCGTCGTAATCGAGGAGGAGCAGTCTGGACGAGGCCTTCGAATATTCCTCGAGGAAATTCCCCTGGACCTTCGTATCCATCTTCGAATAGCCCTTCCTGGCCTGGACCTCCTTGACCTTCTCGAGGTCCGAGATGAAATCCCCCGCCCATCTCTCGACGTTGTAATCCCTTATCCTGTTCCTCATTATCCTGTTGCTCCTTACCTGCTTCTTCTCGGGCATCTCGAGTGCTTCGAAGATGGCATCCGCCATCTCCTCGAGGTCGTGGGGATTGACCTGCAGGCACTCTCCGAGTTCCTTGGCCGCCCCGGCGAGTTCCGAAAGTATAAGGACCCCCTTGTTGTCCTGTTTGGTCGCCAGGTATTCCTTGGCAATGAGGTTCATTCCGTCCCTCAGGGGTGTGATCAGGGCCACATCGGATACGTTGTAAAGAGCCAGAAGCTGTTCCTGGGGGATGTTCTGGAAGATGTACCAGATCGGGACCCATCCGAGCCTTGTGTACTTCCCGTTGACCTCGCCGACGAGCTGCTCCACCTCGAGCTTCAGGTCCTGATAGGTCTCCACGTGTATCCGGGACGGGCTGGAAACGTTGATGAGGGTCACCTTCTCGTGGTATTTCGGATATTTCTCCAGGAACCGGCCGTAAGCCCTGATCCTGTCTGGGATCCCCTTGGTGTAATCCATCCTGTCGATTGACATCACGATCTTCCTGTTCCCCACCATCTCGAGTATCCGTTCCTTCTCCTTCTTCACATCCGTCGTCGAGCATGCTCCTGAATAATGGTCGAAATCGATGCTGATGGGGAAGGCACCCACCTTTACCGTTCTGGTGCCCGCATTGATGTATCCCAGCGAACTCTCGTGGCCGAGAAGCCTTCTCACACTGCTCATGAAATGCAGGACGTAATCGTAGGTGTGGAACCCTACGAGGTCAGCCCCCATCATCCCCCTGAGTATCTCCTTCCTCCAGGGAAGGGTCCTGAAGACCTCAGAAGAGGGGAACGGTATGTGAAGGAAGAAACCGATGGACACGTCCGGGATCCTCTTCCTGATCATTCTCGGAAGAAGGAACAGGTGGTAGTCATGTATCCAGATCGTGTCTCCCTTCCCTGCAACCTTCAGGATCTCCTCGGCAAAGGCCTCGTTGACGCGCTCGTAGGATTCCCAGTCCTTGAGGTCCATCCTGGCGTGGTTGAGAAAATAATGGAAAAGAGGCCATATCGTTCTGTTGGAGAAACCCTCGTAGTAATCCTCGACCTGCTCCTCGGATAGGAATACGGGGCGGCATCTGCGCTTTTTGAGACCTTCACCGATACGCTCGATATCCTCCCCGGAGCATTCATCGCTCGTCAAACCGGGCCATCCGACCCATATCGAATCGAAGTCCTCGTAGAACGACGACATCGCCGTTGCCAGACCTCCGATGCTCGGGATGTATTCGAAACCATCATAGGTCCTCTTCAGATTGAACGGCAGTCTGTTCGAAACGAGGATCAATCTTTCCATACGAGCGCCCCTTATTCGGATGGGATGGGTTCCCAATGTCGATGAAGGATTATAACTGTATGGCACCTGAAGACGCACTCCCGGCGATCATCCGGACCCGTGATCGACCTGGGGGAATTTGCCCGGGAAAAATATCAAATAACCAAAGAAGACATTCATATTTCGGTGTTGTTATGGGGAGATTCAAGCATGTGTCATTAGTATTGGTATTAACGCTAGCACCCCTCATCGCACTTGTCAATGCATCCGGGGATTCAGAAGTGACCGGGGAATTGACAAGAGGGGGGATAGATGATCCATTCAGCGAGAGCATCCAATTCCTGGATCACTCCGGAACTTACTATCCGGGGGAGCATGAAAGACTGTACGTATCGATCTACAGCGAGTATGACGGTACCGGTTTCACGGGAGGAGCGTCTCCCGGGAACGAGACGACGGTGAAGGAGGTGAAGGTCTCGTACCTTGGACTCTTCCATGGACCGGAAGGTGAACCCGCTCCATCCCAGACCAACTTGGGTGATGGATCGTTCTACAACAGCAACGGAGACGGATACGAGATCGCGAGGTACAATACACAGTATTTCTACGCCGACGCATCCAGCAACTACCTCGAGTTCGATGTGATGACCGAGAACGTCAGGCCGGGTGTATATGTGATGAGGTTCCGGGCGAGCTTCCGCTACATGTACGACTGGGACGGTGCGACGCAGTACGATTGGAGGTCCTCGACCGTTACCTTCGAGAGAACCTTCGAGATCAGGTCATATCTGGTGGGGGACGGATGGCCAGAATACAGCTTCTATGCCTTTGATGAGTATTTCAACACGGAAACTCTCTATTCCGGGGCCAGGAACGAGAGGTTCGGGATGAGGTCGACCTACTCAAACAGCGGTACGCTCACGGAGATCCAGGCGACCCTCTCCTTCCCCGGGATCCCCATAGTGATCAGGGACCCTGTCCTTCTTTTTCAGGAGATGGTGAGCATGATCGCATGGAACATCGACGTTCCGAAGGACCTCGCCCCGGGGACCTATTCGGTCCAGCTTCAGCTACAATACGAGAGGAACGGTGTTCCCATTGTAGAATCCGCGGTCTCCTACGAATTCGAGGTCGAGTTCACTCCTCTGCTGATGCCCCCCGAGTTCAATGACCTGAGCTCACCGTTCGCGACGTTCTACCAGAAGAATCTTCCCACGACGTTGGAGGTCCCGTTCACGAACGAGGGGAACGTGGACCTTTACGATATCGTGGTGAGCCTCGATACAAGCAATACAAGGTATGTCAAGAACGGAATGTACTGGGTGGACGAGAACAGCAACGGAAATGTGAGGATCGAGGATATGGAGTTCTCCATCGGTTCGATCCCGGTGGGGGGATCGGGTGTTGCCACTTTCGACATGCTCAACTTCCTGCCGAGACTGCCTCCGGGTCTGTACAAGATCCCGATAGACTACTACGCTCTGTATTATGACGACGGTTCCACGGGGAATTCGCCCGGGGAAATGGTGTCGGGGTACTGGGATGAGAAGGGCTACTACCAGCACAGGTATATCCTCGAGGATATCGAGTTCCCGTACAGCGGCGATAACCATATGCCCTATCTCCTCATCAGAATAATGGACGATCCCGAGGGACCCGATATCACGGGGTACATCGACAGCGGGAACAATCCCTATCCCGGCACGGTCAACAGATACATGAGGCTCAGGGTGGAGAACCACGAGATGTTCTACTTCTACAATCTGGAGTACAGGATCCACATCGATGACGGCTCCCCCTTCGATCACCCCTACGCCCACGACAACCATACAGGAACGACGCTTCCCCCGATCTACAGGGGAGGCCTGTCAGAGACATCCGGAACCGGGGTGAGCACTGACAGCTTCTATTTCTATGCGAACATCAGGGAGGACGCCATGCCCGGGATCAACTATTTCAAGGTCTACGTGGAGGGCGTGAACGAATGGAACGAACCCTTCAATCAGACCTTCCATGCGTACATAACGATCTCTTCCCGTCAGCCGAGGTTCCAGGAGATCAACGTGGATGTGGGGGATATACTGGATGACAGGTCAGTCGAGGTTACAGCCGAGATACAGAACATGGGCCTTGGTGGTGCCAGGAACCTCTCGTGCTATTTCGACTACAGCTCCTCGGGATACATCAGTACGGACCCTCCGGCATTCATGGGTGATATCGGACCTGGCGATTCGTTCTTCTATACCTTCCATGTGAAACCGGATGGATCCAGAAGATATCTTGACGGGGGCTACAGCGGGACCGTGTATTTCTCGTATTACGACGATCTCGGGGAATTCGTCGAGCTCTACTCCGGGACAAGCATGAACCTGAGATTCGATGTCTACGAGAAGCTTCCCGACATACGGATCGTCGATGTTGACGCTCCGCTCGTTGACAGAGACAAGGAATTCACCGTGAAGGTCATGATCATGAACTTCGGGGGATCGACGGCAGAGGGGCTCGAGATAATGCTTCCGTACGACTCGAACCAGTTCAGGATCCTTGAGGGAGCCGAGCAGAGCATCGGGGACCTCGATCCCAAAGGAACTACGGTCCTCGAGTTCAGGATGAAGGCCCAGGACGAGATATCCGACGGGACTACGTACACCTTCTATATCTACTTCTCGTATACTGACGTCCAGGGAAGGAGCAGGACCTTCGGCGAGGCCCCCAATGACGGGTTCTCGATCCGGATCAAGGACCGGGTCATCCCGTCCCAGACCCAGACCGTCGTGAAAGATGACGGCGTTCTGATCTCCGATGGTGCCGGAAGCTTCCTTCTCGGGATCATGATCCTGATCGCCGTTATCGTTTTCGTGAAGCTGACTCACGGTCGACCGAAGGTGGAGATCAAGAACGTCCGGGACACGCCGGTGGAGAGCAGGAAGGCAGGGAAGCTCGAGATGGAGAAGAAGGAGAGCAGCGTGGAGATCGAAGAGGAAGAGGAGGATGAAGAGGAGGAAGAGGAAGAATCCGAGGACGATGAGGACTGGTAGTTCCGGTCCTCATTTTTTTTTATTTTTTACCTGACCATTTCTAGAAAGGTTTTTAATCAAATGGTAGTATCCGCCTCCCCGCTCATCCGCCAAACGCCAAACCAACCCCACGCGGG
>JBLIRL010000188.1:0-5455 GCA_049472275.1 Thermoplasmatota archaeon | reverse complement strand
GGGCCGATATGTGGCAGCCGGATAAAGAGAACTCTCTGGGTCTGCTCGCTTTAGCCTCAAATTCATTCCTTTTGGAGATCACGGCCAAAACCTTTTTTGGCGGATACGACATCCTTGCATCCTGTTGCCGTTATGATCATATCCGCCTCATGTGCAGCTTCCTCCATGGAGGAGACCCTGAAACCGTCCATTGCAGCTTCCACTCCCTTCACGGGATCAACTTCAGAGATGGTGACGATGGCCCCGAGCCCCTTCAAGCGCATGGCGATCCCCCTTCCACACCATCCGTATCCCGCCACGATCACCCTCATACCGGCGATGGTGAGGTTCGTGGCGTTCAAGATCCCGTCGATGGTCGATTGACCCGTTCCGTAGCGGTTGTCGAACAGGTGCTTCATCGCACAGTTATTGACGTCCATCATCGGGAACAACAGGGCATTGTCGGCCTGGAGAGCTTTCAGTCGTATTATGCCAGTGGTCGTTTCCTCACATCCTCCAAGGATGTCCGGTAGGAGTTCCTTTCTTTCGGTGTGGAGCAGTTTGACCAGGTCGCCTCCGTCATCGATCACGATGTGAGGTTTCAGATCAAGGGCCCAGTTGAGAGCTCCGTAATAATCATCGGTATCTATGCCCCTCCTCGCGCGGACCTCCAGTATACCTGGATCTACTTCGGCATTCTGGAGTGCCAGGGCGACGCGGTCGTCAGTGGAAAGTGGGTTGCAGGAAGCAAGTCTTACATGGGCCCCGCACTTTGCCAGGGTCATGGCCAGGACCCCGGTCTTTGCCTCTGTGTGGAGGGCCATTGATATCTTTCTACCCATGAGGTGACCCCTCTCACCGATCTCCCTTCCCAGAGTGTGAAGTACGAACATGTGCGAGCGTGCCCATTCCAGTCTGTCACTGCCTCTAAGCAGGAGCTCCTTTCTATCTTCGTCTGGCAGATCCGAGAAGTCCCATTCGGTCAAATTATCACAATCCTGCGGCGTCGCGGAGCTCCGGGACGAGGTCCGTTCTTTCCCAGGTGAACTCCGGGAGCTCCCTACCGAAATGCCCGTAAGCTGCGGTCTTCTTGTAAATAGGTCTGAGGAGGTCCAGATGATCGATCATGGCCGCAGGCCTCATGTCGAAATGTTTGGTCACCAGCTTCTCTATCATCTCTTCCGGGACCGCATTGGTCCCGAACGTGTCCACCATGAGAGACACCGGTTCTGCGACCCCTATCGCGTAGGCTATCTGCACCTCCGCCTTGCTCGCGAGACCTGCCTTCACAAGGTTCTTCGCAATGTACCTTGCGAAATATGATCCGGAGCGGTCCACCTTCGATGGGTCCTTTCCCGAGAAGGCACCTCCTCCGTGGGAGCCAACCCCTCCATATGTGTCGACTATTATCTTTCGACCGGTGAGTCCCGTATCCGCCGCCGGTCCTCCGAGGACGAACTTGCCGGTTTCGTTCACATGGACCTTCGTATCATCTGTTAGCATGTTCCCAGGAATGGCCTGCTTGATGACCTTCTCTATTATGTCTCCCTTTATCGTATCATGATCGATGTTCTCGAGATGCTGAGATGCCACCACAACTGCCGAAACACCCTTCGGTTCTCCATCGATGTAATCGACAGTGACCTGGGATTTTCCATCTGGTCCCAGGTAATCGATTGTATTCTTCTTGCGAACCTCCGCGAGTCTGAAGGTGATCTTATGCGCGAGGGATATCGGCAGGGGCATCAGCTCCCGTGTTTCGTCAGTGGCGTATCCGAACATGAGCCCCTGATCGCCGGCGCCCTGTTCCATCCTGTGAGCCTCGTCCCGGTCGACCCCCATGGCGATGTCCGGAGCCTGGTTGTGGATATAGGTCAGCACGGCACATGATTTGTGGCTGAAACCGAGCTCGGAATGCGTGTATCCGATCTCCTTTACCGTCTCCTTGACGACGTTGGGAACGTCGACATATCCCTTGGTGGTGATCTCTCCCGCCACGAGGGCCATCCCCGTGGTAAGGAGTGTTTCGCAGGCGACCCTGGAGTATGGGTCCTGATCCAGAAGGGAGTCCAGAACCGCATCGGAGATCTGGTCCGCCATCTTGTCGGGGTGCCCTTCGGTGACGGATTCCGACGTGAACTTGTAATGCCTCTTCCTTGGCATGTACATTGATGGGAACGAGATAGATTTACTTTTTGGTCCATGGACCAAGGGGTGTCTAGGAGCGGGATCTCGGATGTCATCAATTAATTTCATGGCATCCGTAATATGCATTTTGAAGGGAGATTATTAATAATGATACATTTTCTGGAAGAAGCAATGGCCAAGAGAATTCTCGATAAGGGAGAGTCTGTCTCTTATGATTTTTTCGTTGATGAGGAGATGCAGTTGAACTTTGGGAAGACCTTCGATGATTGGACCCTGCTCCATTATGATGATGATTACGCAAGGGATGTTGCTTTTGAGAGAAGGCCGATGCAGGGTGCTCTGATATCCTGCATAATTGTGAAAGCCATAGTGATGGCCTTCGGGGATTCAACGATCCTCAAGGCTCACAATCTCACTTTCCATAAACCCATATACCCGGGGAACACCATCACCGTCAAATTGAACGTTGACAACAATATCCGCAACAAACTTGTCAACGTGGTCACGGAAGTATGGATAAAGGACACTCTCCATTACAGCGGGAACACCAAGATAAGGGTCTTCGAGGAGATATGAAAGGTCGGTCCTATGGATGGAAGTTCTATGAAAGAAAGTCGCCCCTGGGGATCCTTCGTGGTCATCCATGAGGAGGCCGGATTGAAGATCAAGCTCCTTGAGGTCCTTCCCGGCATGAGATTGAGCTATCAGTCCCATGACCACAGGTCCGAAAGATGGGTTGTTGTCCAGGGGCAGGCCGATATCACCCTGGACGATCGAACATCTCGATTTTCCAGGGGAGATCTGGTCGGAATAGGTATGAAGCAGAAACACAGGGTAGCAAATCCGGGGGAGGGCATCCTCAGGATAGTGGAGGTACAGCTGGGGGATTACCTGGGTGAGGATGACATTAGAAGATACGAGGACGATTTCGGCAGGGCCTGAAGCCGCTAATAGGGTATTGTTATAATTGTTATCCGGAATCGGTGTTATTCCTGATTATGTTAAATATGTCTATAAACCATATATACATGTACCAGAATAAATAATCCGAAAGAAAGCTCTGAAAGAGAAAAAAGACCGAAATTTGGTCCGGATGTGCAGTCTGATGACACCAGATAGGAAGGAGATAACCGTCCTGATACTCTCCATGGATTCGGAGGTGGCGATAGGGTCGATAGTGACGTTCATCAAGTACTACCTGGAGAAGAAGGTCGAAACCCATCCGAAGATCATCGTGATAGATAATAATTCCAAGGACAGGACGAGGAAGATAGCGGTTGAAGCGGGGGCACATGTACTCAAGGTCAAGGAGCGTGTTAAGTGGACCGATGTCGTTAAGAAGGCTCTAGAAGAGGGCAGGAATAGCAATTCGCAGACGATCGTCATCCTTGACCTTACGGGTGGCAACGATGCCGAGGATGCCATCAGCCTGATATCAAGGAGCATCAAAGAGGATGAGAGGTTCGCATCGGGTTACATACGCCCTGTTAACGGCCACGGGTCCATCGGATGCTGGGCCATTGACAAGGGTCTGATGGGAATGGTGGGAGGCGATATGGAACTCGACGTGGAGCAGAAACTAGTAGAGCTGGCATCCAAGCAGGACCTCGAGGTCCTTGCCATAAAGGAAAGGATATCCCTGAATTCGAAAAGGAAGAGGAAGAACCTCTTCAATGTGTTCAGGAGATCCCCCCTGGAAACGCTGTCGATCATCGTGAAATACCATCCGCTCACATTCTACGGAAGCGTTGGTATGGCCATACTGCTGGTTGCGATCGGTTCGGGTTTCTATACGGTTGATTACTTCTATGATCATGGTCATCTGAGCTATTTCCCTGCATTCACGACCGTAGCCCTCGTCATGATCGGTGGGTTCTTCATGGTTGCGGGACTGTTCCTGAATTCCCTGAATGTTCTTGTGGAAAGACTGGAGGCAATGAAGAAGTGGGTGAAGTAGAGGAATGAGGATGAAGACCTTAGCAGCGATACCGGCCTGCAACGAGAGGAAAGCGATCGCCTCCGTTGTTATGCTGTCAAAGGAGCATGTGGACACGGTCCTCGTTGTCGACGACGGTTCGACCGACAAGACCGCTCTCCTAGCCAAGCTTGCAGGTGCTGAGGTAATCCAGCATGGGACCAACCTGGGAAAAGGAGCTGCATTGGTTTCTGCCCTCAAATGGGCCGACAAGAACGATTATGATATCATAGTCTTCATCGACGGCGACGGTCAGCACGATCCAGGGGCCATACCGACATTGTTGGAACCGATAAAGGATGGGAAGGTGGATATAACAATAGGTTCCAGGTGGTTCCATGAGGAAGGTCTCTCCGAGATGCCCATCCACAGGATAATCGGCAACTGGGTGCTCTCCACCACCACCTCCCTCTCACTTTCAAAACTTCTGAGGGATTCCCAGTCCGGTTTCAGAGCTTTCCATATGAGGACGCTTCCTTCCTTCCTCCAGGCGATGGAATCGGGTTTCGCTGTGGAGAGCGAGATGATTGCTCTCGCGGACAAGGCTGGGTTCAAGTGGGAGGAGATAGGTATAAGAGCGAGCTACGGAGAACTTGATACGAGCACTCAGGGACCGATGGTCCACGGTCTCTCCGTTCTTGGAAAGGCCCTGAGAGTGCTGAGAATAAACAAACCAGGCAGGTTCTTTGGGAGCCTTTCTGTGGTCTCCTTCCTATTGGCCATTGGCATTGCAATCTGGGGAAGGTTTGCATATCCAAATGAGAACCTCCTTCCGATCGGTGCTCTCTATTTTGTGGCATCTTTAATCATTGTGGGGGGTTTTTTCATGTTTTCCGCCATCATGCTTTCCGGGCTGAACAGGCTGTCGGAAAAGATATTCAAGATAGTGCTGGATATCATAAAGAGCTCGAGAGTGTGACATTATCACTTTTGATAACCCGGGTGGTCCTTTTATATACCAATTTCTACATGTCAATTCAATGGATGGGTTCCTGGAATTTACCGCCGATATTAGAAGGGAGGGTTCCAGGTACAGGGCGACATGTCCCGAGATAGGGATATCCCTGACATCGAGCGATTACGATGAAGCCCTGGAATATTTGAAGAAATGGACAAAAGCACTTGTCGATCCCTTGATCCCCGGGGATATTGAGAACAACTGAAATATCACATTTCTGTTATAACTGAAGGGTAAATATTTATAGATGGAAGAGATAGCAATCTCCAGTGATGGGATGCAACCTGGGAAAAGGGCAGGGGAAGAAATCCAAAACAAGGTGTATCAAAGGAATATCGTGATA
This sequence comes from Thermoplasmatota archaeon, assembly GCA_049472275.1. GTDB lineage: Archaea > Thermoplasmatota > Penumbrarchaeia > Penumbrarchaeales > Penumbrarchaeaceae > JAFGLL01. The sequence goes on along the minus strand of JBLIRL010000188.1, from coordinate 52 downwards.
CTCTCTTATGCGGAAAAAACCTAAATTGGTACATAATGTTACAATTTGAGGT
>JBLIRL010000187.1:0-5515 GCA_049472275.1 Thermoplasmatota archaeon | reverse complement strand
CCCCCCAGTGTCTGACGAGAACCTCTGAAACGAGTGAGAACGAGGCGATCAGACCGTACCCGAAGGGGAGCTCCAGGTTCGTCGAGACACTCCTTCTGTCCACCATCCTTCTCGTGAAATTGCTGGGAATGTTCCATACAGTCTCACCTAGGAGCTTGGAGGACATGACGGCATCCCCGGGAACCGGTATGTTGTTCACGGTGACGTTGTGCCAGGCGACCGATGTGACGTTCTCGTCGTCGGTCACCTCGAGCTTCATGGAATGGAGCCCCGCGTCAACGAAGACGTGCTCGAACTCCGTCCGATCGGTGACGAATTCCCCGTCGATGAACCAGCGGAAGCTCAGTTCGTCCCCATCCCGATCGTAGGAACGGTACCCCGAAACCGAAACACTGTCCAGCTGGGTTATCCACTCGGAAGGTGTGACATCGATCCGCGCCTCCGGGACGGTGTTGTGATGCTCGACCTCCATGCCCCATGCCTTCATATCGAACCAGGTGAGACCGAACCTCTCCATGTCCATGAAGGCGATGCAGTAAAGGACGTACAGACCCTCGGACCCGAAGTTCGCATGGAGCTCGAACCTGTCTGTATCATTTACTGAACTGTTCTGGACGCAGTAGTACTCTATCGGAGGCGCCGACAGGTTCTCGAAGAACCCAAGATACCACTCGAAGCTCAGATCGGCCCCCGCCGCGGAAGGCGAACGGACATCCTCGATGCGGAACATCCGGGAATCCCCTTCCTTCAATTTTACGGTAACGAGTTCCGAGAGATAAAGGGTCGGCGGGGGATCGGCCTCGATGATCTGCGGTCCTTCTATGACCTCCAGATGGACGGATATGTCCGCATCCCCCAGACCCGTCTCGTCGTCACCCTCGCCGGAGCTGGAGACGTTCATGCTTCGGCTCCTGACGGTCCCGTTGCGCATGATGAACTCCCCTATCACCGCTGTCCGGTTCATCACCGGGGAAAGATCGAAGAAACCGTCCTCCGCGGATGTGCCGTTGTAGATGGAAACACCGAACAGCAGCGATGTGTAATTGTCATAGATATCTATCCCGTACCAGAGATCACCGCTGCCGTATCCCATGCCCTCTATCCAGGATACGTTCGTCAGGAGTACCTGCTGCCACTCGGCCATCTCCAGAATACCGTTGTCGTTGCCATCAAGGGAGATCCCTATGTTGGGATCCCATGTTCCGTTGAGTGCCAGCTCGTCGACGGAGATCACCAGGACCGCGTTACCCTGCGGCAGAACGTCGAACTCGTCCGGGATACCGTCGTTGTCCGCGTCCGGGAGCGGGTCCGCCCATACGAGCCTGGGCTCCTCGATCCCTTCGGAGCAGGAGATCACGGGGAGGAAAGAGAGAAGGAGAGAGAGGGTAACGATATATGTCCATTTCATGTATTTCTCCTCCCGTAATCGATACTGGCCAGATATTGTATGGCGAGATAATTAAGCTTTGGGGCTGACCGGCTACGGCCGGAATTCCGGCATTTGCTTAAAATAACAGTACTAACATCTCATGAAAGGGGAAGGTCCATGCAGATGAACAAGGGAGCAGTGATAGGGATAGTTGTTGGGGTCGCGGTCCTGATTATCCTTATATCAACGGTGATCTGGTCAGTGAGCACCTACAACAAGCTCGTGGCCCTTGATGAGGGGGTGGAAGAGGACTGGGCACAGGTTGAGAATAAATATCAGCTGAAGATCGATCTCATCCCGGCCCTGGTAGCGGAGGTCGACAAGTACCAGGAGTTCGAGGAATCCACTCTCACCAACATAACCGCGCTGAGGTCCAGATGGATGGAGGCGTCGGGGGATCCGGACGAGCAGCTGGATATCTCCAACCAGCTGGATGGCATGATACGCTCGATAGTCCTGACGGTCGAGGAATATCCGTACCTTAGATCCATCGAGGCCGTAAACAATCTGATGGTCTCCCTTGAGGGGACGGAGAACCGCATCTCAACTGAGAGGATGAGATACAACGAGGGCGTGAGGGAGTACAACACGAAGATCAAGCAGTTCCCATCCGTCATCATAGCCAGCATGGGCGGTTTCGAGAAGAGGGCCTACTTCGAAAGCGATGCAGCACCCGAGAACCCATGAAGAGGTGGACCATGAGAAGAGGTCTGCCACTTGCCCTTGCATTGATGATCATCCTTCTGTTCCTGCAGCCTGCAGTCCGATCCTATCCCAAGCTCGAATACTATGTCACCGACCAGGTCGGAGTCCTCACCACATATGATATCTACGAGATTGATGAACTGTGCTTCGAGGTGGATTACGAGACCGGATGCGAGATCGCCGTGCTGATAGTGAACTCCACCATGCCGGATGGGATCGACCTCTATGCCGTCAGGACCTTCGAGGAGAGCGGTATCGGAAAGGAGGGGCTTGACAACGGTCTGCTCCTTCTCATATCGGTCTCGGAGAGGATGTGGAGGATCGAGGTCGGATACGGTCTCGAGGGGATACTCCCCGACATCAAGGTGAATATGATCGCCAAGGATCATCTGGAACCTTTCCTGGAGGAAAACAACTACTACGAGGGGATACTCTACACCGTCGCCTTCCTCGGCGAGGAGATCCTCGATAACTGGGACGGCCCGATCAAAAGAACGAAGGAACCCTGGTACCCGATCCCCTTCATCCCTCTGAAATGGTGGCAGCTCCTGATAGTGATCCTGATCGCTGTCGCGGTCTTTGCCATCACAGGTGGGCGCATCCTGTTCTTCCCCGGAGGCATATTCAAAGGAGGCGGAGGCGGATTCGGGGGAGGTCGGTCAGGGGGCGGAGGAGCCCGGGGGAAGTTCTAGATCCCGCATGTTCCAGGGAAGCCGACAGATCTGTCGATAGATCTTCGGATACACGAGAAAAAAATTGATGAGGGGGCTTTCGCCCCCCCGGGTAGGTTGGGGGTTCGGATATTTCTGATGAACATCATCCCTCGATGAGGTCGTCCCATTCGATCTCTTCTTCGTTGGCAAGCCTTCCGGTTATCACTCCATCAGGTCTGAACCCTACGTCGAAGTCCTCGTAGTAGGCGTCTATCTTGCGCCTCTGGGCCGAGGTAAGCAGGAATATCCCTACGATGACTCCGATTGCAATGGCAACGAAGGCCGCCGCAAACACGTACCAGATGGTATTGTCGTCAGGACTATCCTTCTCGATCCTCGCCGTGATCTCATGGGTATCTGCCAGGGGCAGATAGACGTAGAGCGTGGAGCCATCGCCTCTTGTTACAACGCTGTAGAAGGGTTCGTCCCCGGACATCGTCCCCGGGTCCTCAACGAAGCGGTACGGTATTCTGATCCCGTCGACCATGACGATGAGGTCCCGGGGATCCTCTATGTCGAACAGCGAGAGGTCAAGGTCCATTGCGAGTATACGGTCCTCTCCGCTCTCGGACACGACCCTGACCTCGACCTTTCCCTTACCCGAATCTATCAGGGTAACGGTGAATCCCTCGTCGAAGGTCTCAACCTCGAAATCATCTCCCGAGCCCGTATCCGGACCAAAGGAAGCGATCGCGCCGATCGTTGTTCTGTTCGGTGGGCTCGAACTGCTCACAACCAGTGTTAGGACGCCGTTCGAGGGATAGGTCACAGAATGGTTGGTGGAAGCGGTCGTGAAGTAATAGTAGTAGGTCCCTGTGAAGAAGGATGTGGAATACGTGCAGGATACTCCCCTGGTGAAGCCGTATTTCGGAACGCTCATGGAGAAGTTCTGGTACCCCTTTCCTCCGCCGAACAGTATGTGCACCTTGACATAGGAGGGGGCATCCCCGTCCGCATCTGTGTATGTTATGGTGAAATACACCGTCTGATTGGCGGTTGGCGATGCGGGAGAGACCGTCGGGTTGGTCAGCGTCGGTGCCAGGTTCTGCTGCGGAGCGGAGCTTCTGGCGACGGAGATGATCGACACGCCGGTCGCGGGCAGGCTCACTGTCAGGTTCCTCTGGGCTGCTTCGAAATAGTAGCTGTAGTTGCCGGCGGATAATTTTATCGTTACAGATGCCGTCACACCGGCTGTATACGTGCTGCCGGAGACGGTCATGTTGTATTTCGTGTATGGCTGGCTGGACTGGACAGGATTGATGTAGAGCTTGATCCATATCGGAGGGTCGCCGTCCTTGTCGGAATAGACCGCGGAGAAGGTGATGTTGCTTGAATCGGTGGGATTTGCTGGCGTGTAGGACCCTCTAGCCAGGGTCGGCGGTGTATCCGGGGGTACTCCTACCGTCAGATTTGTCCAGTAGCTCGATGGAAGTCTTCCGCTCGAACTGTTCGAGTATGTCTGGAAATAATAACCGTAATTGTTCGCCGATAATCCGATAGTGACCGAAGCTGTAACGCCTGTCGAGTAGCCGGTCCCAGTGACCGTCATGTTGTGAACCTTCATCGTTGGCGTGTTCAACCAGGGCTGCCCGATCAACAGGTTCACGTAGAGAGGGGCATCCCCGTCCCTGTCAGCGTACGTCACGGTAAAGGTTACGTTCTGTCCTCCCTTGGGATTCGGCGGGTAATGGGAGCCGGACGATAGCTGAGGCGGGCTGTCCCTGGGCGGAAGGCTCTGGGCTCTGACGATCACCCAGCGGTACCCGGTGGTGGGGTCCCTGGAGTAGTTCCTGTCTATCATCGATTCGAAGAAATACCTGTAGGTGTCGTTGGCAAGCTTCAGGTTGTGGTGGTAGGTGATCACCATCGATGCGTTGGTCGAATCGGCAGTCATGGTGTAGTTCACGAAATTTCCGGTCTCGTTGGCTATGTGCAGTTTCACATACGCGGGAAGGTACTTGCCCGAATCATCGGTGTACTTCACCGTGAAATTGATCGTGTCCTGGGTTGTGGGAACATCAGGCGTGGTCTTTCCATGGTGAATGAAAGGATTCCTGGGAGGTTTGGGCCTGTTGCCTACCTCGAAGGGGAAATGGTCGGTCGTATCGGTGCCTCCCCTGCCGTCCTTCGCCTGCATAAAATAGTAGTAGGTTCCGTTCTCGGACATCCGGACTACCCTGGTGCAGTTCACACCGACGGTGAGGTTGCCCGAACCAACGGACATGTTCAGCGTGGTGATGTCCATCCTGTCGTCCTCGGGGTAGTAGTAAAGGTTCACGTACAGTGGCCGGTCCATGTCCTGGTCCGAATAATGAACCCAGAATGTTATGTTGACGCCCGGTTCCGGATAATAGTTGGGGTAATAACCCCAGTTGGAAAGGACAGGTGCATTGTTGTTCGTGGTTGTGGATGCGACGAAGATCGTGTATACACCCGAGACCGGGAGCGAGACCTGCTCAACATCTGTCACGTAGCATTCGTACACGTAATAATGATACCCCGCGGGAAGTGAGACGTTCACGGTATATCTCACCCCTCCGGAGTAGTTCGTATCCGATGTGCTCATGTAATAGGTACCCTGGGCGGACCCGGTGGTAACGTTCACTCTCACCCATCTGGGCGCCGTGCCGTTCGTGTGATTGTAGTGGACAGAGAAGGTAACACCGGT
>JBLIRL010000186.1:0-5544 GCA_049472275.1 Thermoplasmatota archaeon | reverse complement strand
CCATCATATTCATCTCAAGGAACCGCAATGTGGAAGAGGATGTTGGGTACGAGGAACCGGGTGATCCTCTGCTCAGGACGCTGTACCAGAACCTAGAGGAATAGGCGTCATTTCATCCTTGAGAGCGTGTTGAGTCCGGAGGAGCCGAACTTGGAGAGGTCGAGCTTCCGGTAGATCCCGTTCGCCACGGTGAAATCAGCCCCGGATACGGGATCGTAGAGACGCCCCATGACCGAGACATCCTTCCCGTCCTCATCCCTCACGGCGGTCTCTATGTGGGCTTCCGTGCCGAGCGGGAGCATCCGCAGAAACTGCAGGTGAAGGGACATGGTCACCACAGGGAGCATCTTGAAGAAGCATGCGATCCCCATTGCCTCGTCCAGGACCGCTGCCATGGCACCTCCGTGGGCATGGCCCGGAGGCCCCATGGACCTCGGACCGAAATGGACCTTCGCATGGACTTCGCCCTTCTCACCGAGGAAGTACCTGACATTCATTCCCTCGTCCCCTCCCGCATGGGAGAGGAAGGTCCTGTGGTAGTCAACGAAATCGTTGAGGTCAATCTCGGTCAACCCGTCCATCGCACATCACTCCGCCCCGGGGAAATGCAGGCAGGATATTGAACTTTCTGGCGGTCCGGAACGATGAAAGCCTTCATTCATCGAGGTCCTCGTCCCAGCTGATGGGACTCTCGCTGCCCTCGATCCCGAACATGAGGTCCCGAGGAGGAACGTCGATCCCCCCGGAGGACACCTCCATCTCGTAATGATCGGCTTCGGTGATCTTGGGTCCATTCCCGGGTTCCTCCTCCTCGATACCGGGCTCCTCACCCTGAAGGTCCTCGAATGTCTTCTTCCTCATCCTGACGAGGATCACGATCCCGAGCACTATTATGAGTAGAAGTACGGTCACGATCGGAACCGCCACCCAGGGGAACACCTCGTCTGCCGTGATCGGGGTCTCATCATCATCATCGTCCTCTCCACCGGGTCGTTCGAGGACATTAATGGTGAGGGAATCACTTACCCCGTCAAGTTCGGCGGTGATATTGTAGGTTCCCGGTACCAAGGCCGAGAAGGTGTTGCCTCCCTCTATCTTCCCGCCGCTCGCAGTGAGAGGGACGTTCTGCTGGACCGCGTTCCCGTCGCCGTCAAGGCAGGTGATCGAGAGCGAGACCTTCTCGCCGGTGTATACCTCGGTCCGGTCTGCCTCCAGGAAGATGCTCGCGGGCCTCCCTGGCATTATGACCACATCGATGCTTGCCCACACATCCTCGGCCCCGGCAGTTACCTTGAACGTCCCAGCCTCGTCCGCCTCGAAGAGACCGGTGTTGTCGATGGTGCCGCCACCGGAAACACTCCATGAAGGTGAGATCTCCACAACGTTCCCGTCGTGATCCCGACCTATGGCGGTGAACTGCAGCGTATCATCGGTGGTCATCGAGGCGTTTCCGGGCTCGATCGTCATCGTGTGGAGCATGCCTGCAACTATCCCGATATCCCTGCTCCCGAGCACGCCGGAGAAGTTCGCATAGACCGTGTATTCCCCCGGAATGCCGGCCTCGAACAATCCGTTGGCATCGATAGTGCCTCCCCCGGAAACGGACCAGGTGGGGTATACCTTGATCGTGTTGCCTCTTATGTCATACCCCGTGGCGCTGAACTGCAATACCTCATCTGTCGTCATGTTGTATCGATCTGCCGTGATCCCGATCGAATGGAGGGGGCCCCTGGAAACGAAGATCGTCTCCTCAACGCTCGTGGATCCGTCGAGACCGTCGGATACCACGAAGGAATATGTGTGATTCCCGTGCTCTAGCTTGATCGTCAGCGTGAAGGTCCTGCCATCCGTGTGGTTGGTGTCATCGGGATCCCCCTCCAGGGGGTGGGGAACGCCGTCTATGACCACGGATATGTTGTCGGGAGGGTCGTCATCCAGGTCCTGGTAGGATAACTTGAAGGAGAAATCATCGGTCACGTCCCCCGTCAGAGGCTCGACGTATGATCCGAGAATGACCGGGATGCGGTTGTGTTCGATGGTTATACGCTCCAGGGTCGGGGTGCAGGAGGTGTTGGTTGTCTCCAGGAAGGCCTTGAACTGCAGGAACCGCTGTCCATAATGAATCCTCGACATCGCTCCAGGAGCGGTGTAGAAGGTCTGTTCTGTACCGTCGGGTCCGAGGTACGGATCGGAGACGATCCCCCCTCTGGAGTTGGAGGTCCTTATCTGGAAGGAGACACCGGCACCCTCGGGAATGCTGGCTTCCCAGAGAAGGGAAGACCAGTTCGACGGTGTGCCCTGGTCCAGTATCGGGGAGTAGAAAGCACCAGTCGCTGAGAAGGTCAGATACTTCAGCCTCACGCTGCCTACCAGAGCGGAGGAGGATCCATCCGATTCCAGCCTCATCTTGTAGAAGAAGTGGCTTCCGGAGAGATTCAATCCCCCGAGGTCGATCCTGCCCGGAGAGACTGAAATGACGTCCCATGAGCCTTCCGCTCCCGATGAGTCGAACCATCCGGAACCGTCCTCCGAGAAACAGACCTTCACGTTCTTCTCTGCGTTGGCATCGGATATGACCTCGAACTGCTCCAGAAAGGAGCAGGACCTCCCGTCCATCAGGTCCTTCGAGACTATCAGGGCCCTTCTGTAATTGCCGGTGGAATTGGTCACCATGGAGAACATGTCGTATCCGCCGTTGCCGTACGAGGACGTGCTCCCCCCGACGAGGAATCCGTCGTCAAGGTTCATGACGCAGCTGCCCGTGTCGTAGTCCTGACCCCCGAAGGACCTTACCCATACCGGGTCCCCCGTGGAGTTCACCTTCATTGTGAGCACGTTCAGATCTGACGATATTCCAAGGTGATCTCCCACAAGAACGGCCCCTTCATCCACCGGGACCAGGTCGAACAGCTGCTCGAAGCCATCGAAATCGTACGTGCGGTTCCACATCTCGACACCCCGATCATCGAGCCTGATAAGCCAACCGTCATAATAGTAAGCCCCGTACTTGTAGGTCCGGCCGCAGATCAGGAGGTCTCCCTCCGGGGTCTCCTCGACACTCCGGAGATAATCCTCGGCTACCGGCTGTCCGAATGTCGTATTCCAGATCTCACCGCCGTTGGGCCGAATCTTCGCGGCAAAGGGCAGCGGGTAGTAGGAATGCAGGTCGTATATCTCTCCCACGAGGACCAGGTCGCCGCCCGTGACCTCGGCAACATCGTTGATGGTTACCTGTCTGGCCATCTCGACGGAATTGTTCCAGATATGGCTGCCGTGCCTGTCGGTCCTCATCACGTAATATCCCCCCCTCGCCGCATCAGCCCATGATCCGATGATCTGGATCTCGCTGTCCTGCATCTCCATCACATGGACACCCTGATCGTCCGGGGAAAGATCGATGGACCTGTTCCAGAGATGCTGGCCGTCCCCCGTCAGTTTCATCACGAGCGTGTCCCGTATCATGTTGTCGTAGGATTCGTTCCTGCCGACAACGAGAAGGTCGCCGTCCCCGGTCTCGGCAAGTCCTCTCGGATACTGCCTGCCGTGGCAGAAGAACGTCCTGTTCCACATAGGTGCGCCCCTGTCATCGAGACGGACGATGTGGATATCGATATCGTAGCCGACCGCTGGATTCGACCAGGCCATGTAGCCGGCCAGGATGAAACCTCCGTCGGAGGTCCTGATGCCGCAGTTGGTGTTATCGTCCCAGAGGGAGCCAAAGGTCCTTATCGGCTCCTGCTCCAGGAAGCCCAGTTCCTCATCCACCCTGGCGCTCTCCATGTAGGCGATCATCGAATCGTCCATGAAATCATCGATTACGGACCTCGATACGACATCCAGCTCGAGCTGGCCATCTCCGTTCAGTCTCACACCCGAAACGGTTCCTTCATTGAAACCGTCCGGTCCCTCGAAGACCGTGGTGGAACCTGGGCCGGACCACTCTTGTGTCGACGACCTGGCCGCCGGTTCGAGTCCGGCAGAGTGACATGACAGGCATAAAGCGGACAACGAAACGAGCGATATCAATACCAAGACCGGCGCTAACCTCTCCGGGAAACTCATTTTCACCTCTCCGGGGACGGGAGAACGGAGATGGAATATTAATTTATGGGACAGATGTCAAAAAAGGCAATTTCCGCATTAATACCCTGTTATTGCATGATAGTTATTTATACCGGTCCTGCCAATCCATAAACGGGATGCACTATGCAGGGAGCACATCTGAAGAGCCCTCCAGCCGAAGGCAGGAAGATGAGGAGAAAAGACAAGGATGACCTAAGGTCGAGACTGAGAGACGTCATATCGGACATACCACTGACCCAGGTTGACGATCGTGTCAAGGTCCACCTTGACCTGAAGAGGATCACCTCGCTCGAGATAACGGGAGCGAGCACCGGGACCGCCCACAAGAAGAAACCTTCCATCGACGAGATCATGGCCGAGATGGAAGCCGAGATAGAGAGATTGCGCTGAACGGTCCATCAGACGTAGTAATAATCCGAGCTTTCGATTTCCCTGTTCCTCTTTCTCTTCTTCCACCATCTCCTGTGCCCTTCCGCATCGGGATGGGAGAAGTAGGAGACCACCCTGTCGACCATGACGTCCTCTGAGGTTTCCTGGGTTTCCGATTCCTCTTCCGAGAACCTGATCACGAAGGGTTTGTCCATGGAAAATATAGTTATTTTATCCGTTTATAACAATTTTGGTACGTTCGTATGACAATGTCTGCACATGTGTAATCCCATGAACCCGGGAGTGGTTTTTGTCTATCCAAGGAATCTCATGTATCCTGTCTCCCTGCCCTGCATGAAGGAGTCGACAGCCTCCATGACCTCACGCAGGTCCCTGTCTTTGAAGGGTTTCCTGATGCTCCATGATCGCAAGAAGACCTGTAAGGGGGAGGATGAGCGTGAAGAACAGGAGTTTGAAGACCATCCCGTTCCTCCATCCCCTCCTGGTGTAGCGGCTGAGACCAATCAGACCTCCCCAGTTCACAGATGGCCATGCATCCGCCGATCAATAATTTGATGTTGGAGACCGGAGAGAATCCATTTATACTCGATGGGAGCCAGTCATGAAAACTAACCGGTGACAAACCGTTTCTACCACTAAAACAATCCTATCCCAGCTCCGGGAGAGGTACGTTCATGTCAGAAGGGAACCGACTGCGAAGGTGTTACCATGCCGTCGTTCTGGCGGGAGTGATGGCTTTTGTTCTGATGAACCTCAATTCCCCGTCAACGGCCGCAGGCACCGTGCCGACAAGGGGAAGCGACCTCGAGGTGGGTCCGGGATATGCCTATTCCTCCATCCAGGCGGCCTATTCCGCCGCTTCACCTGGTGACAGGATCGTCGTTCACCCCGGCACGTACAACGAGAACATAGTCCTGGACATCGGGGTCGAGGTCCACGGGACCGCCCTGAACAGGGCCGACCTCCTGCAGCGAAGGGGGGCATATCCGGCGCCGGCCGATGCCCCGGCTGATGTCCCGGGTCTGGAGTTCGCCGGGATCGTCGATGCGGTCGGGGAGGGCGTGGACGAGT
>JBLIRL010000185.1:0-5546 GCA_049472275.1 Thermoplasmatota archaeon | reverse complement strand
CCTCGAGTTCCAATCCTTCGGGGAGGTCCGAGTCCAGTATGCTGTCCAGAGCATGCGAGATGACCTCATGTCGGTTGTACGAGTTCATCAATATGCTCAGTTTCTCCATGTCCTCGCCTCCCTTCAGATCCCCTTCAGCCTCCCCTTACGGATAACGTTCCTGATGCTCTTCACCTCTCCCTTCATCGAGTGATACCTGTACTGGGGATCGTCTCCCAAAAGATCCAAAAGCTCCTCGTGGTATCTGCTGACCTCTTCACTGTAATTCGGGTCGTCGATGAGGTCATTTTCCTCGAACGGGTCCGTCTCGAGATTGTAGAAATGATAGGGGGATATCTCTCCGTTGGCGGTGCATATGAGCTTCCTCTCGGGTGAGCGCAAAGAGACGAGGCTGTCGATCTCCTTCCACCCCCATTCGAACTTCCTCTCCATCTCGGCCGCGTGGAGGTTGTCGGCATGCATCTGGGCGAAGAATGTCTCGGAATACGCTCTGTCGATCGACGGGACAGGAGAGCCTCTCAGGGCAGACGCAAGTGATGTCCCCTTCATGCCGGAGGCCTCATCCCCGTGACCGGACCATTCGAGAAGGGTTGGTGCTATCTCCACGGTCCTCACCATGGAAGAGGACGATCCGGGCACGATACCGGCACCCCAGAACAGTAGCGGCACCTTGAGCTGATGGTCCCAGAGCTCGACCTCGTGGAAGTGGCTTCCTACGGGTTCCCCCCTGCGGTTGTGAACCCAAGGATAGTCCTTCTCACCCTGCATCTTCTCTCCGTGGTCGGCGGTGACGATGAGCAGGTCGACATACCCGGAGTCCACAAGTCTCTGGAGCTCGATCCCCATCATATCGATCTCCTCTCGGTATCTCCTCTGCCTTCGTCCGAGGTGCCTCTCGATGTCCCTGTAGCGGCCATTCTCATCTTTCTCCGGAGGCGGGTTCTCCTCGTCGAACTCGGACCGGAGGGTCAGGTGGGCATCGAACATGTGTATGAAAACGAACGCATCCCTCCCGGAGCCCTCAAGGAATCCGATCGCCTGGTCCACGAGTGAGGGGGCTGGAACGTAATGACTCCGCCCCTCGGCCACGTCCTCGGTCAACGGATCGTGCCTGAACACATCGAAACCCCTGTCGAGGTCTCCCTGCGTGAGAGGAAAGCCGCCGATGAACGCACCCGTCCTGTAACCCTTTGATCCGAAGTGCTCCTGGAGCATCGTGTCCCTGACCCTGTACCGCACAAGCCATCTGACACCGTGATCGAAGGGGAAGGTACCGGTCAACATCGTGGTGTGGCTCGTCGATGTGTGGGATGCGGCGGTGATGCAGGTGTCGAAGAGGAAACCCTCATCTATGAGACGGGAGAAACCCGGCTGGCCCAGGTAGTCGGACCGGACACAGTCCATCGAAACAAGTACGATCCTCATTCCTCATCTCCCCGAAGGTTCTTGTACAAGGTGTTCCTCATCACGCATCTCGCCCCCATGCGGTACTTGAAGGCCACCAGGGGTTGGTTCAGGTCCATCGGGTTCGAGGATGAGGTGTCCTGGTTCACTCCGATATCGAAATAGGCATAACCGTTCTCGTGGCCCCACCTGATTATCTCATGAAGGACCAGATTAATTGTCCTGTATTCCTGATAGTCGTAATTCTGGGCTATGTAGAAATCTATGAGGGTCCTCTCGTTGCAGACGAATATCAGGCTTCCTCCGATGACCCTGCCGTCCATCCTCGCCATGAACAGCTTGAGTTTACCCGGCAGGAGCTCGTCTAGCCTCTTGAGCTCATCCAATGAGTGCGTGGGATCAAGGTCGAACTTTCCCTTGTTCTCTACGAGGATGGGATAGAAAGTATCGAAATCGTTTTCGATCTCGACCGTTATGCCGCTCTTCAACGCCTTTCTCACGGCATTCCTTGCCTTCTTGTCGTAGTGTTCCATACCGAATGTCCGTCTTAGGTCGACCACGCTCGAATACAGATGCACATGATAGTCGAAGCTCCGATGAAGAAGCGCATATTCGATGTTCTGGGTCACAATATCGTAGTAAACGGAAAGCGGAGGTGTGACGTAGACCTCGCGGATACCGGACCTTCGGCAGTGGTCGAGGAAACGGTCAACGATCTCCTCGGCCGTATCGTATGATATGTCGTTGGTGACGAAGCCGCCGAAACTTGCACCTGCGGGTGATCGGAAAACGCCGTTCTTGACCAGACCGGGGAGGACCGCGAAGATGTTGCTGTCCTTCTCGAAGATCAGATGATGGAAGTCGAAACGCCCATCCGGGTGATAATCGAGGAACTGCTGCTCGTGGAAGATCGTTCCGTTATTGGACCCTCTCACGAAACGGTCCCATCTGTCGTGGTCCTCCTCGATATAACGACGGACCTCTATGTCGCCGGCCATGATAACGCCTTATGGAATGTTCGTTTATAATATTTGAGCGGGGGTCCGCAGGTATTCGTCCCGACAATCTCCCGGGCTATTTGTTCACCCAGTATACCGGTGTCTCACCCTTCAAGGCCATGATCACCTGCTCTGACACCATAGTGCCTGCCTTCAGCTGAGCGTCCACCGTATTTGCACCGATATGCGGCGTCATCGTAACATTATCCAGGGTTGAGAGCTTTGTCTCACCGGGGGGCTCGGTCTCATAGACATCCAGTCCAGCCCCTCCTATCTTTCCCTCGACTATGGCATTGTAGAGGGCTTCCTCGTCGACCACCCCCCCTCTGGCACAATTGATCAGGTAGGCGTTCTTCTTCATTATCTCGAACTGGGGGGTCGAGATCATATGCCTGGTCTCGTCTGTCAGTGCCACGTGAAGAGAGATGAAATCCGAGCTCCGGTATAGCTCGTCGATATCAACAAGTCTGATACCTGCTTCTTCAGCCACCTCGGCCGGCAGGTACGGGTCGTACCCGATCGTCGACATTCCGAATGCCTGGCATCTTGCGGCAAGGGCCTGTCCGATCCTTCCGCACCCCACGATCCCCACGGTCTTTCCATCGAGCTCCATTCCCTTCAGCTGTTTCTTGAGCCACTGCTGGGACTTGATACCGTTCGTCCCCTTGACCAGACCTCTGGCAAGGGCCAGCATGTGTGAGAATGAGAGCTCGGCAACGGACAGGGTGCTTCCCATGGGGGCATTGACGACCTTGATACCCTTCTCCTTCGCATATGCAATGTCGATATTATCGACACCGATCCCGGCCCTTCCGATCACCTTCATCCTTGTTGCCCTGTCAAGGGCGTCCTGCCGGACCTTGGTCCTGGACCTTACGAGCAAAGCGTCGTAATCTCCGATGATCTCCAACAACCTTTCCGGGCTTGCCTCGTCTAGCACAACCTCGTGACCAGCCTCCTCGAGCATCCTGACAGCTTCCGGAGCTATACCGTCGGTAACCAGTATCTTCATAGAATTCACCCCTTTGCCCTTGTATAAAACGGACCGATATTAAGCTATCCCTTCCCCCGCCCGCGTAGCAGTATGAGAAGGACATGGACGAGGGAGCCGTTAAGGTAAAGTCCTATCCCTAATCCCCCTACAGCACCGGTGACGAGCCGGAGAGGATTGAACGATTCGTATGCCGTCAAGGACTGGAATCCGCCGTCAAGTGCCATGGGAAGTATGAACATTCCGAGAACCAGCAAAGGAATTGACCGCTTGTACATCGATCCCAACACGCATCCGAGGAAGATCCCAAGAAAAAGACCGATGTCCCTGGCACATACCGGCATCTGGTTTCCGTTGAGCTCGTAGGACCGATGGTCCTTCTGGTGGCAGTAGCGGTCCCCGAACCTGTATATCGCTCTGGCAAAGGGATCGTCTATCGAGGAAATGTTTCCCTCATTGTCCAATTCGCCCACCTTTCCCCCGCTGCCGAAATGGAGGGTGTCCCGCTCTGCAAGGAATGGGGAAATTAACAGCAGTGCGAAGAAGACGGCTGATACGATGAACAATGGAACACCCGCTGGATGCGGTTTTCCGAGATTCCTGCCTGGCCATGTCGCAGCCCGTTTCATCAGGCCTTTCACCCTGTTTGATGCGGTGTTGGCATCCTCTTCCCGAGTCATACATCGAACCTCAGAAGTGCTCCGACGCCTCCCATCCGATCGAGCATGTCCCCAAGCTCATGGGAGGTCGATGTGATGAGGGTCCTCGACCCCATGCCGGATGCCGTTCCCATCAGGATCCTTCCGGGCCCCGACCTGAAGACACGCTCGGAGATCATGAGCAGTTCGACCGCGCCAATGGAAAGGGCCCTCTTGACCTCATCGAGGCCGTAGGCGGCCCCTTTTCCCCTGCCTATCCTTGCCATGAGCTCCTCGAGGGCCTCGTTCTCCTGGACGAATCGAAGCTTCCTGAGGGAGCCTGCGATGGAATCACCGTTGCTCAGGGCTTCCCTCAATCCCGACGCTCCCGCGGAGGACGAATGGACGATGTACATCATCGTGGGGTCCACCCTTGCTTCCCCCCTGATGAGCTTCGCGAGGGATTCCTTGAAGAACCCGGGCCCCGCCAATATCAGGACATGGCCCTCGTTGATGTTCTGGTAAACGAGATCGGCGATCTCCCGGTAGTAGTGTTCCCATCCTCCGCCCTTGCCAAGCCTCTTCCCTCCACCGGCTGCCCTGATGGTCCCTATCCTCTCCATTCCGTAATCCCTCAGCCTGAATAGCTCGGCCGTCTCGTCATCGATCGATACGGCCAATGCCAGGGTCCCCAGGGCCCCTTCTTCCGCTTCCTCCAGAATGGATACCGCTCCCTCATGGTCCTGGAAGAACTCGAGGTCCAATACCGTTCCGATATCCACATTGAATGTATGGTGCCCCGTTATCTCGTGCGGGCCCTCGAGGACCGATCCCTTCACCCTGAGCATATCTGTGAACGGATGGAACTCGCTGGCCTCGACATCGATCCTCAGATAGACCTTGATCCGGGGCTGTGAATCGGCCCTGATAGTGTCCTCCTTCGCCTCGAGCTTCCTGTATGTATGGCAGCCTGCGATCGTACCGGGCAGCAAGGCCTGATGTAGGTACCAGAGATCGTCGAGGGATTCTATCCTGACCTTGTATTGACCCCTCTCGTCGTCCCTCTCGAGGAATCTCATCAGGAGGCTCCCCCTGGGGGCATCGAAGCAATCCTATCATGATGGTTATGAAGGGAGAAACCTCTCCCTCCCCCCTCCCCCAGGTAATGATGCCTTACCATGGCGGAACTCCTCAAGGAAAAGGGTACGGAACGCAGGTTCGAGATGACTACGGCCTCCTGCATGTTGAACAGCTCACTGTTGAACCGTTTGAAACCCGACAGATCCCTGAAAAAATACACGAAGGTCGCCATCTCCCGGGACGATATCCAGAATATGGGAAGATAGCGCTCTCTTAGCCTGGCCTCGAACTCGGATACCGAGTGAGCGGCGGAACCCTTTCCGTAATGAATGGTGAAATGGGATCCGATGTTGAAACCCATCGCTCCGGGGTTCAGCATGTTCCCCCTTATGATCGTGCCCGTCCTCTCGAGCTCAAGTCTTGTCCGACCGACCT
>JBLIRL010000184.1:0-5297 GCA_049472275.1 Thermoplasmatota archaeon | reverse complement strand
ATGCAGCTCGATGAGGCACTGGAGAGCATGGACATCGAGAAGGTCATCTCCCTTCTCCATGAAGATTTCGAACTGGAGATGCTCGGGACCGTACTGAAAGGGAAGGAGGGGGCGAGAAAGGGATTCAATTGGCTGCTGGAACATGTTGACGGTATCCGGCTCGAACCCGTTGTTATCATGGTCGAGGACGATGTCTTTTTCGAGGAGTTCGTTGTTGATGCCACCCTGAAAAACGGAGTTCGTATACGATCGAAACAGGCTGAGGTCCTGATTTACAGGGACTACAAGGTAACATCGCTAAGGCTGTACTTCGACAGGCTCGACTTTGCCGATTCCATAGCGAGAGGACCGATAGAGAGAAAGATCGTTGATATCCTGAAGAAACGATCGCTCCAGGGTCTTACGTGAAATCTGGTTTATAGGAAGAAAATCCCCAAGGTAGTTGCATTATCTCCTGCAAATCAGAACCTGCTCCCGGGGAAACTCGATCCCGATCCTGTCTATCTGTTCCCCGTACCTCCTTATTGCGGAATCCTTGATGTTCCACTCCTTGAGAAGGGCCCGGGCACCGCTGCCTGTCAATGTCAGGGGTACCTTCACCTCGTGTATCCCGACATCCTCGTAACCCGCCTCTCTCGAGATCACGAAAAGGAACTCGCTTCCGGGTGAGAACCAGTTTCCCTTCACAAGTGGTGTCGAGGAGTAACTGTCGAGTTTCACGAGGAGCCTCTCAGAGGGGGTGGCGGCATTAGGGCATAACCCGCTGTGGACGAAATATCCTCCTTCCGAAAGCAGGCGCCTCCCGGCCTTCATGGATCTTTTGACCTGGTCCATGGTCAGATCGCAGAACACGTCATGTCCGATGACCAGATCCGCCCCGGCAAGTTCCACTCCCGCATCCCAGATCGTGGTCTTGTGGACATGGAACTTCGCCTGAAAACCCTCATCCCGAACCCGCTTCACAAGTGATTCTCTGTCCTTTGCATAGGGACCCGGATAGGGATCGATGACGATGTAATCATCAACCCCCTCGTAGACCCTTTCAAGGAGAGGTAATGTGAATATCCCGGATCCTGCGCCGAACTCTATCACCCTTCGAAAAACCGAACGAGGGATTCTTTTCAGGACTTCATCCACCAGTTTCGAGTTGTAATCGAAAAGCTGTCTGTAATACATGGAACGCACCGTTCACAGGAACATCGGGTCCAATCTTCCTTGAAGTTCAAGGGGTCTACCTATTTATTCGATTTTCCATGACATTATCAGATCTCAGGAATCTCAGCGACCTAAACCTTACGGGGCATTCCTATTAACCGGAAAAGACCTCGATATATGTGAATAGGTTGTATCTTTCATGGAAAGACGTTTCGTGAACCATCTGTCGGGTGAGAGCAGCCTCTATCTGAAGCAGCACAAGAACAATCCGGTTGACTGGTTCCCCTGGGGCCCGGAGGCCTTCGAGAAGGCAAAAAGGGAGGACAAACCAATATTCCTCTCGATCGGATATTCGACATGCCACTGGTGCCATGTCATGGCCCATGAATCCTTCGAGGACCCTGAGGTGGCCTGGAGGATGAACAGGACCTTCGTCCCCGTGAAGGTCGACAGGGAGGAGAGGCCGGACATAGATTCAGTGTACATGAAGGCCTCCGTCCTGGCGACGGGAAAGGGAGGTTGGCCTCTAACGGTAGTAATGACACCGGAAGCCGAACCCTTCTTCCTTGCCACCTATATCCCCAGAAGGTCGCGGTTCGGCATGATGGGTTTGCTGGATGTGATTGATTCCTTGGAAGATATGTGGAAGAGAGACAGGGGAACCATCCGGGAATCGGCGGGATCGATAACAGAGGCTATGGGATCCTCGATGATCGCATCCCCGGGAAAGGACATCGACGAGGGGATTGTGGAAAAGGCCTTCCTCCATCTGAAGTCCTCTTTCGACGGTGAGAACGGTGGTTTCGGCACGGCTCCGAAATTCCCTTCCGCCCATAATCTCATGTTCCTCATGAGGCACTGGTGGAGGACCGGGAACGTGACCTCCCTTGACATGGCAATGACAACATTGAGGAAGATGCGATACGGAGGCATATACGATCATATAGGCGGAGGCTTCCACAGGTATTCGACCGACAGGGAATGGAGACTTCCGCATTTCGAGAAGATGCTGTACGACCAGGCCATGCTGGCGATGGCATACACCGAAGCATACCTCGCCACCGGTGAGGAGGCCTTCAGGGAGACCGTGGAAGGCGTTCTGGATTACGTTTCAAGGGACCTCAGGTCTCCCGATGGCTCATTCTACTCGGCCGAGGACGCCGATTCGGAGGGTGAGGAGGGCAGGTTCTATGTTTGGACCTCCAGGGAGGTAATGGCCATCCTAGGAGAGGATGCAGGGACCAGGTTCTCGGAGATCTTCGACATCAGAAAGGACGGCAATTTCAGGGATGAGGCGACAGGGAAGTACAGCGGAGCGAACATTCTCCACATGAAAGAGGACGGAGCGGACCCGGAGCTGAACGTGATGCTGAGGACGCTGGATCTGGAAAGGTCCAAAAGGATTAGGCCGTCCCTTGACGACAAGGTTCTCGCGGACTGGAACTCGCTCATGGTCTCGGCGTTCGCAAGGGCCTACCAGACCTTCGGCCGGAAGGAGTATCTGGACACTGCAACGAGGGCAGCGGAAGTGATTTTGAACGAAATGGTCGATGAGAGGGGCAGGGTCAAACATGTAAAAGGCTCGGGGAAAGGGTTCGAATTCGGATACATCGATGACCATGCGTTCCTGGTCAACGCTCTGCTCGACCTTTACGAGTCGAACTTCGATGCCGATCTCATCCGGTATGCGGTGAATATTGCCGACATGATGATCGAGAGGTTCTGGGACCCTGAGGGAAAGGGATTCTTCCTTTCACCAGCTGACGGTGAGAAGTTGATCATAAGGGAGAAGGAGGCTTATGACGGAGCCTATCCCTCTGGGAATTCCTTCGCCCTCTCGGGACTCGTCAGGCTTTCGAGGATGACCGGCAATTCGAAGTATGAGGAGATCGCCTCCTTGACCGGTGGGGCTTTCCGGGCGGACCTTGAAAGAGCGCCTTGGGGCTTTACACAGATGCTGTCAGGTTTCATGCATGCTGCCGGGCCGTCCAGAGAGATAGTGATCGCCGGAGATCCGCTGGATGAGGACACGGGTAGGATGATCGATGGGGTCAGGTCCAGATACTATCCAGGCAAGGTTCTGCTGCTCAGGGATCCGGGCAATACCGAGCTTGCCGAGCTGGCGCCTTTCACTGCGGAAAGCCTTCCCATCGATGGCAGAGCGACCGCCTACGTATGCCAGGGATGGAACTGCGACGTGCCGTCTACGGATCCGGAGCATCTGAAGAGCTCTCTCGATCGGATGTGATCAATACCTGGTCTTCCCGCGTGGAAGCAGACCTTCCATGCCTCTTGGATCTCGAGTGGACAACAAGGAAAATTGCAGCCGCGATCAGTATCAAGGCTATGACGATCGGAACGATGAGAGAGATAGAACCTAACGAACCACCTGATCCGCCATCACCCCATTTTTCCGGATCATCAGGGTATCTGTCAAGTCTCAATCCCGTCCAAGAATCGTGCTCCTCCATTCCTTCGTTCCATTCATCGGGATAGCCGTCGGAATCGGAATCCACCGAAGCGGCAGGATCGTCCGGGAAGTGGTCGGTGTTGTCTCCGATCTCATCTCCGTCAAGATCCGACCACTCCGTATCATCGAGCGGGAAGGGATCGTTGAGGTCCTTCGTCCCGTCGTTGTCTGAATCGTTCCACTCCCAATTATCCTCCTGCTGATCGTCCGGTCCGTTCTCTGAGGGAGGGTCCTTTTCGATATTGTATGCGCCCTCGGAGCCGAGGAAAAGATAGACCTTTCCCGAAGCACTCCCGCCCTGATCGTTGGCCCAGGTGCTCACCAGGAAATCAACGAGTCCGTCACCGTCGACGTCCCCACCTCCCCGGATCCCGTATCCGAAACTATCGGCCGACATCTCACCGAATATGGAGCCATCCGCCTCCTCGCAATCCACGTCGAGTTCCCATCCTGATCTCCTGCCAAGATATATGTACACCTGGCCCGCACCTGCTGCGAATTCGTCGTTGCCCCGGGCTCCGAAAGCTATCTCCGCGAGTCCGTCCCCGTTGAGGTCACCCACGATCCTTGCGGAGTATCCGAAATTGTCATCGGGCTCCTCCCCAAGCCACGAAGCGTCGCATAACGTCAGGGTCTCCGCTTTGCCCCATCCTCCCCTTCTTCCGAGGACGAGGTATCCCTTGCCGGCATCACAATGCCCGCCCTGGTCATTGTAGCGCCCGCCGATCGCGATGTCGTTCATCCCATCGCCGTTCACGTCGCCCGCAGATCCGAAATCGAAACCGGAATGATCTCCCATCTCCCCCGAAAAATATGTATCGGCGTCGGAGGCTTCCATTTCGCCCGACCATGGATCGACCCTTCCCAGGAAGAGATAGGTGAGACCGGCGTTGTCATTGGCCTCGTATGCACTGACCATGAAGTCATCGATGGAATCTCCGTTGACGTCACCCACACCTCCGGTGCAGAAACCCAGCGTGTTGCACCACCCTCCTGCGAAGGTCGCGTCCGATTCGGAGAGGTTCCACTCCTTCTTATCCCAGACACCCCTGCCGTATATCAGGTAAGCCTTCCCGTTGCTGGCCCCTGCCATCATCCTGTGCTCCTCATCCCAGTACGGGGCACCTATCAATATATCATCGAAACCATCATCATTCACATCACCCGCGGAAGAGACGCTTGCACCTGCCTCATCTCCACCGCCCTCGCCATGGAAGGTCACATCCCCCCTGACCAGGAGTCTGTCCCTCTGCCACCCCCACGGTCTGCCGAGGATCAGATAAACCGCACCGGCCCATTCACCGGCCTCCCTGCCCCCGATTCCGCCGATGAGAAGATCGTCATATCCGTCGCCGTTGACGTCACCGGCACCTCCGACCCCGTGACCGAGCGTCATCTCCTCGTGAGCTCCGATGAACGATGCGTCAGCTTGCGACAGATCAAGGTCCGGAGTCCATCCGTAGCCTCTCCCGAATATGATGTAAACCTTGCCGGAGTGCCTTCCGTTCTGGTCGTTGTAGTGGGCCCCGATGGCTATATCGTCGTATCCGTCACCGTTGAGGTCACCGACGATATCCATACTATATCCCGCGTAGTCGTCAGCCTCCTCGCCTACGAAGGAAGCATCGGCTATGGTGGCCTTCATGTCCATCCAAGGACCTTCGGGATCATC
>JBLIRL010000183.1:0-5599 GCA_049472275.1 Thermoplasmatota archaeon | reverse complement strand
GTGAACGGTTCCTCATCTTGTTGGCCGTCTCCTCCTTGAGGATAGTATGTTCCACCGCTGTACAATTTGATGCAGTGGCTGTAATAGTCCGTATGGAACCGAGATATCCCGCCGTAATCCCAGTAGAGGAACCCGTAATAATCCAGATCTATCGGTTCCATAGGCATGTAAAGGATCAGACCGTTAAGACCATCCGTGGAATGGAGATAAACGATCATATCCTCAAGGAGGCCGAGGCAATCCTGGACGCCGTTGAAGGCCGACCTCGCAGTGGGGTCCAATATCAAAGAAGAGAATTCATCTCTGAGCCTCTCCAGGAAATCTTTCAGATCCCCATTCTCGAACTCGCCCAGCTCCGGTCCGGGGACCCTGATGGTCTGATCATAAGCTTCCGTGAAACTCTCACCGAGGAGGTCCCAGTTGTTGTATATGGTCCTCATGGTGGCATTAATTTTTATTTCGAATTCTTCAACGTACCCGGTTTCGACCACGCATATCGTCGAATCGTGACCTGTACCCCCTGATTCCTCTATGAAACCATTCACGAAATCCGTTGCCACAAGGAATGGGAATGGAGGAGAAGTTGCCCAATCATACCCCTTCAGATGCTCCAAGACCTTTTCTGTGACCAGTCCGTGTCTGCTGTACAATGGAAGCTCGCTGGCCACCATATAGGAGGTGTAGGGGGCTATCCTAGTGGCAACCTCTATCGTGGACATTCCGCATGCCGCAATGGTCACCACATCGACCATTCTTCTGTCCCTTTTGAAGTTCCTCAAAGCGCTCCTGACATCATCGGGGCTCATGAAGTTCATATCATAGCTGCCCCCGATGATATCATCCCTCATTTCGCAATAATCCCAACAGGTGCCCTTATAGCCTTTACCATGATCATTCATGACTAGACAGTAATGGCCCGTGGGAGAGCAATCTGCGACCCATTTCATGAAATCAAGCAGGACATCCTCGTCACCGGAATTCTCATGACCCATCTCCATACTATTCTCCTTTCCAACCTCCAGGTCCCATTTTCTCACACCGTCCCACCTGTAACCATCGTATATGTTCACATCATCGTATGTGTCTTCCCTGTCAAAGTAGACGTATACCTTGAACTCGCCGTTCGGGGCCTCGCTCTCGAGGTCCTCAAGTTCTATGTCCATATATGGGGTTAGATCATTTGCCCCGGCGAAGTAGTAGATGAAGGTCCAGTCATCCTTACCGGAACTGCGGATCGAAATCTTGTAATCCTCCACCCAATCCAATCCGATCCTTACCTCGTTCATCTCACTGTAAGTATGCACGCCGTTGCGACTTGTCAATCTGTAAACGAATGTGTAGTTGCCTTCATCGGGATCCGCGGGCACCTGGTACACATTCATTGGATCCTGGTAATGAACGTAGTATTTGCCATCCACCACGT
The DNA here is from genome assembly GCA_049472275.1 of Thermoplasmatota archaeon. Taxonomy (GTDB): domain Archaea; phylum Thermoplasmatota; class Penumbrarchaeia; order Penumbrarchaeales; family Penumbrarchaeaceae; genus JAFGLL01. The sequence goes on along the minus strand of JBLIRL010000183.1, from coordinate 4,176 downwards.
ATTCTTCCGTATCGATACCGGTGGCCAGGATATCTGTATAAACGGTCTCGCCGGTTGGATTTATCAAGTCGAATACCAGAGACATATCGACCATCAATTCCGGAGCATAGAAAGTGGTCCTTACCACCCTCGGATGATGGGATATGTATTCTCCGGGAAACAGCAGTCCCTGGAAATCGCTGTCATAGGGGATCGGATCTATCCTCAGATTGATATTCCCCCTCATACCGGAGATATTCAGGGTTCCCTCGAAGCTGACCTGTTCAGCACCATCGGTTGCGGAAACAGTGATCACCGCCTGTCTCTGGACATTCTCATCGGTTTCCGCAGAAACGATCAAGGTTGCATTCGCATACCCCCCGGCATCCGTGGTCACAAGACCGGAAAGAAAATACCCTTCGCTTGTGGAAAAACGGACCTGCTGTCCGGGAACCGGATCGTCTCCTCGAAACAGCCTGAATTTTAGATTTCGCAATCCCCAATTTCTAGCCGAATGACCAAATGAGATCTCCTCCAATCTCAGCGGTGCCAGCTCTTCAACGACATTCACTGCCTTCGAGACAGCACTCGAGAAATAATCGCTGGATCCGAGCTGGACCATGATGTTGATCTGCCCTGCATTATCGCCGGGATCTATTGTCAACACCGCTTCTCCTGTCGCATTCGTCTGTCGGGAGTAGGTCGCAAGTGTTCCGGCTCCGAAGACCGTGGGCATGACGTTGGCATTCATCACCGGCTTCCCACCGGCGGTAACCTTCAGAACGTAGTTCTCGGCCTCTCCACCGGTCTCTATCTGGGGAGGACCCGTGATCAGACCCTCGAGACGATAGGTGACCTTGACCTCATCGCTTCCAGTGGGATCGAGAACACCCTGTTCTGCGGTGGCAGTGATCGTAACATCCGTGGGGGCGTCCACCTCATCCGGAGCGTAATATGTGAATGTGCATCGGCCATCCACATCGGTGATCGACGACTCCGGATCGAAAGTTCCTACCTCGGCGGAGAGTGTCACTTCCACGAGGTCCATCGGTGTGTAGGTCTCACCGTCGTAATTCTCCACCGTCACCAGGACAGTTGTGGATTCTCCAACGTGTACCATGGGGGCACCCACTTCCACGGAGACAACGGGTCCCGTCATGATACTCTTGCCCGTGGGCAGCGGGATCAATGTTACCAGCAACAAGGATACCAGAACTATAGGGATGGCACTGCCTCTTCTCCTAAACATCGAATTGTCCCCCTTGACATTAACGAATTGTCGGGGAACACATATAGAATTTTGGTTTGACCCATCAATCCATCCTTTCGGAAAAATACACTACCCGTCCCGGGGTCTCCCCGATCCTCCATGCCCACAGACCGCTGGATCTGAGGACAAGATAATTCCCCTTGTAACCAACGACATCCCCCCTGACGATATCGTTGGTATATCTCCTGGGAGGAGAGGTGAGAGGCTCCTGGAGCGGATATCTCAAGGATACCGCTTTCTGCCCGAACTCCGCCGGAGGTATTGTTATCTTCACATCCGGACCTATGGTCCCCTTCAGGTCCCCCCACCTTCCCGACACCCATCCCTTGAGGTCCATCAGCCTCTGGGAGGTCTTTTCATCGTCCCTCGGCCTCGACCACCCCGATATCTTAGAGCCGGAAGGGACGGACTGGGGAAGACCGAGAAGCTTCGATATCCTCCACTCCATGACCCTTGCCGAATACCGGTCCCCGAGAACGAGCAGGGGAAGTATCACATCCGCTCCCTGCTCCCTCCCCCTCTTCTCGAACCTCCCGAGCTGGGTCATTCCGACCTTGGTCCTGTCCCGGAATCCCGTCAGATAGACGACATGGTCCGCCTGGCAGAAATCGGCCCCGCAGGAACCACCGGAGCAGTGAGGCTCGAAGATGCACGAAGGATCTGGAATATCGTATGACATGCATTCGGGACACTGGGAGAACTGCGAGGTTCTCGAGGGATCGGGGCAGGGGATGTAATCCCCGTCCTGGAACCTTCCGACGCAGTACGGGGTCCCAGATATCCTCAGGTTCACCTCTCTGAGCTCGCCCATTCTCACGTCGACTGGAGCCCCGGAAGGACTGAGAACTCCTGCCCACAATCTCATGGGGAGCAATGTCCATACGGGCCCCTTATCAGTCCATGAATATCCGAGGGCATGATATGGGACTTCGTGCTCGATCAGGTCGAGAGTCAGCTCCCTGCACCGTTCGTGAGGTATGCCCTTTCCAGGGGTCTGGTAGCCGACGTTCTCCATCACCAAATTAAAGTAGGGCTCCCTTTATATGCCTACCGTCCCAAGCACCGAAACTATGTGGTGAAGGCCATGGATACTGAAAAGAGAATGGAACTGGTCCTCGAGGGGGCCGAGGAGATCGTGACCGAGAAGGAACTGAGGGAGCTTATCGACGAGAAGACCGGACCGAAGGCCTACGTCGGATACGAACCCTCCGGTTACGTTCATATCGGGTGGCTTATCATCACGAAGAAGATAGAGGAACTGATAGAGGCGGGTTTCACCGTAGATATCCTCCTTGCCGACTGGCACGCCTTCATCAACGACAAGTTCGGCGGGGACCTTGAGAAGATCAGGACATGCGGCGACTACTTCATCGACTGCTACCGAGCATACGGCCTCGACAAGGCGATAGAGGACGGCAAGCTCAACTTCAAGTGGGCCAGCGACATGGCGAACTCCGCCGACTACTGGGAGAAGGTCCTCAGGATAGCGAAATCGGCATCGCTCTCCAGGATCAAGAGGGCGATGACGGTAATGGGCAGGAAGGAGAGCGAGGGGGACCTCGATTCATCCAAGTTCCTATATCCGTCGATGCAGGCGGCGGACATTTTCGACCTCGAAGTGGATCTCGCCATAGGCGGAATGGACCAGAGGCATGCACACATGCTTGCCAGGGATGCCGCCGATAAGCTCGGATGGAAGAAGCCCATCGCACTGCATACACCGCTTCTATCAAGCCTGTCAAAGAGCGGCAGGATGGAGATGATCACTGGACCCACCGGAGGTCTGGACCACGACGCCCTCGCAAAACAGATCGACATGGACCTCGACGTTCTCATCGAGAACGAGACCCTGTCTCAGGAGACCAGGCATCTGCTCGAAGGACTGAGGAAGATGGGGGAGGAAAAGAGGCACAGCGCCCTCGAGGTCCTGATAGCTGGAAAGAGGCGGGTCGGAGGAAAGACCCCCATCCTCTCGGTGATCAACAAGGAGGATTACAACGGTGATCTCGCCTTCGACAACGGGGAGCTCCACAAGCTCAACAAGCATCTCAACATCGCGAGAAGGGAGCTCTTCGCATACCTCGGACTTGACGAGGACGGGGACCTTGCCCATAAGATGTCGAAGTCCGATCCGGATTCGGGCATTTACCTGCACGACACCGAGGACGACATAAGGAGGAAGATAAAGAAGGCCTGGTGTCCCGAGGGGGTCCCCGACAACCCGGTCATGGAGATCTGCAAGACCATAATATTCCCCATCAAGGGTGAGCTTCTTATCACCAGACCTGAGAAATGGGGGGGCGACCTCCATTTCAAGAGCTACGAGGGATTAAGGTCGGCCTTCGCGAAGAAACAGCTCCATCCCGCCGACCTCAAGAAGGAGGTCGCGAACCAGATGGCCGACATCCTCGATCCGTTCCGGGAGTTCTTCAAATCCAGGTCCAAGACCCTGGAGAAGGTGAAGAAATTCTCAAGGGACATAGGCCGATGAAACAGTTCCACCGTCATTTATTCATATTAAAAGGGATATCCGAATTGACCCGGTGCTCGGCAGGTGTCTGTATGGCAGGTGAGATCGTTGAAGGCGTCAATCCTACCAGGATGGAGCTTCTCTCCATCCGCAAGAAGAGGCTCCTTGCCGAAAAAGGGCACAAACTGCTGGGAGAGAAGAGGGATGCCCTCGTCGTCCAGTTCTTCGAGGTACTGAAGAAGAGGGAGAAGTTGAAGGGAGAGGTCGTGAACGCCTTCAGTGAGGCGAACCTTTCCCTGGAGGACGCCATGGCCAGGATGGGATACGATACGGTCAAGGCAATGGCACAGGCCCATTTGGCTGAACGGGCGATGAGACGCGTCATCGAACTTCAGCCCGATTATTATCATGCCGGCGCCCACTTGTTTTTGCTGTCCTACTACGCTTCCCGGCCGCC
>JBLIRL010000182.1:0-5380 GCA_049472275.1 Thermoplasmatota archaeon | reverse complement strand
CTGGGTGTTATCTTCATCCCGGGGGCGATGGCGGGCCTTCTGATAGCCGGAACCGACCCGCTCCTTGCAGCGGAATATCAGATAATCGTCTACCTGATGATACTGGGAGCGGGGATCATAACTTCCCTGACGGTCGTCACACTGGCCAGGAAGCTGCTCTTCACCAGGGCGCATCAGCTGGCTGAGTGGGTGTGACCGAAACCCATGTCCACCTGGGAGAGGACCCTTTCCATGATTTCCGCTCTCTCCCTGGAGAGATAGAACATATGCCCCCCTCTGAACCTGTGGGTCTCGATATCCCTGTTCTCGATGGCGCTGAGCGAGATCACCTTGTCATCCGGGGAGTAGAAGACGACATCACCCTCCCTCGGAGGAGGAAGCTGGCTCTGTGCTCTGAAGAACTGATCAATCGTGCGGAACGAGACATGTTCCGGTATTCCCTCCATGTCCCTCTCCGCCGCCAGCGGACCCGCCTCTTCCCTGCCGAACCTCCTCGGCAGGACCGGTTTTGTTATAACGGAAAGAAGCTTGACCACGCTTTCTGTCCCTCTTATCATCCAACGGTCGTTGACACCCCAAAATGGCGATAAAAAAATCCTCTTTCTCGCGCCATCGAGGTACGAAAGCACCAGCCCTCCGAAGGAGAAACCGACGGCAACATGGGTCCCTAATCCTTTCTCGACCTCCCGGACCGGTCCGATGACCTCTTCCTGGATATCCCCGACCTCCGTCGGGAGCTGGACGTAGGTCATGTCGAGCCCGTGTTCCCGGAAGCGGTTCATGAACCACTTGACCCCCGGCTGTCCGAGGTTGCCCCCGTATCCGTGAATGAAAAGGACCCTGCGGCCCCCCCCCGGCATATGTCTGATCCTGAGTCCGCTACCTTCCTTCACCGGACCGTGGATGGCGTAACCCGGGAATAATATTTTCTACCCTCGGGTCAGGATGCGTTCTTGGGATCCGGAAAGCTGCCGTCGATCTCCTGTATCATCCTAATTATGACCCCTTCCCTACCCTCATCGAGGTAGAAGAGGTGCCCCCCGTCATAGATTTGATGCCCGAGATCGAAACTCCTGATCCTTTTCTCTATGGTGCCCGGCGAGACCACATTGTCCTTTCTCGAGTAGAAGACGAAATCATCAGTTCTCGGATCAGGAAGCAGTTTCTGCGCCTCGAAGAACTGGTGGATCGACCGAAATGAGATCCTCTCGGGCATCCCCAGAAGATCATCGTCCACAGCCAGGTCGCCCGCGTCGTTGGTATCGAACTTCCTCTTGAGGAGCGGTGTGGGGATCACGGAGAGCACCGTCGCAATGGTCTCCCCTCCCTTGATCTTCCACCTCTCGTTCACGGCCCAGAAGGGAGCGATGAAGATCCTTCTCCTGGGTCTATCAAGGAAGGAGAGTGCCAGACCTCCGTAGGAGAACCCCACTCCCACATGATCGTCCAGGACCTTCTCGATATCCCTCAGCCTCACCAGGACCTCATCCTCGAAATCGGATATGTCCGTCGGAAGCTGGACGCATGTGATATCGTAGTTGCGTTTCTTCAATCGTTCCAGGAACCATCTCAGACCCGGCTGCTTGTCCGTGCAGCCGAACCCGAATATGAAAAGAAGCTTCCTATCTCCTCCTGGATAATGCTTGACATCGAAATCCAATTGTCCCCTCATCAAAAATGTATATTGAACTTATCCCACAAATACTTTCCACTTCGTTTAAGTAGATGCTTGGACAATGTCCAGAAGGGAGACTAAATGGAGACATTCAGATCTATTATACTGATGCTCGCGATCGTCCTTTCCATCCCTTCAGGGGCCGCATGGACAGAGGATGGGACCACCCTGATCGATGGGCCGTCCCCGCCTGCCAGGGCTCCCGCCTTCACCAACGTCTCCGAGGAGGCGGGACTCGCGGGATACAGAGGCGACAACCTCGCTTGGGGGGATTACAACAACGATGGCTACCTTGACCTCCTCGTTAGGGGTCCCTCTGAAAACTGCCTTTTCCGGAACAACGGCCCTCCCTCCTGGGACTTCACGGACGTATCCAATGATACCGGTGTCAATATAACAAGGGGCTATTCCCAGTGGGCCGATTACAACGGTGACGGATATCTCGATTTCTACACCGCGGGTGACGACGATCATCTATTCCGCAACAACGGCCCTCCCTCCTGGGACTTCACCGATGTCACCGCCCGGTCAGGCAATCCCTCGGACGGTCTGCCGTCGGAAGGTATTGCCTGGGGTGATTACAACAGGGACGGATATCCGGACATCTACACGGTGGGGTGGAGGAAGCCCGGTGACCTCCAGTGGCCCTATGCAGGGGAGATGGACAGGCTCTACCGCAACGACGGGCCCCCGAACTTCGGGTTCACAGACGTATCGATCTCGGCCGGTCTGAATCCAAGGTCCACCTCTTATGCGGGAATGGGCGTCGTCTGGTGCGACCCAAACGAGGACGGGTGGCCCGATATATACGTCAGCAACTATCATCTGAACCCGAACGAGCTCTGGATCAACGACCGGGACGGCACATTCACGGAAAGTGCGGTACTTTACAACCTCACAGGGAAGAAGACATACTACCAGGGGAACACCTACTACGGTCACTCGAACGGCGCCGGTTGGGCTGACTTCGACAACGATCAGGATATGGATGTCTGGGTCTCCCATCTTGCCCACAAGGACGACGAGAGGAGCGGCATGAATCGCGGCTACTACTGCGCCGATTCCCAGCTGTTCGAGAACACGGGCCCGCCTTATCTGGATTTCAACGATATCAGGGTGGAGGCGGGTATACCGATCACCCCCTCGGGAACGATCGTTCAGGACCCCGACACCGGGGATTACATGTGGAAGGACGAGGACTACTTCGGCGTCGCATGGGGGGATTATGACAACGACGGCGACCTCGACCTCTGGGTTCCCCAGGTGAAGACCTATTCGTTCTGGGACCATTCGTTCATGTGGGAGAACGACGGCGACAGAACCTTCACCGACCGAACCGACGCATCCAATCTCAAGGTCTGGTCCAATACCGGAGGGACATACGTCGATTACGACAACGACGGGGACCTCGACTTCTGCACAGAAGGTACCTATCCTTACAAGGGCCCCAGGGAACTGCATCTTTTCCGGAACCCGGGGAACTCGAACCACTGGCTGGAACTCGACCTCGAGGGGGCCGGTGGTCAGTACCAGACCTCTACTGATGCGACGGGTACGAAGGTCGTCGTCAGGTCCGGAGACCTCACGCTCACTAGATACGTCGGAGGTGATTGCGGCGGTCACGGATTCCAGCAGCCTCAGAGGCTCCACTTCGGCCTGGGCTCGAGGACGGCTGTCGACGAGATATGGATCTACTGGACATCGGGCAGGATCCAGAAGCTCTCGGGAATGCCGGTTGATGCGAGATATGACATTGGGGAGCCAACGACGAAGGAGGTCGTCATGACGGCCCCCGACCACTTCGAGGTTCTAGAGGACGCCGATGTATCGATCGACGTCGGCATATCGGGGGCTGGTATTTCCGAGATGTACTGGGACATGGATACCGACCGTTTGTTCGAGACCACTGTCGACACGGCGGACCTCTCAACGAACTTCACCACCAGCGGTACCCGCTGGCTCAGGTTTAGGGTCAAGGACGTATATTCGACCTACTGGGACCTCGAACCGGTCATCGTCGATGTGTCCAACACCGCACCGACGGTGGAGATGGTCCCTTCGCTCGAGCTGCTGGAAGGAGATTCCCACACCTTCTCCCCCGATGTCCAAGACACTCCCGGCGATCTTTCCCGGATGGAATATGTCTGGACGGGACCATCGGGCGAGAAAGAGCCGGGAGGTCCGGAAAGGACCGTCATCTTCGATCAGGTCGGCAACTATCTGATAATGGTCTCCATCACCGATGACGACGGAGAGACCGCAGAGGCCTCGACCCATGTGAAGGTGGAGAACCGCCTGCCGACCGTGAACCTGTCATATTCCGGCGAACTCCTCGAAGGCAGCCAGATAGAATTTACCGCGGCGGGTCATGATTCACCGAGGGACATCGGGGGCCTGGAGTACAACTTCCATTCCGGGGACGGTAGGTCGACCGGATGGATCGACACCACAAGGATGAGCTACGCCTACGAGGCAGGGGAATACAGGCCTGCAGTGGAGGTCCGTGACAGGTTCGGGGACACGGGCGTTGCCTACCTGGACCTCGCAATCGAGAACTATGTCCCGGTCGTCACACCGCTCGAGTCCGATGTCCTCCTCGAGGAGGACGAGCAGCACACGTTCGAGGTCTCGGTCCAAGACCTTCCGATTGACATCGAGGACCTCGAGGTCAGATGGGACCTCGGTGACGGTACGGAGACCGGATGGAGGAGCTCCTTCAAACAGACCCATACCTACACCGAGGCCGGCGAATATACTGTTAGGGTCATGGTCAGGGACGATGACGAGGAAGCACCGGTGACCAGGATCAACGTGACGGTCTTGGACCCTCCTCCCAGGATGTACATCGACAGGGTCTTGGGAGAGGGTGTTTTGGAGGATTCTTCCTATACCTTCACCGGGTTGGTGACGGACAATCCCTCAGATGAGCCCTACCTGGAGGTGGCATGGGACATGGGCGACGGGACCTGGATCGACTGGTCGGAAGGGGAGGTCTCCGCCACCCATACCTACAGGGCGGATGGAACCTACGTGGTCAGGATGATCGTCCGGGACCGCGATGAAAACGAGTTCAACACCACGATGAATGTAACGGTCATCAACGTAGTACCCAGGACGGACCTGCGCATCTCGCGGACGAGTGCCGACATGGACGAGCTTCTGACCCTCTCCGCGGAGGACTCCCAGGACACCTTCAGCGACATCGACGATCTCGAGTTCCGGTGGAAGGTAGAAGAAAGGACATTCTGGGGCGGATCCCGGATCCAGTACGTCTTCCGGTCCCCGGGGACGAAATGGATCGAGGTTACCGCCTTCGACGGGACTGACATGGGCAACACCGAGAGGTCATCGGTCATGGTCAGGAATCCGCCGCCCATTCCCGTCCTTGAGGCCCCCGGCGAGGCAGAGGTGGGGGTCATGGTCCTTTTCGATCTTTCGGGTACAACCGATACGATGACCGACCTTCCGAATCTGACCTTCAGACTGGACCCCGGGGACGGTTCGGATCCGATATCCGAACGGCTGCCCCTCCTCAACCACACTTATACCGCAGCCGGCAGGTACACCGTTACCCTGACCGTGTTCGACGGTGAGAACGAGGCGGGGCCGGCCCTCGCCGCTGCCAGCGCCAGCTTTCACGAGAACCAGAAAGCCGACGCTGGCCTCCTCGATCTGCCCGCCGACGCGGATGCCGTAGCTGCCCTC